>NZ_JANFVR010000038.1 GCF_024609805.1 Tahibacter caeni | reverse complement strand
GCCAGGCGCGCGCGCCGGCGGCGAGCGCCTCGCGCGGCCGCAGCAGCGCGAGCTGCGCGGCGATCTGCGCGCTCGCCGTCATCGCGAGCTCGTTCGCCATGCCGAAGCGTTCGAACCGCTGCGCGGCGCGATCGAGCGCACCGACGGCCGAGGAATAGCGCTCGCCCGACATGTCGAGCATGCCTTCGTTCGCATCGACGCGCGCCGTCGACATCTCGTCGCCCGCGAGCTCGAACGCGATGCGTGCCTGCGAGAAATCCTTGCGCGCGCTCTCCGCGTCGCCGCGGATCTGCGCCGCGCTGCCGCGTCCCATATGGGCTTGTCCGAGATCCTCCGGCGCATCGTGCCCGCGCAGCAAGGTCGCGGCCTCGTCGTACGCTGCGACCGCGGCGGCGACATCGCCGTGCCGCAGCGCGACGTGACCCAGCCCGTTGCGGATCCGCGCGCGCAGCACCGCGTCGGTCTCCGCCGTCGTGCGCGCGGACAGCTCGCGCAGCCGCCGCTCGGCTTCGTCGAAACGACCTTCGCGGAAATCGAGCTTCGCCAGGCGCAGCACGTATTCGGGCGACTGCGCGACAGTATCCGGCGCGGACAGCAGCAGGCGCCGCGCACCGTCGACGTCGCCCGCGAGCAGCGCCGCCTCGGCGCGCTGCAGCCGTCCCGCGTCGTCGAGTTCCAGGCTTTCCGGCGCGGCCGGCGGCGCCTTGCCGAGCTGCGCGAGCACGGCGTCGGAGGCGATGCGTCCGGCGAGCAGCACGTCGCCGCTCTCGATATTGATGGCGAGCGGCGATCCGGCGCCCTGCACCTCCACGCGCACGTGCCAGCCGGCCGGTCCCCAGACTGCGCTCGGCGCGACGGTCAGCGCGGCGCCGGTCGCCGTACCTACGTCGAAACGGCCCGCGTCCGTCAGCGCGACGACGGTGTCGCTCGGCACCACGGCCAGGCCGCCCTCGCGCAGACGCGCGGCGATCGCGTCCATGAGGCCGAGCCGCACCCAGGCCCACTCGGATCCGGCCATCACGTCGACCGGCAGCACGACCGCCGCCCGTGTCGGCCGCGGCGTCTGGCGACGGTCGGCGAGCAGCCACGCGATCACGCCGGTCGCGACGACGATGGCCACGATGGCCGCGACGATGGCGGCACGCCGCGTCGCACGAGGCACGGGCGGCGGCGTGTCATCGATGGCGTCGGTCGTCACGTCGGCGGCCCAGGCATAGCCGAAGCGCGGAATCGTGCGGATCACCCCCTGATCGCGCGCACTGTCGCCGACCGCGCGGCGCGCCTTGAGGATGGTCTGGCCGAGCAAGGTGTCGGTGATCTCGGTCTTGCCCCAGACCGCGGCGACGAGTTCGTCGCGGCCCACGGCACGATCGCGCCGCTCGACGAGATAGGCGAGACAGTCGAATACCTTCGGCGACAGTTCGACGAGTTCGCCGTCGCGGCGCAGCTCGCGCGACGACGGATCGATCTGGCAGTCGCCGAAGCGGTAGATCGTGCGCCGCATCAGTCGGCCGAACCGGCGTCGCATGGCGCCGCGTGCTGGCGCGTGGTCGCGGAGTCGCAACACGCACGCCTGCGGCAGCATGAAATCCCGGCGGACCCGTAGCCGGGCTTCCAGGTCTGCCTGGTCCTTTCGATTTTCGGGATGGTCGTCACGACGGCCGCTTCAGAGTACGCCCCACTACGCCGATCGCGTCTCGCGGCGACGACGACGACGGCGCTCGATCACGAGCTGGACGCGTACTTATATCAGTTTGCGTGCAGTAAATCTTCGCGATCCGGCGCACGCCGCGCCGGCGCCAGCGACGGCATTCCCGCCGATGTTCCGGTGGTGTCGGGCCGGCCGCGTCCACGACGGATCCTCTGCGCCGGCTTGCCTCGTCCACGGCCGCGCGCGCCGCCGGAACCCGCGCGAAACGAACCGCGAATCAAACGCGAAAGTGGCGCGAATGGCGTCGGGCCGGCCTTTTCGTGCCCAGTGAGAGCGGCTGCCGAGCGCGCGTCGGCGCAGGCCCGGCAGTGCGGAAAGATCCATCTTCGTACTTTTCCGACGGCAATGAGGAAGCGGCGACATCCGTCGAACGGACGAGAGCGGAGACAGGTATCCGCGCCTGTCGTTCTCGTCCGCTCAGGCGATCACCCGGGAAACCACTCAAGGAGCAGTCATGGATTTGCACGATTGTGCGCGAACGGCACAAAGGGAACATAGATCCCGCGGGAGCAGCGGCGGCGTGAGGACGGCGATTCGCCGCTGCGCCATCCTCGTGCTCGTCTATGGCATCGCGCTGCTCGCTGCGCCGGCGCACGCGGCCATCACAGTCAACAAGACGTTCACGCCGGCGACGATGACCGTCAACGGCACGTCGACGGTCACGGTCACGCTCGGCAACACGGGCGCCGCCGCGGCCACGGGTGTCGCGTTCACCGACAACCTGCCCGCCGGCCTCGTCGTCGCGAACCCGGCCAACGCGGCGACGACCTGCGGCGGAACCGTTGCCGCCGCGGCCGGAGCGAGTTCATTCTCGCTGAGCGGCGCCTCGATCGCCTCCAACGGCGGCACGTGCAATGTGACGGTCCCGGTCACCGCCGGCGCGCTCGGCAGCTACACGAACATCGTTCCTGCCGGCGGCGTGACCTCGTCGCAGGGCTCGAACGGGTCGGCCGCCAGCGCCTCGCTGGCCGTGGTCGCGAGCACGCGGGTCACGGGCACGATCGCCTATGCGCCCGCCGGCACCGTGCTGCGCGGCTACGGCTCGCCCGTCACGGCGACGATCACGTTGAACAATGCCAACACGATGGCGCTGACGAACGTGTCGACCACGTTCAATCTGCAGGCGGCCCTGCAGGCTTTCGCTTCCCCGGCGAACCTGAGTTCGACCTGCGGTCCGGTCACGCTGAACACGGCGGCGGGCACCGGTACGCTTTCCGGCGGCACGATCCCGGCCAACGGCAGCTGCACGATCACGTTCGACATCGTCGAGGCCGCGCCGAACACCGCGACGAACACGACGTCGTCGATCTCCATCGCCGCGTCGAACCTGACCTCCGCGCAAGGCATCACGAACAACGCGATATCCGGGGCGATAAGCACCATCGCCGGCGGACGGGTGGCGAAATCGTTCTCGCCGGTGTCGATCGCCAGCGGCGAGACGTCGACCCTGACACTCCGGCTCGACAACCTCAACGCGGCCGCGATCGCGCCGGTCGATCTCGTCGACGCGCTGCCGGCCGGCATGACGATAGCGCCCGCCCCGGCCGCGACCAACGGCTGCGGCGGCACGCTGACGGCGACCGCGGGATCGACCAGCATCCAGCTCAGCGGAGGTTCGCTCGCGGCCTCGCCGGCGACCGGATCGACCTACGTCTCGTGCACGATCACGGTCAAGATCGTCGGGACCACGGGCACTTCGCTGAGCAATCTGCTCAACACCGTACCGGCCGGCACCTGGAGCGGCGTCGGCTACACCGGATCCAGCGCGAACCTGGCGGTGACCCCGACGTCGGTCGGCTCCGTCGTGAAGTCGTTCTCGCCGACCTCGATCGCCGTCGGCGGCACCTCGACCCTCACACTGGAACTTCGCAACTACACGACCTCGACGAACTCGCCGATCGGTCTGACCGACACGTTTCCGTCAGGCCTGACCGTCGCTGCCCTGCCGAACGTCACGAACACCTGCGGCGGATCGGTCACGGCCGCCGCCGGCGCGGGCAGTGTCCAGCTCAGCGGAGGATCGCTCGCGGCCGCGCCGGGCGGTCCGAACGGCCATTCGTCGTGCAAGGTCACCGTCGCCGTCACGGCCGCCGCCGTCGGCTCCTACGCCAACACGATTCCGGCCGGCAACTGGAACGGCGTTCCGTATGCGGCGGCGGCAGCGACGTTGACGGTCAGCAATCCGTTCGCGGCGAACAAATCCATCAACGGCTCGTTCGGCAACATCACGATGGGCGGCTCGAACTACGTCGGAACGATCACGCTGGTCAACAACACGACCGCGCCAATGAGCCTGATCTCCGTCACCGACGACCTGGCCACGATGGGCACGGGGTTCACCGTAGCGGCAACTCCCGCGCCGGCGACGACCTGTGCGGGCGGCACACTGAATGCTCCCGCAGGCGGAACGTCCGTCGTACTGACCGGCGGAACGATCCCGGCGTCGGGATCCTGCACGATCAAGACCGGTCTGCACATTCCGATCATTCCAGGGCCGCGTTCGATCCACACCAACACCATCCCCGCCGGCAACATCGTGACCAGCGCGGGCAGCAACGCCACACCCGTCACCGCCGCGGTATGGGTCGTGACGCCGCTGCGACTCAGCAAGTCGTTCTCTCCGGGCACGCTGAATGCAGGCGGCACGGCGACGTTGACCATCGTCGTCAACAACGGCATCGACTACTACGGAAACATCGCTACCGGCGTCGATGCGCTGACCAACATCAGCGGCGCCGACATTCTGCCCGCCGGCATGGTCGTCGCCACGCCGTCGCAGGCCACCACGACCTGCACGGGCGCGACGATCACGGCGCCGGCCGGCGGATCGACGATCGGCTTTTCCGGCATGAGCTTGAACGGCGGCGCGAGTTGCTCGATCTCGATCGGCGTGGCCGTGCCGGCGGGGACGCCGCCGGGCACGCTGGCCAATGTCATTCCGACGAACTCGGTGACGACGGACCAGGGGATTACCAACAGCGATACCTGGGCCGGCGACGGGACGTTCCGCGACGGCCGCGCCGGCGCGAACCTGACTGTCATCAGCACCGACGTGACGATCGGCAAGTCGTTCTCGCCGGCGACGGTCTCCCCGAGCACGCCGAGCCAGATGCAGATCCAGCTCGTCAATTCGAATCCGAACAACACGGCGCTCTCGGGAGCCGCGTTCAGCGATCCGCTGCCGGCCGGCATGGCCGTTGCAACCCCGCCGGGCGCTTCGCTCACCGGATGTACCGGAACGATCACGGCGACGGCCGGCTCGTCCACGGTGGCGCTGTCCGGAGCGAGCATCGCCGCCGGCGCCACCTGCACGCTCCGCGTCAACGTCGTCGGCACCGCCGCCGGCAATCTGATCAACACGATTCCGGCCAATGCGCTGACGACGACGCAGGGCGTCACGAACACCGGAGCGTCGACGGCCACACTCGCGGTGACGGGTACGGCCGACCTGTCGGTCACGAAGACCGACAACCAGGCTTCGGTCGCAACCGGCACGACGACGACCTACACGGTCGTCGTCGGCAACGCGGGGCCGAACAACGTCATCGGCGCGACCGTGGCCGATACGCCGCCGGCCGGCATGACGATCACCGGCTGGACCTGCAGCGCGAGCGCCGGCGCGAGCTGCGGCGCGGCCTCCGGCAGCGGCCCGATCGACGACACGATCAACATCAACACCGGCGCGACGGTCACGTATACGGTGCAGGCGTCGGTCGCGCCGGGCTTCGCCGGCGCATCGATCACCAACAGCGCCGCGGTCACGCCGCCGTCGCTCGTGTCCGACCCGAATCCGGGCAACAACACGGCGAGCGACACCGACACCGTCGTTCCCGGCGTGGTGCTCGCGCTGACCAAGAGCGACGGCAGCGGCACGTATACGCCGGGCGGCACCGCGACCTATACCGTGACGGTCGCGAACACCGGTCCCGCCGGCGCATCCCAGGTCGACGTCAGCGACGCACTGCCCGCGGGCGTCACATTGACGGGCAACGTGACCTGCACGCCGGGCGGTGCGGCGACCTGCGGCACGGTGATCGGCAGCGCCGGCCAGACGAGCTTCTCGGCGACCGGCGCGACGATTCCGGCCGGCGCGGCCAACGCGCTGACCTTCAGCATGCCGGTCGCGTTCGCGCCGGACCTGACGACCGATCCGCTCGTGAACGCGGTCACGGCGAACGACGCGGTGAGCGGCGCGGCGGGCTCGGCGAGCGACAGCGATGCACGCAGCGCAAGCGCGGACGTGTCGGTCGTCAAGAGCGGTCCGGCCAGCGTCGTGCCGGGTGGTCCGATCCGCTACACCGTGACGATCGCCAACGCCGGCCCGTCGGCCGCGAACGGCACGACGTTCAGCGACACGGTGCCGGCAGCGATCGCCGGTGTCGCGGCGAGCTGCGGCAGCGCGAGCGGCGGTGCCGCGTGTCCGGCGTCGGTGACGGTCGCCGGCAACACGGTCAGCGGCGCGGTCCCGACCCTGCCGCCGGGCGGCTCGGTCGTGATCACGATCGACGGCCAGACCTCGGCGTCGGCCGGCACGCCGATCGCCAACACGGCGACGGCCGCACCGCCGTCGGGCACGACCGATCCCGCGGGCGGCAACGACACGAGCACCTGGACGACGAACATCAAGCCTGTCGTCGGCATCGACAAGACCGTCGATGCGACCTCGGTCGTTCCGGGCGCCACGGTGCACTACACGATCACCGTGACGAATCCCGGCCCGGTCGCGGCGGACGGCACGGCCGTGACCGACCCGATCCCGAACGGCATCGCGAGCCAGACCTGGACCTGTGCCGGAAGCGGTGGCGCCGTGTGTCCGAACGCCGCCGGCAGCGGCGCGATCGCCGAGACGATCGCGACGTTCCCGGCCGCAAGCGCAGTCGTCTACACGGTCACCGCGACGGTGAGTCCGACGCCGCCGGCGAACATCAACAACACGGCGACGGCGACGCCGCCGAACGGCGTCTGCGCGCCGGCGAACACACCGCCGCCGTGCGCGGACACGGCGAGCCTGCCGCCGGTGCCGCAGATCGGCGTCAGCAAGACCGCGGATGCGACGGCGGTGACGCCGGGCGGTACGATCCACTACGCCATCGTGGTGTCGAACACAGGCGTACTCGCCGCCGACGGCACGCCGGTCAGCGATCCGATGCCGGCCGGCATCGCGAGCCAGACCTGGATCTGCAGCGGCAGCGGCGGCGCGACCTGTGCGGCGAGCGGCGCGGGCGCGATCAGCGACGTGATCGCGACGTTCCCGGCCGGAAGCTTCGTGACCTACACCGTGACGGCGATCGTCGACGCAGCGCCGCCGGCCGTCGTCAGCAACACGGTCACGGCGACGCCGCCGAATCCGGGCGCCGTCTGCACGCCGGACAATACGCCCGGACCGTGCACCGCGACGGCGAACGTCACGTCGAATGCGCAGATCCGCATCGCCAAGACCGCGAGCACGAACAGCCTCGTGCCCGGCGGCAGCGTGACCTACACCATCACCGTCACCAACACCGGCGCGGTCGCCGCCGACGGCACCACCGTCGACGATCCGGTTCCGACCGGCATCGCGTCGCAGACCTGGACCTGCGCGGCGAATGCGGGCGCAGCCTGCACCGCCGCCGGCACCGGCGCGATCGTCGACACGCTCACGGCATTCCCGCCGGGCAGCTTCGTGACCTACACGGTCACGGCCGTCGTCGCCGCCAATCCGCCGGGCACGGTCACGAACGTCGCGACCGCGACGCCGCCGCCGGGCGGCATCTGCACGCCGGGCAATACGCCGCCGCCCTGCGACAGCGCGGTCACCGGCGGCGCGCTGCCGCAGATCCGCATCGCCAAGACCGCCGACACGAGCGGCCCGCTGACCCCCGGCGGCACGATCACCTACACCGTGACCGTGACGAACGCGGGCAGCGCGGACGCACCCGGCACCGTGGTCAGCGATCCGCTGCCGGCCGGCATCGGCGCGGCCGCGTGGACCTGCGCCGCAAGCGGCGGCGCCGTTTGTCCGAACGCGTCCGGAACCGGCGGCGTCAGCGAGACGCTCGCGACGTTCCCGTCCGGCGGCACCGTGGTCTACACGATCGCGGCCACCGTCGCCGCGACGCCGCCGGCGCGCATCGACAACACAGCCAGCGCGACGCCCGCGAGCGGCGTCTGCCTGCCCGGCAATACGGCCCCGCCGTGCACGAGCACGGTCGGCAACGGTTCGGCGCCGCAGATCGCCGTGTCGAAGACCGCCGACGACGCGTCGTACGTGGCGGGAGGCGTCCTGCACTGGACCGTCACGGTGACGAACACCGGCAGCGCCGCGGCCGACGGCACGACGGTCGGCGATCCGCTGCCGGCCGGCATCGTCTCCTCGGCGTGGACGTGCCTGCCGGGCGGCGGCGCGGTCTGCGCGAACGCGAACGGCACGGGCGCGATCGCCGAGTCGATCCCGACGTTCCCGCCCGGCGCGACGGTCACCTACGCGATTGCCGGCACCGTCGCGACGCCGGCGCCGGCGAGCATCGCGAACACCGTCGCGGCGACGCCGCCGGCCGGCGGCACCTGTGCGCCGGGCAATACCGCGCCGCCGTGTACCGCGACGGCGACGACCAGTTCCGCGCCGGACGTCGCGATCGCGAAGTCGGTCGCCGACGCGAACGGCAACGGCGTGGCCGAACCGGGCGAGCCGCTGACGTATACGATCCTGGTCTCGAATGCCGGCGGCAGCGCCGCGACGAACGTCGGCGTCACCGATCCGCTCGATCCGAACCTCGTGTTCGTCTCGGCGAGCAACGGCGGCACGCTCTCGGGCACCACGGTGAGCTGGAGCGGCCTCACGGTGCCGGCCGGCGGCAACGTCGCTCTGACCCTCGTCGCGACGGTCGCCTCGCCGCTCGCGGGCACCGTGCGCGAAATCGCGAACGTCGCCTATCGGACCGGAACCGCGGCGGCGCCGTGCCCGCCGGCCGGCCCGCAGTGCGCCGTGCTGCCGACGCCGGGCGCGGTGACGCTCGCCAAGTCCGTCGCCGACGCGAACGCGGACGGCATCGCCGACCCCGGCGAGACGTTGACCTACACGATCCTGCTGAGCGGCGCCGGCGGCGGCGTCAGCGGCTACGGCGTGACCGATCCGCTCGATCCGAACCTCGTCTTCGTGTCGGCCGACAACGGCGGCGTGCTGGCCGGCGGCGCCGTGACCTGGACGAATCTGACCGTTCCCGCGGGCGGCAGCCTTGCCTTGACCGTCGTCGCGACGGTCGCCGATCCGCTGCCGGGCGGCGTCACGTCGATCACGAACCTCGCCTACGAGACCGGCACGCCGGTGCCGGCATGTCCGCCGGCGGGTCCGCACTGCGTGGTGCTGCCGACGCCGGGCGCGGTGACGATCGCCAAGTCGGTCGCCGACGCCTCGGGCAACGGCATCGCACAGGCCGGCGAGTCGCTCACCTACACCATCGTCGTCGCGAACGCCGGCAGCACCGACGTCACGAACTACGGCCTCACCGATCGTCCTGACCCGAACGTGTCGTTCGTGTCGGCGAGCAACGGCGGCCTGTTCGCCGGCGGCGCGGTCACCTGGTCCGGACTGACGATCCCGGCGAACGGCAGCCTCACGCTCACGGTCGTGACCACGGTCGCCGATCCGCTGCCGGGCGGCATCGCGGCAATCACGAACGTCGCCTACCCGACGGGCACGACGCCGCCCGATTGCACGGCCGCGCCGACCCCGCCGAACTGCGCCGTGATCGCGGCGCAGTTCGGCACGCCTCAGCTGCTGATCCGCAAGACCGTGAACCTGCCCGCGTCGACGCCGGGCGGCACGCTGGTCTACACAGTCTCGGTCAGCAACGTCGGCACCGCGGCCGTGACGAACGCGGTGATCGGCGATCCGCTGGCGCCCGGCATCGCGAGCTATGCCTGGACCTGCGCCGCGTCCGGTGGAGCGGCCTGTCCGCAGGCGAGCGGCGCCGGCGCGATCGCGGAAACGATCGCGAATCTCCCGCCGGGCGGCGCGGTCGTTTACACGGTAACGGCGCAGCTGGCCGCGAATCCGCCGCCGGCGATCACCAACGTCGCCGACGTCACGTCCTCGGGCCCGAGTTCCTGCGCGCCGTCCGGCACGCCGCCGCCCTGCACGTCGCAGGCCGTCGTCACGGTAGTCGCCGGCGGAAGTGCCGTCGTGCCCGTGCCGGTCGGCAGCCACTGGATGCTCTGGCTGATGGCCGTGTTGCTGGCCGGCATCGGCATCGCGATGCGCCCGCGTCGACGGACCTGAGGGTTCCGACGGCCCGCGCGAACGCGCGGGCCGTCGGTTCGTCAGGCAATGACGGCGGCCCTGCCCGCCCGCATGCCGGGACCACGGCGACGGATCGGCGATCGTTCGCGGCGGTCGCCGCGTTCGCACGCACCATGCGGATGGTCCGTCGCGCAACCCGCATGATCGGTTTCGCCGCCTCCCGCCGCTTGGATTGCGGACTGAGGAAGAGACGCCACGATGGCGGCTCCGTCCGGAGTTCCTGCGATGCGCATTGGGCCGTCGGTTTCGCTCGTGCCAGATTCCGATCTGACCCGCCTGCTCCAGGCCTGGCGCGACGGCGACGGCCGCGCGCTGACCGCCGCGATCGAGCAGGTCTATGCGGAACTGCGTCGCATCGCCGCGCAGCGCATCGGTCGTCACGGCGAGTCGGCCACGTTGTCGCCGACCGAACTCGTGCACGAGGCCGTGCTCGGCCTGCTGCCGGCGCCGATGGACTTCGCCAACCGCACGCATTTCCTGGCCACCTTGTCGCTGGCCATGCGCGCGATCCTCGTCGACCACGCGCGGGCGCGCGCCGCGGACAAGCGCGGCGGCAACCGCCTCCGCCTGAGCCTGTCGCGGCTCGATGCCGACGACGCAGCCGAGGCGGCGCTCGATCTGCTCGGTCTCGAACAGGCGCTGACGCAGCTCGAACGCTTCGATCCGCGCTGCGGCCAGGTCATGCACCTGACCTATTTCGGCGGGCTCGCGCAGGATGAAATCGCCGGCCTGCTCAACGTGTCGGTGCCGACCGTCAAGCGCGAGTTGCGCTTTGCGCGCTCGTGGCTGCTGAAAGCGATCGGCGAGGAAGCCTGAGCCATGGACACCGAACGCTACGCGCGGCTGCGCGCGCTGTTCGATGCGGTCGTCGAATTCGGCGCGGACGAACGCGCCGCCGCGCTGCAGCGGCTCGGCGCCGACGCCGGACTCGCCGCGGAGGTGCTGGAACTCTGCGCCGCCGGCGACAACGACCGCACGCAGGCGCTGAGCTTCGCCCGCGACCTGCTGCTGCCCGACGCCGTCGCGCCGCAGCCCGAACCCGGCGAGGTGTTCGGCGCCTGGCGCATCGGCGCGGAGATCGGCCGCGGCGGCATGGGCCGCGTCTACCGCGTCGAACGCAGCGACGGCAGCTACCAGCAGACCGCGGCGCTGAAATTCATCAAGGGTCTCGCGCGCGACGAAGCCGTCGCCCGTTTCGCGCGCGAGCGCCAGCTGCTCGCCGATCTGAGCCATCCGAACATCGCTCGTCTGCTCGACGGCGGCACGACCGCGCAGGGCCGGCCGTTCCTCGTCATGGAGTACGTCGACGGCGCCCGCATCGACGAGCATTGCCGCGAGAAAAGGCTCGGCCGCGACGCGATCCTCGACCTGTTCGTGCGCGCCTGCGCCGCCGTCAGCCATGCGCATCGGCAGCTGGTCGTGCACTGCGACCTGAAGCCGTCCAACATCCTCGTCACGGCACGGGGCCAGCCCGTTCTGCTCGACTTCGGCATCGCGCAGCTGGCCGACCGCATCGTCGACGACGAGACCGCACACAGCCAGGCTTCGCCGGGCTACACGCCGGGCTATGCCAGTCCGGAACAGCGGCGCGGCGAGCGCGTCGGCGTCGCGAGCGACGTCTACAGCCTCGGCGTCGTGCTCGGCGACCTGTTCGAGGCGGCCGGCGTCGCGCCCGGCCGCGAGCTCGCCGCGATCGTCGCGATGGCGACGCGCGAGGATCCCGCCGCGCGCTACGTCTCGGTCGACGCGCTCTGCGACGACATCGCGCGCCTGCGCGCACACCGGCCCGTGCGCGCGCTGCCGGCGACGGCGGCCTACCGCGCGTCGCGCTTCATGCGGCGCAACGCGCTCGCGCTCGTCGTCGCCGCGGGTGTCGTCGCGCTGACGGCGGGGTTCACCTGGCGCGTGACGGCCGAACGCGACCGCGCGCGGCAAGCCGAGTCGGAAGCGCGCGCGTCCGAAAGCGTGGCGCGCAGGACCGCCGCGTTCCTGACCTCGGTGTTCGAAGGCGCCAACCCGGATACGGGCAGCGGAACCATCTCCATCCCCGCTCTGCTCGACCAGGCGCTGCGGCGCGTCGAGCGGGACCTGCAGGACAACCCCGCGGCGCAGGCGCAGATGTCGGCGACCCTGGCCAAGGTGCTGCTCGTGATCGGCCAGCGCGACCACGGCTTCGCCCTGTACGACAAGGGCATCGCGCTCGAGCGCGCGCAGCGCCGTCCGCTCGTGCTCGCGGAAATGCTGATCGACCGCAGCGGCGCGCGCATGAAGTACGACGCGAGCGACACCGCCACCGGCGACGTACGCGAGGCGCTCGGCCTCATCGAAAGCAACGCCGCTCCCGATTCGCCGCTGCGGCTCGAACTCGTCAACACCGCCGCGAGCATCCTCGCCGACGCGGAACCCGACGAGGCGGCGCCGGTGTTCGAGCAGGTGCTCGCGCTGACGCGCCGGCTCGAACCCGACAGCCGGCAGCTGATCGAGACGCTCGGCGCCTACAGCTGGAACGAACGCCGCCGCGGCAACTACGACCGGTCGATCGCGCTGCGGCAGGAAGCCCACGACCTGCAGGTACGTCTGCTCGGCGAAGCGGACGAGGAAACGATTTCCGGCCTGGAAGCGCTGGCCAATACCGTGACGCTCGCGCGGCGCTTCGACGCCGCCGAAGCGCTGTTCCGCCGCGCGCAGGAGCTGCGCCGCAGCGCCGGGCTCCTCGACAGCAAGTCCGGCGCCTGGTCGCTGGCCCAGCACGCGACCATGCTCGAAAAATCCGGACGCGCGCTCGACGCGCTGCCGCTCTACGACGAGATCTTCGCGATCGCTGCGCGCCGCTACCCGGCGACCGATCCGTCGCTGATCGTCTGGAACAACAACCTCGCGCTCGCCGCGGCTGCGGCCGGCGATCTCGCCCGGACCGAGACCCTGACGCGCCGCAACGTCGCGCAGGCCACGCAGGCATGGGGCGCGGACGCCGACAACACCCTGCTCATGCTGTTCAACCAGGGCACCCTGCAGACCTGGAAGGGCTGCGATGCGGAAGCCGGAGCCGCGCTGGCGCAGGCGCTCGCCGGCTACGCCGCGAAGAAGCCGGCCGACGACATCGATCTGAACGACACGAAGGTGATGCGCGCGCGCTGGGCCGTGGCCTGCCGGCAGTTCGAGGAGGCGCAAAGCCTGCTGACCGAAGCGGCGCGACATCGCGAGATCTACAAGCCTCTGTCGGCGTTTCGTCTCGCGGAAGCCGAAGCGCTGCTGCGCCTCGAGCGCGACGGCGACGCGGGACCGATGCAGGCCGTGGAATCCCTGGCCGCGAGCACCTACGCAACCGCCGACCCGCGCGTCGCGCTCGCGCGCCTGCCGCGTGCGGAATGGCTGCTGGCGCACGGCCGCCGGTCCGAGGCGGCGGAACTCGCGGCGAGTGTCCTGCCGGCCATCGAAGGCCGGCTGGTCCCGACGTCGGCGCTGCTCGCGCGCGTGCGCGGCATGCTGCAGCCGGCTCCCTGAGCGCAGGGACCGTCTGTCCCGGCCGAAAAAATTCTTCGGTCCGCCTGATCCCTGCGGCCTCTGAAAAACGAAAGACGCGCTGACGCTGCCTTCCCGCGGCGACTTCGGAGTCTTTCATGTCCAGCCGCCCCATCGTCCCGTGGTGCCGACGCGCTGCCGTCGCCGCCGTCCTGACACTGCCGCTCGCCGCTCCGGCCGCGACCATCGCCTGCGCGGACTCGCCGCCGGTGGCCTTCGAGCTGTTCGTCGCGAGCGGCGTCGTGCGCGACGGCACCGAGAGCCGCATCGAAGTCCGCGCGCACGCGGACGGCTGCGTCGCGGTGCACCGGCCGTGGTTCCTGCGCGAGGCGGGCGACTACGAACTGCGCCTGGCCGCGCCGGAATGGGCCGCGCTGCAGCGCGCAGTCGCGCCGGGCGAGCTCGTGAAGATCGACCAGAAGAACCTCGACGCGCAGACCGGCAGCGTCTGGAAAGAAACGCCCGCGGATACGATCGTGCATGCCGATCCCGACGCCGACGAATTCACCCTGCGCTGGCTCGACGGCGGCAAATCGCGGCAGCTCGTCGCGCGCAATCCGCAGCAGGCCGCCGCACGCCGGCCCACGTCGGCCGAGCTCAACCGCGTCGCCGAGGCCATAGTCGCGTTGCGCGCCCTGGCGACGCGCCCGGGCAGGCGCGTCGGCGCGGAGGGCGCGCCATGAAGCGCCGTCCCCTTGCCGCCCTGGTCGCTTTGATGCTCGCTCTGCAGCCGCAGTGGAGCGGCGCCGGCAGTTTCGTGACCGTGAACCAGGACGAGCCCGATCGCGTCGCGCACCAGAACTACTACGGCGCCGGCGGCGAACTGTCGTCGATCCGCGTCTGCATCGACAGCTCGATCAATCCTACGCTCGCGACCGCCGCGGAGCCCGCGGTGCGCAACGCGGTGGCGACCTACAACCGCTTCCGCTCGCTGGCCGACGACACCTTCGCCAGCGGCGCCGACACGAGCGTGCCGCCCGACCAGGTCGATTTCGAAACCGTGCTGCTGCACGAATTCCTGCATGCGCACGGCCTGGGCCATCCGAACCAGGCCAACGATCCCGCCGGCGCCGGCGCCGGCTACTACGACACGCGCAGCGGCGGCGGCGCGAACGGCGTCATCGATCATCTCGGCAACGCCGACGGCATCGCCGGCTCGGCCGACGACCAGCGCGGCGACGACGTGAACCTGCACTGGTATGCGCGCGGCTCGAACGATCCCGCGTTCGTGCCGGCGATCGTCGACACGACCACGATGGCGCACGCGCTCGACTACCTGCCGCCGGGCCAGCACTTCGCGGCCAACGCCAACGCCGACGTGATGGCCGCGCTCGGCCATCCCAACAGCAAGGCCGTGGCCGTGCAGGGCTACGTGCAGGGCCGCGTCGGACGCCATCTGCACAGCGACGACCTCGCGATGCTGCGGCTCGCGCGCACCGGCATCGACGGCGTCGCCGGCACGGCCGACGACTATCGCAGCAGCGCCGTGTTCGCCGGCTACTACGACGATCCGCAGGGCGGCGAATGCTCGATGGTCGTGCGCTTCGACGACGAGGGCGGCCAGGTCAGCTTCGCGAGCACGCTCGTCGGCCTCACGCCGCTGGCGCCGAACCACTGGCGGCTGATCTATCCGACGCGGATGCGCTTCAACCCAGGCGTGAACTGGTACTTCACGCCCGGCGCGAACACCGTCATGCAGATCGATCCGGCCACGCCCGGCACTACCGCCGGCGTCGCGCCGTATGCGGTGCAGGTGACCGTCGGCAAGGCCGGTTACAACCTCATGAACGGCACGCCGCGCGGCACCGTCGTCGTGCGCGACGGGCCGCGCGACGACGCGCAGACGGCCACGTGTTCGATCGACCTGACACCGGCCTCCGGCGGCACCGGCAGCTGCACCCTGACGCCGCTGACCGCCGGCCACAAGACCCTGACCGCCGACTACCTCGGCTGGGGCGGCTGGGACGGCAACACGGCGACGGCGACGCACGAATCGACCGGCTTCGTCGCGTTCTCGAACGTGACGCACGCGCCGTCGCCCTCGGCGATCGGCGTGGACGTCGCGTTCGACTGGACCCTCGCGCCGCCGCCGAACGGCACGCCCGTGCAGGCCAGCGGCAGCGTCGTCGTCAAGGAAGCCGCGGACTGCGCATCGGCGCCGGTCGACCCGGCCTACCAGTGCACCGCGACCCTGCCGGCGCACGGCTGCGCGATCGCCTTTTCCACCGCCGGCACGCACACCGTGCAGCTCTGCTACGGCGGTGACAGCGCCGTGCCGCCCGCGAGCGCGAGCGTGATGCACGTCGTGCTCGCCGGCCGCGCGACCGCGACGAGCATCGTCGGTCAGTCCGCGTCGCTGACGAAACCGTTCGAGCCGTATACGGTGCAGGTGCAGGTGCGCGAAGCGCCGGACCTCGGCGGCCATCCACAGGGTGCCGTGATCGTGCGCGACGGCGACGACGACGATCCGCTGACCTCGCGCTGCACGGCCACGCTGGCCGGCACGGCGAACGAGACCGCATCCTGCCAGCTCGCGTCGAACCGCGCCGGCGCCCATCTGCTGACCGCCGCGTTCGCCGATCAGGGCACATGGACCGGCAGCAGCTCCGCGTCGGTTCCGCATGCGGTGCGCAACTTCGCGATCGTCGCGAACAATCCGTCGTCGGTGCCGCTCGGGCAGGCCGCGAGCGTCGTGGTCGCGCTCGAGGTCGCGCCGTTCGCCGGCACACCCGCGCCGACCGGAACCGTCGTCGTCAGCGACGGCGCCGACAGCTGCCAGATCGTGCTGCCGGCCAGCCAGTGCGCGTGGCGCGGCAGCACGGCCGGCACGCGCCAGCTCACGGCGACCTGGGCCGGCGACGCGAACTATCCGGCCATGGCCACGGCCGCGGTGACGCAGACGGTCGTGCCGGCGCCGGCCTATCCGCGCTGGGTCTCGCAGGCGCGCGACGGCTATCCCGAAAGCAATGCCGCGTCGACCGGATCGAACCAGGGCCTGTCCGCGGACGGCCGCTTCCTCGTGTTCTCCTCGAGCGCGAGCGATCTGGTCGGCGACGACACCAACGGCGTCGAGGACGTGTTCGTGCGCGACCAGCTCAACGGCGCGCTGCGGCGCGTCAGCCTCACCGCCGCCGGCGTCCAGGGCAATGCCACGAGCCGCCTGCCGTCGATCAGCGCCGACGGCCGCTACGTGTCGTTCGAGTCGCAGGCGAGCAATTTCTTCGCGGGCGACGGCAACGACAAGGACGTCTTCGTCAAGGATCTCTATAGCGGCGCCCTCGTGCGCGCGACGACGCTCGCCAACGGCGCCGCGCCGTCCAGTCCCGAGCTCGCGTTCGCCACCACGGCGCTGCGCTCGTCGCTGAGCGCCGACGGCCGCTACGTCGCGTTCGCGACGTACCGCATCCTGGCGCCCGGCGATACCAACGGCCGCGTCGACGTCTACGTCAAGGATCTCGCGAGCGGCGCGCTGGACCTGGTCAGCAGCAACGGCGCCGACCAGCCCGGCGACAACCACAGCCAGTTCCCGGCGCTCAGCGCGGACGGCCGCTATGTCGCCTACCTCTCCACGGCGGGCAATCTCGTACCGGACTTCACGGCGGTCGCGACCAGCAACCGCGTCTTCGTCAAGGACCGCCGGACGCGTGCCTCCGCGCTCGCCAGCGCGACGGCGGACGGCGTCGCGGCCAACGGCAGCTGCGGAGACGTCCCGGCGATCAGCGCCGACGGCCGCTTCGTCGCATTTCAGTGCAGCGGCACCAACCTGCCGCTCCTGACCTGGAACGGCGAGCGCGTACTCGTCAAGGATATGATCAGCGGCGCGATCGAGCTGGCCGCCTCGAGCAACACGTACAGCAACAGCCGCACGCCGGCGATCAGCACCGACGGCCGCTACGTCGCGTTCCAGGCCGGCATCAATGCCTCGCCGGGCTACGTCGCCGTGATCGTCAAGGACCGCCAGAGCGGCCAGCTCGTGAACCAGCACCTGACGCCGGCCGGCGCTCCCGCCCGCGAAGACCAGGTGCCCTGGGAAGCGCGCATGTGGCCGTCGATCAACGCGGACGGGCGCTACGTCGCGTACCAGTCCGTGTCCCCGGCGATCGCGCCGCCCGACAACAACGCCGCCGCCGACGTGTTCGTGCGCGATCGCACGCTCGGCCTCACGCAGCGTGCGAGCGGCGCCTACTTCGGCCTGCGCAACGACGGCGACAGCGACAACGTGTCGATCTCGCGCGACGGCAGCATCGCGCTCTACGACTCCTTCAGCTCGCGCCTGATCGACGGCGACACCAACGGCCTGCGCGACGTGTTCCTCTACCGCACCGGCAGCGGCGCCGCGACGCGCCTGAGCACGGCGGCCGACGGCACGCAAGGCAACGGCGCGAGCTACTCGCCGATGCTGGCCGGGATCACCGGCGACGTGTATTTCCTGTCGGCGGCGAGCAATCTCGTGGCCGGCGACACGAACGGCAAGGTCGACGTGTTCCGCAAGCATCCCGCCGACGGCACCATCGAGCGCATGAACCTGTTCTACGGTTCGCAGGCCACCGCCGACGCGCAGCCGCCGCTCGCGGTCAGCGGCGACGGCCGCCTCATCGCGTTCGCCTCGGCCGACGGCGGTATCGCCGGCGACCACAACGGCTTCACCGACATCGTCGTCTACCGGCCCTACAACAACGGCTCGGCCAGTCCGCTGACGGTGGCGGCCAACGGCAACAGCCTGCAGCCGGCGATTTCCGACGACGGCCGCATCCTCGCGTTCGCCTCCGACGCGACCAATCTCGGCGTCAGCGGCGCCGCCGGCGTGCGCAGCGTCTATGCGCGCAACCTGCGCGAGTACTACAACGTGCCGCAGCCGCTGCAACTGGTCAGCGCCGATGCCGGCGGCGTGCCGGCCGACGGCAACAGCGAGCAGCCGGCCGTCAGCGCCGACGGCCGCTACGTCGCGTTCGTGTCCCGCGCGACCAATCTCGTGCCCGGCGACGACAACGGCGTCGCCGACATCTTCGTCAAGGACCTGCACAGCGGCGCGATCGAGCGCGTCAATACCAGCGCGTCCGGCGCGCAGGGCGCCGGCGGCGACTGCGCATCGCCGTCGTTCAGCTCCGGCGCGCGTTTCGTCGGCTTCGTCTGCGCGCAAGGCAACCTCGTCGCCGGCGGCGGCGCCACGGCCGCGTTCTACGTGAAGGACAGGACCACGGGAACGATCACGCGCCTGTCGCAGACCGACGCCGGCATCGCCGCCGACGCCGCGAGCAGCACGGGTCCGCATGCGCTGGCCGACGACGGCACGGCCGTGTTCGTTTCCGACGCGGGCAACCTCGCGGCGCCGGATTCCCCGCTCGTCTCCAACGTATTCCTGAACCCGTATCCGGCCGCGTTCAGCGGGAGCACGGTCCGCATCGTGTCGACGTCGCCCGAGCTTCCCGAAGCCGGCCGCGGCTACACGGTCACCGTGACCGTGGCCGGTTCGGGCCCGAACCCGCCGACCGGCCGCGTGCGCATCTTCGACGGCACCGACGCCTACCCGACCTGCGAAGCGATCTTGACGCCGGGCAATCCGTCGACCGGCAGCTGCAGCCTCGACACCGGGATCAGCGGCTACGCGACGCTCACGGCCTACTACGGCGGCGACGACTCGAACGGCGCGGCGAACTCGCCGCCGTACGTGCTACCCGTGCAGGATCCGGTCGCGCCGGGCAAGCCGATCATCGCTTCCGTCGTGCCCGGCAACGGCCAAGTCACGGTGCAGATCGGCTACAACAACGTCGGTTCGCCGTTCACGGGCTACACCACGACCTGCGGCGCGCAGAGCCAGAACAGCACGGGCATGCCGGCCACGGTGACCGGACTGACCAACGGCGTGACGGTGAACTGCACCGTGGTCGCACACAACAGCATCGGCAGCAGCCCGCCTTCGGATCCGGTCGCGGCGACGCCGAAGGCCGCCACGGGCACGAGCATCACGGCGCATGCGCCGGATCCCTCGCGCGTGAACACGCCGTACACGGTCACCGTCGCGGTGCTCGGCGAAGGCACGCCGCCGCCGGGCGGCCAGGTCGCCGTCTCCGATGGCGCGGCATCGTGCAACGCCGTGCTGACGCCGGGCACGCCGTCGACCGGCAGCTGCGCGCTGACGTCGACGACACGCGGCAGCAAGACGCTGAGCGCGAGCTATGCCGGCGATGCGGCGAACACCGGCTCCGGCGGCACGGCCGCGCATGCGGTCGCCGACGTACCCGCTGCGCCCGTCCTGACGCAGGCGACGCCGGGCAACGGTCGCGCGACGGTGACGTTCACCGCACCGGCCGACAACGGCGGCAGCGCGGTGCTCGACTACACGGCGACCTGCGGCGCGCAGTCGGCCATCGACACGCAGTCGCCGTTGGCCGTGACGGGCCTGACCAACGGCACCCCGGTGAACTGCACGGTGACCGCGCGCAACGCGCTCGGCGCGAGCCTGTCGTCGAACGCGATCGCGGTGACGCCGGCCACGGTGCCGGACAAGCCGACGATCACCGGCGTGCAGCCCGGCGACGGCACGGCCACCGTGTCGTTCACGGCGTCGGCGAGCGACGGCGGCAGCGCGATCGACTACTACCGCGCGGTCTGCGCCGGCCACGCGGTGAACGGGCCGGAGCCGCCGATCGTCGTGACGGGCCTGACCAACGGCACCGCGGCCCCGTGCTTCCTGAGCGCCCACAACGCGATGGGCTTCAGCGCCGCCGCCGGTCCGGTGACGGTCACACCGGCGAGCGCGCCCGGCGCGCCGGTGCTGACCGCGGCGCAGCCCGGCGACGGCCGCGTCACGCTCGTCTTCGATGCGCCGGCCAGCAACGGCGGCAGCGCGGTACTCGACTACACGGCGACCTGCGGCACGCAGTCGGCCACCGGAACGGCGTCGCCGCTGCCCGTGACCGGCCTGACCAACGACGTCGAAGTGAGCTGCCGGATCACGGCGCGCAACGCCGTGGCCACGAGCGTGGCGTCGAACGCCCTGAACGCGACGCCGGCGCCGGCGCGCGTGCATACCACCGTGGCGCTGACGACCGGCAGCGAGCCCAGCGCCTGGGGCCAGTCGCTGAGCTTCACGGCGACGCTCGAACCTGTCGCGCCCGCAAGCGCGGCGCCGACCGGCACGGTCACGTTCGACGACGGCGGCACGACGATGGCCGGCTGCGCCAACCTCGCGCTGACGGCGACGGCGCCGATCGAGGCCGTCTGCACGACGTCCGCACTCGGCGTCGGCGGTCACGCGATCACGGCGCGCTACAGCGGCGATGCGACCTACGCGGCGAACGCGCAGCCCGCGTCGAACACGCTGGGCCACACGGTGCAGCGCGCCGCGAGCACCGTGGACTTCGGCACCTTGGACTTCGTCTACGACGGCACGGCCAAGTCGATCACCGCGCAGATCCACGACGAGCCGGGCACGAGCTGCACCGTCGTGCCGGCCAGCGTCGGACCGAACGCCGGCAGCACGCCGGTGACGGCGACCTGCGACGGCACGAACCACACGGCCAGCGGCAATGCGACGGCCGTCATCGCGAAGGCAGCCACGACCCTGACCGTGTCGAGCAGCTGCATGCGCACGTTCGTCGAGGGGCAGCCGTATACGGTCGTCGCGACCCTGAGCGGCGGCGTGGGCCCGACCGGCAGCGTCGATTTCGACGACGGCCAGCAGACGCTCTGCGGCGGCGTCCCGCTCCAGAGCCGCACAGCGACCTGTCTCGCGACGATCTCGGCGAACCAGCAGCCGGCGGCGATGCTCGCGCTGGTCGCGCGCTATGCCGGCGACACCAACCACGTATCGAGCCAGGCCGCGCCGTTCTCCGTCACCGTGCTCGGACTCCTCGAGGCGATCTTCCGCAACGGCTTCGACCCTGCGGGCGATCCCGATGCCTGTCCGATCGAATGAGCCGTGCGCAGTCCCTCGAGGGTGACTGACGAGGAAGCCGGGCTTGCCCCTTCGTCATCGAAGGGGCAGGCCCATTCCCACGCCGACCCATCCGTCCCATTGGGCGTTCGAGGCCGCCGGAAACCTGCGGTTCCGGGCGACGGACTTTCACCTTCTTGAAGGAGAGGTTTTCGCTGCACTTCGTCGCGCTGTGACGGACGCATCGTGCCGCGCGCCCCGGCGTATGGTGCGTCGCACCAGCATTGCGGTTTCCGCCGACAGTCCGCCACGGCGAATCCTTCCGTCGGTCCCGTGGCCGACCGCAGTGGAAGTCCGACACAAACGCGTATCGCGTTTTCGGCCGAGCGTGGTCGTCCGGCCGGACGACGCCCGGCGACGCGGCGATGCACGCCGCTGCTACCGGCATCCGCCCGGGCGCGCAGCGCACGGATTCGTGCATGCCCGCACAGCACTGTCTTGTGAATCCTTGATTCGGAAGTGCTTTGCGCAATCGACAATCTTCGCGCCCGACGACGTTCGCGGATGCTCGTCGATACCGGCAGCGAACGGCAACGTCATCGCGCGCACACTCGCGCAGAAACGTTTATCCATCTGCAGCTGGCATCCGAATGGACAGGCACGCATGCTGCACCCGTCGACGGCGGCAGTGCCCATCGCGACCGGACATGGCGCTTCGGCAATCGCCGCAACGTCATCCGCAAAACCGGCAATTGCGCAGCAACGTTTATCGAAGTATAAAGTGCGCCATCGCTCGCCGGCGTCATTTCACACACCTGAATCCCTTACGCTGCCGCCACGGCCTTCCGTCAGTCGCGGTTCCGCGCCTGCCGTCACGGACGTGTCGTTGATCCGATAGCTGTCGTCGTTGCCGGCGAAACAAGTTCCATTGGGGATTGATCGCCACCGATACATTTCAACGTGTTCGGTTTCGGTACTGCCCTCTGTTCCAATCCTTACGCGGTCGCAGTCCCGGCCGGCGCGACGCCGGCCGGGGCGAGATCGCCCGGTACTGCCCGTACGAGGAGATGGCGCAATGGTCCAGCTCAGTTATCCCGGCGTATACATCAACGAAGTTTCCAGCGGCGTGCGCACGATCACCGGCGTCGCGACCTCGATCGCGGCATTCGTCGGCTTCACGCGCAAGGGAGCGCTCGACAAGGCCGTCTCCGTCACGAGCTTTGCCGATTACGAGCGCCTCTACGGAGGGCTCGACCGCGACAGCCCCGTTTCCTACGCGGTGCGCCAGTTCTTCATGAACGGCGGCACGCAGGCGTTCGTGGTGCGCGTCGTGAAAGATCCGCTCGCGGCCAGCCTCACCTTGAACGATGCCGCGATACCGGTGCTGACGGTGGAGGCGTCGAGCGCAGGCAGCTGGGGCGACGCGCTGCGCATCTCGATCCAGCACACCGGCGTGCGCAATCCCGACGGCGATTTCAATCTCGTCGTCAGCCAGCTGCAGCCCGACGGCGCGATCGCGACGCTCGAGACGCATCGCAACCTGACGATGAATCCGGAGTCGCCGCAGTTCGTCAAGGCCGTCGTCAATGCGGCCTCGACGCAGATCCGCGTGGATACCGTCGGCAGCCCGGCCTATCCGGCAGGTCTCGCGATCAGCGGCGCGCCGGCATTTCCGCTCGCCGCGGCCGCCGACGGCATCATCGCCGGCACGGTCGACGGCCAGTTTCCGTTCTCGCTGCTGCTGCCGACCGTCGGCTGGGCCGACATGGCCACGCTCGTCGCCGCCGTCGATGCGGCGATCACCGCAGCCGGCGTCGCCTCGCATCTGGCCGTGTTCGAATCCGACGCCGACGGCGTGGCCGGCGCGGGCGGCCATCTGACCCTGCAGTCCCAGCACACCGGCGCGCAGTCGAGCGTGTTCGTCGCGACCGGCGCGCTCGGCGGACTCGCCAGGACCCTGGCGCTCGGCGTCGCCAACGGCGGCCGCGAGATTCCGGGCGCCGCGGAGCACCGGCCCGCGGTGGTCGCGAACGCCGTGCCGTCATCGCTCGGCAGCGACGGTACACGCGGCGGCTTCGCGGAGCTCGCCGGCTCGCCCTCGGCGAAGACCGGCTTCTACGCGCTGCTCGACGTGGACCTGTTCAACATCCTGTGCATTCCCGAGACGTTCGACATGCCCGACAGCCCGCAGTCGAAGGGGCTGATCGCCGCGGCGGACGTGTTCTGCGCCGAGCGGCGCGCGTTCTACATCATCGATCCGCCGTCCTCGCTCACGGCGCTGCCCGACGTCGTGACCTGGGCGAACGTGTCGGTGTCCAAGAACGCGGCGACGTATTTCCCGGCGCCGCGCATCAGCGATCCGCTCGACGGCGGCCGCCTGCGTTCCGTCGCTCCGTCGGGCACGCTGGCCGGCGTCTACGCGCGCACCGACGCGACGCGCGGCGTCTGGAAGGCGCCGGCCGGCACCGACGCGACGCTCAACGGCGTGCTCGAGCTCGCGCGCCCGGTCAACGACATCGAGAACGGCCAGCTGAACCCGCACGGCATCAACGTGCTGCGCAGCTTCCCGGTGTACGGCCGCGTCGCCTGGGGTGCGCGCACGCGCAACGGCGACGACGCCCAGGGCAGCGAGTACAAATACATTCCGATACGCCGGCTCGCGCTGTTCCTCGAGGAAAGCCTCTACCGCGGCACGCAATGGGTCGTGTTCGAACCGAACGACGAACCGCTCTGGGCGCAGATCCGCCTGAATCTCGGCGCCTTCATGAACGGCCTGTTCCGCCAGGGCGCGTTCCAGGGCAAGACGCCGCAGGAAGCCTACTTCGTCAAATGCGACAAGGAGACCACGACGCAGGCCGACCGCAATCTCGGCATCGTCAACATCCTGGTCGGATTCGCGCCGCTGAAGCCGGCCGAATTCGTCGTTCTCACGATCCAGCAGATCGCCGGCGATCTTCGCTGAGGAGCACCGTCATGGCCCAGTTCTCGGTCAACGCGCATCGCTTCGATCCATACAAGAACTTCAAATTCCGCATCAAGTGGGACGGCCGCTACGTCGCCGGCATCAGCAAGGTCGGGGCGCTCAAGCGCAGCACCGAAGTCGTGGAGCACCGCGAAGGCGGCGATCCGTCGACGTCGCGCAAGTCGCCCGGCCGCACCAAGTACGAAGCCATCACGCTCGAGCGCGGCGTCACCCACGACCTCGAATTCGAGGCCTGGGCGAACAAGGTGTGGCACGTCGGCGCGGGTCTCGGCGCGGAGTCCAGCCTGAAGGACTTCCGCAAGGACGTGATCCTCGACGTCTACAACGAGGCGGGCCAGCTCGTGCTGTCGTACCGCATCTACCGCTGCTGGGTCTCGGAATTCCAGGCCCTGCCCGACCTCGACGCGAACGCGAACGCCATCGCGATCCAGACGATCAAGCTCGAGAACGAGGGCTGGGAACGCGATCCGGAAACGCCCGAGCCGACCGAGCCGGTGCTTGCCGCGTAACGACCGCTCTCCGGAGGTGGATCCATGGACGTCACCCCGCGTCCGCTGGGCCAGCCGGCGGACCTCGACGTCGACTTCGCCGGCGACGACCGGCCCGGCCTCGTCACCGCGCTGCTCGCGCTTTGCGCCACGCCGCGCGACGCCGCGTACTGGTGGGCGCAGCCGGTGTCGCACCGCACGCGCGCGCTGCTCGGCCTCGTCGCGCTGAACGACGCGCGCGATGCGCTCGCGCTCGGCGCACGCTGCGCGAAGGCGGGCTGTACCGAGCCGTTCGAGTTCGAGCTGCCGATCGCCGCGCTGCCGGACGCCGCCGCCGGGAGAGCGGGAGGGGAAAAGGGGGGAACCC
>NZ_JANFVR010000379.1 GCF_024609805.1 Tahibacter caeni | reverse complement strand
CCCCCGCCGCGGGCCGCCGGCGGCGCGCCGGCCGGCGCGCGTGCGGCCGACATCTGTGCACGGCCGCCCGACCATGTCGTCGAGGCGGCCGACAAGGCCGCGGCCGCCTCGCTCGCGCAGCGCTACGGCGCGCTGTTCGGCGCCGAGCAGGCCGGCGCGCGCGTGCTGCTGCGCAGCCGTCCCGACGATCCGGCGCAGCAGCGCGAGCTCGCCGGGATCGCCGCCGATCCGCGCTATCGCCTGCGCGAGGAAGCGCGCTTCGAGCTCGACGGCGGCACACGGCCGGATCCGCTGCAATTCCACAACGCTGCGTTATGGAAGGCCATCCGCATGCCGGCGCCCCGGCGGCTGCAGCCCGGCGAACCGGTCGACGTGGCGGTGCTCGACGGACCCGTGCGCGGCGACCATCCGGACCTGCCCGAGGTCGTGCAGATACGGCCGCGGCTGCGCGACGAGGACGGCCGCTGCGACGGCGGCGACTGCTGTCCGCAGGTCGCGGCCGGCGAGGGCACCTGGCATGCGACGCGCGTCGCCGGCCTGATCGGCGCGCGGCGCGGCAACGGCATCGGCATGGCCGGCATCGCGCCGGTGCGCCGCATCGTCTCGATCAATGCGAGCGTCGGCGGCTGCATCGGCGAATTCAGCCTGGCGGCGGCGTTGCATTGCGCGATCGAGTATCGCGACCCCGACGACCGCCGCGTGCGCGTCGCGAACATCAGCATGGGCAGCCTGACGCAGCCGGCGTCGCTGGCCTTGTCGCATGCGCTGCAGCGCGCGCGCAACGAGGATCTGCTCGTCGTGGCAAGCGCCGGCAACGACGGCGTGAACATCAACTCGACGACGCGCTGGCCGAGTTCGCTCAACGAGCCGAATATCCTGACCGTGGAAGTGCGCGACTACGACGGCAATGCGATCGGCGGCATGAACTACGGCTTCGGCACCGTCGACATCGGCGCGCCGGCGCCGCCGCCGTATGCGACGAAGCGGCGCAGCATCTGCACCGCGAGCGTGCCGCTGCGCGGTCCGAGTTCGTGCAGCGGCGACTACGCGTCGTTCGAGCGGACCTCGGCCGCCGCGGCCGTGGTCAGCGGCGCCGCGGCGCTGGTCTGGAGCGATCGGCGCTACGCCGCCTGCACGGCCGAGCAGATGAGCGAGCTGCTCCGCAGCAGCCGCAGTCACTGCATCGCGGGCCACAGCTACCGGCAGAACCGCGACGTCGAGGTCTGCCAGCTCGACCTGGGCTTCCTGTCGCAGCGGAACAGCCCGTTGCAGGCGCTATGCGCCGGCGGGAACCGGTAGCGGCGGCGCCTCGGCCGCGGCCAGCACCGCGTCCCAGCCGAAGGCGGCGAGGACGCGCTGCCAGCTCGCGTCGAGCGACGCCTGCAGGCACAGCCGTTCGCCGCCGACCGGATGGACGAAGTCCAGCCGCCAGGCGTGCAGCAGCAGCCGGTGCGAGGACCAGTGGATGCGGAACAGGCGGTTGTGATCGCCGCGGCCGTGCGTGGTGTCGCCGATCAGGTGATGCGAGGCGTGCGCGAAATGACGCCGGATCTGCTGGTAGCGGCCGGTCTCGGGCTGCACCGCGAGCAGCGAATAGCGCTGCTGCGGATAGCGGCCCATCTCGATCGGCAGCTCCGCCGTCGCGAGCCGGCGCCAGCGTGTGCGCGCCTCGCGCAGCGGTCCCTTGAGGCTGGAGCCGCTGAGCGGATGGTCGATGCAGCCCTCGACGTCGGGCCAGCCGCGCACGACGGCGAGGTATTCCTTGCCGACGCGCCGCTCCATGAGCTGCCGGCCGAGTTCGGCGGCGATCTCGCGCGAGCGCGCGACGAGCAATACGCCGCTGGTCGCGCGATCGAGCCGGTGCGCCAGATGCAGCGGGCCGTCGACCTGCGCGCGCAGCCGGTCGATCAGATAGTCGTCGTCGGCGCCGACGAGCTGGCTGCGGTGCACGGCGATGCCGGGCGGCTTGTCGACGGCGACCAGGGCCTCGTCGACGTGGAGCAGGTTCAATGCGGTCACGGCGATCTCAGCGAGCCGGCGGTACGCCCATCTCGGCGAGCAGCCAGTGCGCCGGATAGACCTTGTCGAGCAGCCAGCGCAGGTAGCGCAGATCGACGTGCACGGCGCGCTTGTAGCGCGGATCGAACCACCAGCTCGCGCTGACCGATTCCCAGTTGCTGTCGAAATTCAGGCCGATGAGCTCGCCGCGCGCGTCGAGCACCGGCGAGCCGGAATTGCCGCCGGTCGTGTCGAGGTTGGTCAGGAAGTCGACGGTCTGCGTGCCGAGCGCCGGATCGGCCGTGTCGCCGAAGTCGCCCCCGGCGATCGCCGCGAGCAGCGGCGCCGGCGCGGCGAAGGGTGACTTGCCGATGTTCTTCTCGACGATGCCCGCGACCGTCGTGACCGGCGCGTAGACGACGCCGTCGCGCGGGCTGAAGCCGGCCACATGGCCGTAGCTCACGCGCAGGGTCTGGTTCGCATCGGGGAACAGCGGCCGCTGCTGGTCGCGATACCAGCTCTTGAGCGCGGCCATGTAGGCCGGGCGCAGCCGCAGCAGTTCGCCGTCGCGCTGCTTGCGCTGCTGCTCGAGGTTCAGCAGGGTCGGCTGGAGGCGCGCGGCCAGCGCGAGCAGCGCGTCGTCGTCCGCGTGCACCGCGGCCGGCTCGGCCTGCAGCTGGGCCAGGCGGAACGCCTCGTCGCCGAGCCGCGTCGCGCCGTAGACCCGCGCGAGCGCGGCCTTGGCCGTGTCCTCGTCGCTGCCGAACACGGCGTCGAACTCGGCCAGGTGCTGCGCCGGCGGCAGTGCGCGATAACGGCGCAGCAGCTCCAGCAGCAGCGCCTGCTCGGTCGCTGCGGCGTAGCGGCGCTGCACCTGGCGCAGCTGCGCCTCGATGAGGTTTTCGTCGCGGCGCTGATAGCCGGCCTCGCGCTGTGCGTCGGGCTTGCCGCGCTCCAGCGCGAGGCGCTGCAGGGTCACGGCCGCGCGCAGCAGCTGGGTCTGGGTCAGCATCAGGTTCAGCACGAGATCGCGCTCGCGCGTGGCCGAAGCCTGCTTCAGCAGCGCCTCGATCCCGGCGATGCGCGCGAGTGTCTCGCCGCTGTCGAGGCAGCCGCGGCCCTTGGCGCAGCGACCCTGGTCGCTGCCTTCGTGCCGCAGCCAGGCCAGCATGGCCTGCTCCGCCTCGGTGCGCTTGCGCCTGGCGTCGCTGCGCAGCAGGCCGGCGAGTTCGCCGCGGAAACGCTTGCTGCCGTTCTTGAGGCTCGCGAGCTGGCTCGCGTACTTCACGGCCGCGTCCGCGTCGCGCGCGCCTTCGCGCTCGATGATCGCGATCAGCGCGTCGAGCGTGTCGCTGCTCGCGGCCAGTCCCCAATCGATGCGCTCGGCGAACTCGCTGGCCAGGCGATGGCGATGGGTGATGCCCGGATAGCCGGCGAGCATCGCGAAATCGCCGTCCTTGGGGCCCGTGCGGCTGACCGTCAGGTGCGCCGGCGGCGCGTACGGACGGTTGCTTTCGGCGTAGTCGGCCGGCTGGCCGTCGGCGCCGACGTAGGCGCGCAGCAGCGCGAAATCGCCGCTGTGGCGCGGCCACATGAAATTGTCGATCTCGTCGCCGTACTTGCCGATCGCGCCGGGCGGCGCATAGACCAGGCGCACATCGCGCAGCTCCAGCTGGCGGATGCGGTAGAACTCGGCGCCGTAGTCCATGTTCGCGACGCTGCAGCGGCGGCCGGCCTGCGCCTCGCATTCGGCGACGATGGCCTTGCTCGCCGCGTCGACGGCGTCGAAATAGGCCAGGCCCTTCTTGCCCGCGGCGGCGGCGAGCACGCGGTCGGTCACGCGGTCGAAGCCCTCGGTCACGAGCACGCGGAAATCCGGGCTGCCGCGCAGCTCGCCGGCCTGGTCGGTCGCGGCGAAGCCCTGTTCGAGCAGATTGCGCTCGGGCTTGCTGTTGTACTGGATCACGCCGTAGGCGACGTGGTGGTTGGTCAGCAGCAGGCCCTGCGCCGACACGAACGAGCCGGTGCCGCCGCCGGCCTTGACCACGGCGCCGAGCGGTGCGGCACCGAGGTCGGCCAGCGCGGCCGGGTCGCCGGCGTAGCCGGCCGCGCG
>NZ_JANFVR010000378.1 GCF_024609805.1 Tahibacter caeni | reverse complement strand
CTCGCCGCCGACGTCGCGGACGACCTGTCGCCCGGCCAGCGCCTGCGCATCCAGCAGCAGCTGGCCGCGAACCTGGGCTCGCCGGCGCTGCGCCGCGCCGTCGCCGCGCGCAAGGCCGCCGCCGCGGTGCCGCTGCAGTGGCCGCTGCGCTCGCTGCGCGACGACGGCTCGGGCTATCACGGCATCTCGAACTTCGTCGACCACGATCCGGCGTTTCCGGACCGCGTGCGCGACTACGCCTGCGGCGCGCGGACCTACGACGACACGCACGGCTACAACCACGCCGGCACCGACTATTTCCTCTGGCCGTTCCCGTGGCTGACGATGGACGACGGCGTGATCGCCGCCGTCGCTGCGGCACCGGGCATCGTCGCCGGGCGCAGCGACGGCCATCCGGACCGCTCCTGCGCAATGGGCGACCTGCCCTGGAACGCGGTCTATCTGCGCCACGACGACGGCAGCGTGACCTGGTACGGCCACCTGCGCCGCGGCAGCCTGACCGACAAGCAGATCGGCGATGCCGTCGAGGCCGGCGAATACCTCGGCCTCGTCGGCAGTTCCGGTTCGTCCACGGGTCCGCATCTGCATTTCGAGCTGCACGATGCGACCGGCCGCGTCGTCGATCCGCGCCACGGCGACTGCAACGCCGAGCCCGAGCGCTGGTCGCCGCCGCAGGCCTACGAGGATCCCGCGATCAACACGCTGTCGCTGCACACGCAGGAACCGGAATGGCTGAGCTGCGGCGACGGCAGCGAAGGCGCGACGCAGGAACACACCTACGCGAGCGACGCGATCGCGCCGGGAACCACCTTCCATGCGCTCGCGTCGTTCCGCGACCAACGCCGCGGCGACGTCGCGACGTTCGCGCTGCAGCGTCCCGACGGCAGCGAATTCGCGCGCTGGCAGCACGACCTCGCCGACGAGGATCTGCCGCGCGACTTCTACGCCGGCACGGCCTGGAGCTGGAGCCACACCCTGCCCGCCGAGGCGCCGCACGGCTACTGGCACTTCGTCGCCGACTTCCACGGCCGCCACTACACGCATGCGTTCTACGTCGGCAGCGAAAACGAAGCGCGCGCCGCCGCCGTGCTGCGCGAAGGCGCGGCCGTGCAGGCGCTGACGCCGGCGCACCGTCCCGAGCGCGGCGACCCGTAGCGTTCGCCCACGACCGGCCGGCCATCGGAATACGCCGCCGCGTCGTTCCGAGGCTGCCTGCCGCCGAAACGACTTCGGGACAGGCGGTTTCCGACTTCAGGACACCCGTTTGGAGATGTCCACTCGCCGGACAGCGGCGGCGGCCCCCTTGGGACAGCCACTTCAGGACACCCAGTTTGGGGACACCCGCTCAACCATCTTCGGGACACCCAGTTCTCGCGCATCTTCGGGAGACGCATCTTCGGGACACCCAGTTTTCGGAGCCCGTTTCCCCGAGCCGGCCGCAACTTCGCCCAGCTCGGCAACGAACCTGGGACACCCAGACTTCGGGCACCCGCCCCGCTGTGACAAATCGCCCCGCCGCGGCGAATGAACCGTAGAGCCCCGCGCTCTTCCCATCACTGCGGACTTCCCGATGAACCCGACCCTGACCCCGGCCGCGGCGGCCGGCTCGCGCCTGCACGCGTTCGACACCCTGCGCGCCGCCGCCTTGCTGGCCGGCCTCGCGCTGCACGGCGCACTGTCCTACCTACCCGGCGCCGAGCGCTACTGGATCGTCGCCGACGCGCCGAGCCGCGCGCTCGCGCTGCTGTTCTATCTCGTGCACTGCTGCCGCATGCCGGTGTTCTTCCTGCTCGCGGGCTTCTTCGCCGCGGCCGGCGTCGCGCGCCTCGGCGCGGTCGCGTTCGCGCGCGACCGGCTGCGCCGCATCGTGCTGCCGCTGCTGATGTTCTGGCCGCTCGTGATGACCGGCATCGTCGCCGTCGTCGTCGCCGCGGTCGCGCTGAAGAACGGCGGCAGCCTGCCGGCCGAGTCGCCGCCGGGCCCGCGCCTCACGCCCGACGATTTTCCGCTGACCCACCTGTGGTTCCTCTACGTGCTCGCGCTGTTCTACGCGGCCGCGCTGGTCTGGCGCGCGCTGCTCGCGCGGCTCGATCCGGCCGACCGCGTCGGTTCTGCCGCGCGCGCCGTGCTCGATCGCCTGCTGCGTCCCGGCGCGATCTCGGCGCTGGGCCTGCCGCTGGCCGCCTGCCTCGCGCGCACGCCGGACTGGCTGCCCTGGTTCGGCGTGCCGACGCCGGATCAGTCGCTGTATCCGAACCTCGCCGCGACGGTCGGTTTCGGCCTCGCGTTCGCCGTCGGCTGGCAGCTGCAACGTTCCGCGGCGTCCCTGCTGCCGCGGCTCGCGCGTGACTGGCCGCGGCACCTGCTCGTCGGCATCGCGGCCGCCGCCTTCTGCCTGTATCTCGCCGGGCCGCTGCCGACCTTGGCCAAGGCCGACGCTTCGCCGGTCTGGCCGCTGTATGCGATCGCCTATGCGGCGGCCGGCTGGAGCCTGTGCCTCGCCGCGGCCGGGGCCGCGCTGCGCCACGCGGACGCCTTCGATGCACGCCGGCGCTACCTCGCCGACGCCTCGTACTGGATCTACCTGCTGCATCTGCCGCTGCTCATGGCGCTGCAGGTCGCCGCGGCGCAGCTGGCCTGGCCCTGGTGGATCGAATACCCGCTGAGCCTGGCCCTGTGCCTGGCCGTGCTGCTCGCCGCCTACGCGCTGTTCGTGCGCGACGGCTGGCTCGGCGCGCTGCTCAACGGCCGCCGCCGGCCGCGCCACGCCGGCACCGGCGCGGCCGCCGTGGTGACGCCGTGATATTTCCGGCCGCCGCGGCGAATAAGCTAGCCGGAGCCGGCCCGGCTCCGCCGCACATCCACGGGACCATGCCTCCGACACCGAGCGACGACGCCTTCCTCGCCGCGCTGCAGCAGCACAAGGCCATCCTGTACAAGGTCGCCAACGCCTACTGCAGCCGCCGCGAGGACCGCGGCGATCTGATCCAGGACATCATCGTCGCGCTGTGGCAGTCGTGGCCGCGCTACGACCGCAACGCCGCGTTCGCCGGCTGGATGCAGCGCATCGCGATCAACGTCGCGATCTCGTTCTATCGCGGCGAAAGCCGGCGCATCCGCGACGCGCTGCCGATCGAGGACTTCGGCATGGACCTGGCCGCGGCCGACCGCGTGCTCGACGCGGAAGGCGACGACCTGCGCACCCTGCATCAGCTGATCGCGCAGCTGGACGAGCTCGACCGCGCGCTGGTCCTGCTCTATCTCGAAGGCCATGCGCAGGACGAGATCGCGGCACTCGTCGGCCTCAGCGCGACCAACGTCGCGACGCGCATCAACCGCATCAAGCAGAAATTGCAGCGCGCCTACGCCGCTGCGGAGGACGACCTATGACTACGCTCGACTTCGACCGCCTCCGGCAGCGCTGGTCCGAGCAGAGCCGCGCGATCGACGCGCAGCTCGCGCTCGACGTCGACGCCGTGCGCCGCCGGCTGACCGCGCAGACCGCGACGGCGCTCGTGCGCCAGCGCAATCGCCGCCTCGGCGCATTGCTGCTCGGCGGCGCCGCGTTCGCCGCCGTCCTGATGTTCCTGCGCGCGAACGCGGCCGATCCGGCCTACGTGCTGCTGGCGCTGCCGTTCGCGCTGTTGCTGCTGGCCGTCGGCATCGTAGACCTGCGCGAATGGCTGGCGCTCGGCCGCATCGATTTCGCCGAGCCGCTGACGCGGCTGCGCGCCGAGTACGACGAACTGCGCGAGCGCCGCCTGCAGATCGTCCGCCTGATCGCGCAATTGTCGGTGCTGCTGTGGCTGCCGCTGATCTTCGTGCTCGTCAAAGGCCTGGTCGGCGTCGACCTGCTGCGCCGGCTGCCGTTCAGCGTGACCGCCGTGAACGTCGCGCTCGGCGTCGCGCTCGTGCCGTTCATCGCGATACTCCTGCGCTGGATCGCGCGGCGCCGGCCCGATTCGCCGGCGCTGCGCCGCTTCGCCGACGAAGCCGCCGGCCGCGACTGGCAGCGCACGAGCGATCATCTGAACCGCCAGCTCGACTTCGAACGCGAGATCGCCGCGGACGCCGGCGAGCGCGCCGTGCGCCGCGCGGCGGCGCAGGCGCTGCCG
>NZ_JANFVR010000377.1 GCF_024609805.1 Tahibacter caeni | reverse complement strand
CAGCCGGCGGCGGTTCCGGCGGCCGCGGCCCCCACCACGACGACGACGGCAGCCGCGGTGCGGCCGGCCGCGGGAGCCGGACGCTGATGGCGCTGAGCCTCGACCGCATCGCCGCGACGGCCAAGGCGCAGCTGCGCCGCCCGCACGTCGACCTGCCCCTGCTGCTCGCGCTGATGCTCGTCGGCTGCATAGGCCTCGTCACGCTGTACAGCGCCGGCGACAAGGACGCGTCAATCGTACTGAACCAGGGTGCGCGCTTCCTGATGGGCGGCGTCGCGCTGATCGTCATGTCGCGCATTCCGCCGTCGAGCCTGCGCAACTGGACGCCGTGGTTCTACGTCGTCGGCGTCGTGCTGCTCGTGCTCGTCGAACTCGTCGGCGAAGGGCGCGGTTCCAACCGCTGGCTCGATCTCAAGGTCGTGCGCTTCCAGCCGTCGGAGCTGCTCAAGCTCGCGACGCCTATGATGGTCGCCTGGTACCTGCATGCGCGGACTCTGCCGCCGGGCTGGCGCGACCTGTTCGCCGTCGCCGTGATCATCGGCGTCCCGGCCGGCCTGATCGCCGAACAGCCGGACCTCGGCACCTCGCTGCTCGTCGCCGCGAGCGGCGCATTCGCGCTGTTCCTGTCGGGCCTGTCCTGGTGGCGCATCGGCAGCCTGCTCGGCCTGGCCGGCGCAGCCGCGCCGGTGGCCTGGCATTTCCTGCACGAATACCAGCGCAACCGCGTGCGCATGTTCATGAACCCCGAATCCGACCCGCTCGGCAACGGCTGGCACATCATCCAGTCCGAGATCGCCGTCGGCGCCGGCGGCGTATTCGGCAAGGGCTGGCACCAGGGCAGCCAGTCGCGCCTGGAATTCCTGCCCGAGCACACGACCGACTTCGTGTTCTCGGTGTTCAGCGAGGAATTCGGCCTCATCGGCGTGCTGCTGCTGATCTCGCTGTACGTGTTCATCATCGGCCGCAGCCTGTGGATCGCGGCCAACGCGCGCGACACCTATTCGCGCCTGCTCGCCGGCTCGATCGGCATGTCGTTCTTCGTCTACGTCATGGTCAACGGCGGCATGATCACCGGCCTGCTGCCCGTCGTCGGCGTACCGCTGCCGCTCGTGAGCTACGGCGGCACCTCCGCCGTCAGCCTGCTGACCGGCTTCGGCGTGCTGATGTCGATTCACGCGCACCGCAAGCTCGTGCGCTGAGCGGCCCACGCGACCGCGGCCAAATGGGCGTAGCATCGGCGCGGCACCGCCGGACGGCCGCGTCCGCATCGTTCAGGGAGGCATGCGCAGAGATGGCCAACGCCCGCACCCGCTACGACACCATCTCCGACTTCATGGCGCGCGAGCACGACGCCGTCGCCGGCAGCCTCTACGGTAAGCCCTCGGTGCAGGTGAACGGCACGGCGTTTCTGTTCTACATGCTGCCCGGCATGGCGTTCCGCCTGCAGGGCCGCGCGCGCGAACAGGCGCTGGCCCTGCCGGGCGCGACGGCCTGGGCGCCGTTGGGACAGGCCGGCGAACGCAGTCCCTGGGTGCTCGTGCCGGTGGCCCAGTTCCTGCGCTGGGACCGGCTCGCGATCGACGCCTTGCGCTATGCCCAGGAAGGCCAGGTCGCCACGCCCAAGGCCGAACCGCTGCAGGGGCCGCCCGAGGCGCCGCCGGCGGCGCGGCGCTGGCGCGACGACATCAAGGCTCTGCTGGAAAAGGCCTCCGCGCTACGCCTGCTGCGCTGAGCGCGCACCTGCGGGCGGAACCGTGATTGCGGCGCCGGTTTGGGTCCGCGATGCGCGTGCTACCCTAGCGCCCGTTTGCGTAGACGAGTGGCCAGGCGCTTCGATGCCCGCGTTTTCCCGAGTGTTCTCTGCCGTGGCGGGCCTGCTGCTCGCCGTCCCCGGCCCTTCCGCCTCCGCGTCCGAAGCGACCCCGCCCAGCGCGGCCGAACGCGCCTTCGCCGAAGAGCAGGCGCGCGACTACGGCCTGGACACCGACTCCGTACTCGCGATCCTCGCCAAGGCGGAATTCCAGCAAGGCATCATCGACGCGATCTCGCGGCCGGCCGAAGCGGTCAAGCCGTGGAAGGAGTACCGCCCGATCTTCCTGACCGCGCAGCGCCGCGACGGCGGCATCGCGTTCTACCGCGACAATCGCGCGCTGATCGACAAGGCCGCCGCAGAGTTCCAGGTCGCGCCGAGCGTCGTCGTCGCGATCATCGGCGTGGAAACCAGCTACGGAAAGATCACCGGCAAATACCGCGTGCTCGACGCGCTGAGCACCCTGGCCTTCCACTATCCGCCGCGCGAGAAGTTCTTCCGCGGCGAGCTGTCGCAGCTGCTGCGGCTCAACGACGGCCACCTGGCCTATCCGATCGAGGAGCTGCGCGGCTCCTACGCCGGCGCCATGGGCTGGGGCCAGTTCATGCCGAGCTCGATCGCGAAGTTCGCGCGCGACTACGACGGCGACGAGCGCATCGACCTCTGGAATTCGCTGCCCGACATCGTCGCGAGCATCGCCTGCTATTTCGAAGGCCACGGCTGGGAGCAGAACGGTCCGGTCGCCGTGCGCGTGCAGCCGGCCGAGGGCGCGCGCGAGATCACGCCGGCCAACAGCGAGCCGGTCTATCCGCTGGAACAGCTGATCGCCTGGGGCTACGAACCGGCCGAGAAGTTCGACCTGCAGCGGCCGGCCACCTTGCTCAAGCTCGACGGCGAGGACGGTCCGGAATACTGGATCACGTTCCAGAACTTCTACGTGATCACGCGCTACAACCGCAGCCCGATGTACGCGATGGCGGTCAAGCAGCTGGCCGAGCAGATCGCCGCCGGCGCCGCCGAGGACACCGCGCCGTGAAGCGCGCGCTGCTGCTGCTCGCGATCGCGCTGCTCGCCGGCTGCGGCGGCAGGAAAAGCCATCGCCCCGAACCGCCGGCGGCGCAGCGCCCGACCCAGACCGGCAACACGCCGCAATACGCCCCGGATCTGCCCGAAACGCGCCTCAGCCAGGCGGAACGCTATCGCCAGGCCCAGGACGACGGTCCGCGCGAGGCAGTCGATGTCAGTCGTATCGAAGAACCCGAACCCCGCAACGAGCCGCCGTCGCGCTACGGCAACCGCACGCCGTACAGCGTGCTCGGCCGCAGCTACGAAGTGCTGCCGACCGCGCGCGGCTACGTCGAGCGCGGCATTTCGTCGTGGTACGGCAACAAGTTCCACGGCTACATGACGTCGAGCTTCGAGCCCTACGACATGTATAAATTTACCGCCGCGCACAAGTCGCTGCCGCTGCCGAGCTGGGCGCGCGTGACGAACCTGGAGAACGGCAAGAGCGTGGTCGTGCGCATCAACGACCGCGGTCCGTTTCACGACAACCGGCTGATCGACCTGTCCTATGCGGCCGCGGTCAAGATCGGCGTCTGGCCGAAGGGCACCGGTCTCGTCGAGGTACGCGCGCTGATGCCCGGCGAAGCCGAACCCGAACAGCGCACCGCGACCATCGCCAAGACGCCGCCGCGCCCGCAGCCGAAGACCACGCCGGTCAGCCCCAGGGCCACGGCGCCGGCGACCGCCGTGGCCGACGCGAACGCGACGGCGCAGCCGCGCATCTATCTGCAGATCGGCGCATTCGGCGAACAGGCCAATGCGGACCGCGCGGCGCAGCGCGTCGCGGCGGCCAGGCTCGGCGACGTGCGCGTGGTCGAGGCCTCGGTCAACGGCCGCAGCGTGCGTCGCGTACGGCTGGGCCCGCTGCGCGACGTGGATGAAGCCGACCGCCTGACCCAGGCCCTGCGCCGGCTCGGCCTCGGCGAAGCGCGCGTCGCCATCGACTGACGTGGCGAACCCGGCCTTTCCGTCCCGCACCGCGCCGCGGCCGCCGTGGCCGAACGCCGGCAAACCGGCGGGCGCCCGCCCTCTTGACGCGGAACGCGCGGCGAACGCAAAAGCACGTTCCGGCTTTGCCGTTTTCTTTGAACGCCGGTCCCGGCCGGCCCACCTGTACGGAAGAATCATGTCGTATCGCTTGAACCTGCTCGCCAGTCTCCTGCTGACCACCTGCGCCGGCTTCGCCGCCGCGCAGACGCCGGCCCCGGCCGCGCCCCGTCCGGCCGCGCCGGCGAGATCGGAAGAGCACAC
>NZ_JANFVR010000376.1 GCF_024609805.1 Tahibacter caeni | reverse complement strand
GCCGGCGGTTTCGCGGCGCGAGCCGGCGGCGGCTCGCCGGGCCGCATCGCGGGCAACGACCGGCGTGGCGCCGGCGCCTGTCCGATGCGTGCTCAAGTCAGGCTCTTGAGAATGCGGAATCCGGCGAGCCAGACGCCGATCATGCCGCCGAAATTGGTCAGCAGAAAAACCAGCAAGGTGCGCGAAATGCGATTTTTCCACCAGCCGGTCCAGACGCTGACGTCGTGGCGCAGGCTGTCGAAATCGGCGACGCGCGGCTTGCGCAGCCAGACCTCGACGCCGGCGCTGGCCACGCCCGGCGGAATGCCGGGCCGGAACGGTTTCAGCGGCGCGACGACGGCCGCGGCGAGCACCGACAGCGGATGGCCGCCGCCGAGCAGCGCGCCGAGGCCGGCCAGGCCGCCGGTCCAGAGGATCCAGTCGCGCAGCGCGTCGGTGCCGAGCGCGGCGTCGCGCTTGAACAGCAGCACGACGGCGACGGCGATCGCGGCGAACAGGCCCAGCGCGAGCCATTTCGGCCAGCGCGCGCCCGGCGGCACGGTGTCCAGGGTCGCGCGCAGCGCGACGGGCGGCGTCTTCTGTTCGGCTAGTTCGCGCTCGAGCCCGCCCAGGTGGCCGGCGCCGACGACGGCGAGCACGCGCCGCACCGGCGTCTTGATCTGCTCCTCGCGCAGGCGCGCGGCCATGTAGCTGTCGCGTTCGGCGATCAGGCTGCGGTACAGCGGCTCGGACTCCTTCGCGAACTCCGAGAACGCGCTTTCGAGCATGTCGCCGCGCTTGAGCTTCTCGATGTCCTGTTCGCCGATTTCCTCGCTGGACAGCACGCTCGCACCGAGGCCGCTGAGTATGCCCATGCGGTCCCAGAAGCCGACGCTGCGGTAGGCGCGCTTGAGCGTGACGCCGATGTCGCGGTCGATCAGCCAGACCGGAATGGCGCGCGCCTCGGCCGCCTCGAACGCGGCCTTGAGCTCGGCGCCGGCCTCGATGCCGTATTGCTCGGCGAGACGGCGCTGGAACGCCGACAGGGCCAGATTGGCCGCGACGAGACCGGCCTTGCCCTGGCGGATGACCTGGAACAAATCCATTTTTCGCAACAGTTCCGGATCGCGCATCGACGCGTGGCGGTTCGTGTCGAGCTCCACGGCGACCGCGTCGAACGGCTCGCGCTCGATCAGCGCCTGCACGGCGGCGACGCTCGCGCGCGAAACGTGCGCCGTGCCGAGCAGGACGAACTCGGTGTCGTTCAGCGTCACGCGGCGTATCGGCTGGTCCTGCAGCGGGTCGGGCGGCCCGAAATCTTCCGGGCGGGGGTCTTCGGTCGTCATGAAGGAGGCGGTGTCGGAACGTCGGAATCGTTTTGACGCCTGCGCGTTCCCGGGTCAAGGGATGGTGCGAGCGCCGCGAATCGTGGTCGAAAGAGTGGAGGAAGGCGGCGGGAGCGTGGCCTCGCCGCGTCGGTGTTTCGGCGCGTGCCGGGCCTCAGTCGCGGAAGCGGCGCAGCAGATCGCCGTACGCGTCGATGCGGCGGTCGCGCAGGAACGGCCAGATGCGGCGCACCTGCTCGCTGCGCTTCAGATCGATGTCGGCGACGAGCAGCTCGCGCGCGTCGCTGCCGGCCTGCGCGAGGAACTCGCCCTGCGGTCCGGCGACGAAGCTCGTGCCCCAGAACTGGATGCCGCGGCCGCCGTCGGGCGCCGCCTCGAAGCCGGTGCGGTTGCAGGCCAGCAGCGGAATGCCGTTGGCGACCGCGTGGCCGCGCTGCACGGTGATCCAGGCTTCGCGCTGGCGCTGCTTCTCGGCCGCCTCGTCCTGCGGATCCCAGCCGATCGCGGTCGGGTATAGCAGCAGTTCCGCGCCGGCCAGCGCCATCAGGCGCGCACCTTCGGGATACCACTGGTCCCAGCAGACCAGCACGCCGAGACGGCCGACCGAGGTCTGCACCGGCTCGAAGCCGAGATCGCCCGGCGTGAAATAGAACTTTTCGTAGAACGCCGGATCGTCGGGAATGTGCATCTTGCGATAGCGCCCGGCGATCGCGCGCGAACGGTCGAACACGACGGCGGTGTTGTGGTACAGACCGGCCGCGCGGCGCTCGAACAGCGACGCGACGACGACGAGCTTCAGTTGCTCGGCCAGCGCGCCGATGCGCTCGGTCGACGGACCGGGAATCGCTTCGGCGCGGTCGAACTCGTCGATGCTTTCGTGCTGGCAGAAATACGGCCCATTGTGCAGCTCCTGCAGCAGCACGAGCTGCGCGCCGGCCGCGGCCGCTTCGCGCAGGCCGGCTTCGACGGCGTCGAGATTCGCGGCGACGCTGCCACGGTCGGTTTCCTGCAGCAGCGCCACGCGCAAGGTCTGCGATTTCATGCGACGACTCCTTTGGGCAGCTGCATGGTCACGCAGTGGAGGCTGCCGTTCTGCCAGATAAGGGGGCGGCACGGGATCTGCACAATGGTGCGGCCCGGATGCGCCGCGGCGATGACACGCGCGGCCTCCGCATCGGCCGGATCGCCGTAGCCCGGAATCAGCACCGCGCCGTTGACGATCAGGTAGTTCGCGTACGAGGCCGCGAGGCGGCGGCCGTCGTCGCGTATCGGCTTCGCCCAGGGCAGCGCGTGCAGGCGGTAAGGCTTGCCGTCGGCCGTGCGCAGCGCGGCGAGCTCTTCGGCCATCGCATTGAGCTCGGCGTAGTGCACGTCGTCCGGATCGTCGCATCCCTGATAGACGATGGCGTCGTCCGGCGCGAAGCGCGCGAGCGTGTCGATGTGCGCGTCGGTGTCGTCGCCTTCGAGATAGCCGCGGTCGAGCCAGAGAATGCGGCGTGCTTCGAGGCCGTCGGTCAGCGCCCGGGCCATCTGCGCGCGGCTGAGCTGCGGATGGCGCTGGCTCAGGCATTTCCAGGTCGTCAGTATCGTGCCGGCGCCGTCGGATTCGATGCCGCCGCCTTCCAGCGCCCAGTCGATGCGCCGGTGCGCGGCCGGCACGAACAGGCCGCGCGCGATCAGTCCCTGCACGAGGCGGTCGTCGCGGCCGGCTTCGAACTTGCCGCCCCAGCCGGTGAAGCGGAAGTCGGTCAGCTGGTAGTGCTTGCCGTCGAACAGGGTGATCGGGCCCGAGTCGCGCAGCCAGGTGTCGTCGTATTCGATCTCGATGAAGCGCAGTCGCGCCGCATCGGCGCCGGCTTCACGCAGCAGGTTTTCGGCGCGCGCACGCACCGTCGCGTCGGCGACGCAGACGATCGCGGTCTCGAAGCGCGTGATCGCCGTGATCAGTGCCGTATAGGTCGTTTCGACATCGGCCAGGCGCTCGGCCCAGTCGGTGTCGGCATGGGGCCAGGCCAGCAGAACGGCGGACTGCGCCTCCCACTCGGCAGGCAGGCGCAATGCGGTAGTGGACGTCACCAGGGCATTCCTTCCAGATCAGGACATGCGCGGCGCGTCGGCATCGGCTCCGGCGCGTCGCGGAATCGCGCAGCATAGCGGAGCAGGGGGCGCGGACCAAGCCGTTGTCGGACAAGGGCTTGGCGGGAGCTGCGCCGGCGCGCACCGGAGCGCCGGCGGCGGCGTTCAATGCCTGGACTTGGGGCCGATCTCGGTGCTGCCGGCGCGCTTGGCCACCGAATCGATGACGTGGCTGCGCTCGAAGTAGACGATGAAGTTGTCGTATTCCCAGCGATTGATGACCGGATGCTGCGGCTTGCCGCCGCCGCGCGGATCGAGCTTCGCGAGCGGCGCGCCGTAGCGGCTCTCGACCTGGGCCATGCTCATGCCGCGCGTGGGCATGGACATGCTGGATTCCTTCTGGGTGCGTTCCATCAGCAAGGTGTCGGCGCCGGCATTGCTGGCGACGACGGCCAGACCCAGGGCGACGAGCAGCGGGAACAGGCGGAATGTCATGACGTTCTCCTCGGCCTTTCAGGTGGCCAGATGCGGCAAACCGCGTTGTAACAGAAGGTTGCGCCAACTTCCATGAAGCCGTCTGCGCTCGGTTCAGGACCGGACACGTCAACCGATGCGCCGAGCCTGCGTTGAGGTCGGGGCCGGGCGGCAGGGTGCGCCGCCGCGGCGGGCCCGGCGGCCGCACCATGCCCGGCCCGGCCGGGAGTCCGCGAATCGCCGCAATGCCCCGGCT
>NZ_JANFVR010000375.1 GCF_024609805.1 Tahibacter caeni | reverse complement strand
CCGCCGCCGGCGCCGTCCTGCCGGTGGCGGCGCACGAACCGGCCGTGGCCGTCGTCAGCTACGAACAGCTCGGCGCCCACCTCGGCGAAGACGTGGTCGTGCGTACGACCCTGGGCTCGCGCCGCGCCGGCAAGCTCGTGCGCTACTCGCGCGCGGCCCTGCGCCTGCAGCTCGCGCCGCACGACGGCGGCGTCGAATTCGACATTCCTTCCAGCTCCGTGCGCGACGCCGAAGTCGTCGCCGGAGCCGACACGCCACCCGGAGGCGACAGTGCCCAAAAGAACTGATCTCAAGACCATCCTGATCATCGGCGCCGGCCCCATCGTCATCGGCCAGGCCTGCGAGTTCGACTATTCCGGCGCGCAAGCCTGCAAGGCGCTCAAGCAGGAAGGCTTCCGCGTCGTGCTGGTCAACTCGAATCCGGCCACGATCATGACCGACCCGGAGACTGCCGACGCGGTCTACATCGAGCCGATCAATCCGGACACGGTCGAGCGCATCATCGTCAAGGAAAAGCCCGACGCGCTGCTGCCGACCATGGGCGGACAGACCGCGCTGAACTGTGCGCTGGAGCTGGCCGACAAGGGCGTGCTCGAAAGACACGGCGTCGAACTGATCGGCGCGTCGCGCGAGGCCATCCGCATGGCCGAGGACCGCGAGCTGTTCCGCCACGCGATGAAGGACATCGGCCTGGAATGCCCGCGTGCGGAAATCGCGCGCACGCTGGAGCAGGCGCTCGAAGCTCAGACCAAGGTCGGCTTCCCGACCATCATCCGGCCGTCGTTCACGCTCGGCGGCTCCGGCGGCGGCATCGCCTACAACCGCGAGGAATTCGTCGAGATCGTCAGCCGCGGCCTGGAGCTGTCGCCGGTAGGCGAGGTGCTCGTCGAGGAATCGGTGCTCGGCTGGAAGGAATTCGAGATGGAAGTGGTCCGCGACACGGCGGACAACTGCATCATCGTCTGCTCGATCGAGAACCTCGACCCGATGGGCGTGCACACCGGCGACTCGATCACGGTCGCGCCGGCGCAGACCCTGACCGACAAGGAATACCAGCGCCTGCGCGACGCCTCGATCGCGGTGCTGCGCAAGATCGGCGTCGACACCGGCGGCTCCAACGTGCAGTTCGGCGTGAATTCCGAGAACGGCCGCGTCGTCGTCATCGAGATGAACCCGCGCGTGTCGCGCTCCTCGGCGCTGGCCTCCAAGGCCACGGGCTTCCCGATCGCCAAGGTCGCCGCGAAGCTCGCGGTCGGCTACACGCTCGACGAACTGCGCAACGAGATCACCGGCGGCCTGACGCCGGCGTCGTTCGAGCCGTCGATCGACTACGTGGTCACGAAGATCCCGCGCTTCGCGTTCGAGAAGTTCCCGGCCGCCGACGCGCGCCTGACCACGCAGATGAAGTCGGTCGGCGAGGTCATGGCCATCGGCCGCACGTTCCAGGAATCGCTGCAGAAGGCGTTGCGCGGCCTGGAGACCGGCAAGGACGGACTGAGCCCGACGCGCGTGGACATCGCGAGCGCCGAAGGCGTCGCGACCCTCAAGCGCGAGCTCAAGGAGCCGGGCCCCGAGCGCGTGTTCTACGTCGCGGACGGCTTCCGCGCCGGCCTGAGCCTCGAAGAGATCTACGCGCTGACGCGCATCGACCGCTGGTTCCTCGCGCAGATCGAAGACCTGATCCGCACCGAGGCCGAGGTCAAGGCGCGCGGCCTCGCCGCGATCGACGCGGCACGCCTGCTGCGGCTCAAGCGCAAGGGCTTCTCCGACTCGCGCCTGGCCGGCCTGCTCGGCACCGACGAGAACGCTGTGCGCACCCTGCGCCGCGCGTTCAACGTGCGCCCGGTCTACAAGCGCGTGGACTCCTGCGCGGCGGAGTTCGCGACCTCGACGGCCTACCTGTATTCGACCTACGAGGAAGAATGCGAGGCGCAGCCGAGCGCGCGCGACAAGATCATGGTGCTCGGCGGCGGTCCGAACCGCATCGGCCAGGGCATCGAGTTCGACTACTGCTGCGTGCACGCGGCGCTCGCGCTGCGCGAAGACGGCTACGAGACCATCATGGTCAACTGCAATCCGGAGACCGTCTCCACCGACTACGACACGTCCGACCGCCTGTACTTCGAGCCGCTGACGCTCGAGGACGTGCTCGAGATCATCGACAAGGAAAAGCCCAAGGGCGTCATCGTGCAGTACGGCGGCCAGACGCCGCTGAAGCTCGCGCGCGCGCTCGAAGCCAACGGCGCGCCGGTCATCGGCACGTCGCCGGACTCGATCGACCTGGCCGAGGACCGCGAGCGCTTCCAGCAGATGGTGGCCAAGCTCGGCCTGACCCAGCCGCCGAACCGCACCGCGCGCACGGCCGACCAGGCGCTCGCGCTCGCGCGCGAGATCGGCTATCCGATGGTCGTGCGGCCGAGCTACGTGCTCGGCGGCCGCGCGATGGAAGTCGTGCATTCCGACGCCGACCTCAAGCGCTACATCACCGAAGCCGTGCGCGTGTCCGACGATTCGCCGGTGCTGCTCGACCGCTTCCTCGACAACGCCGTCGAGGTCGACGTGGACATAGTCGCCGACAGCGAGGGCAACGTGCTGATCGGCGGCATCATGGAACACATCGAGGAAGCCGGCGTGCATTCGGGCGACTCGTCCTGCTCGCTGCCGCCGTACTCGCTGTCGCCGGAGATCCAGGACCAGCTGCGCGAGCAGGTCCGCGCGATGGCGCGCGAGCTCGACGTGGTCGGCCTCATGAACACGCAGTTCGCGATCCAGGACGACAAGGTGTTCATCCTCGAGGTCAATCCGCGCGCCTCGCGCACGGTGCCGTTCGTGTCCAAGGCTACCGGCGTGGCGCTGGCCAAGATCGCCGCGCGTTGCATGGTCGGCCAGAGCCTGGCCGCGCAGGGCGCGACGCAGGAGGTCATCCCGCAGTACTACTCGGTCAAGGAAGCGATCTTCCCGTTCCTGAAGTTCCAGAACGTCGATCCCATCCTCGGCCCCGAGATGCGTTCGACCGGCGAAGTCATGGGCGTGGGCCGCAGCTTCGGCGCCGCGTTCGCGCGCGCCCATGAAGCGGCCAACATCGGCGCGCCGCCGAAGGGCAAGGTGTTCGTGTCGGTGCGCGACCCGGACAAGCCGCGCCTGCTGTCGGTCGCGCAGGACCTGCTGCGCCGCGGCTATTCGCTGGTCGCGACCAGCGGCACCTGCGACTGGCTGCAGGCGCAGGGCCTGGCCTGCGAGCGCGTGAACAAGGTGCTCGAAGGCCGGCCGCACGTCGTCGACCTGATCAAGAACGGCGAGATCGTCTTCATCGTCAACACCACGGAAGGCAAGCAGGCCATCGCGGACTCGTTCTCGATCCGGCGCGAGGCCCTGCAGCAGCGCATCACCTATTCGACTACCATTGCCGGCGCCCGCGCGCTGCTGCACTCGCTGGACTATCGCGGCGACGGCAGCGTCAACAGCCTGCAAGAGCTGCACAAGGAACTGAAAGCATGAAGCGTCCGCCCTTGACCCTCAAAGGCGCCGAGCGTCTGCGCGAAGAGCTCGAGAAACTCAAGACCGTCGACCGCCCGCGCATCATCGAAGCGATCGCCGAGGCCCGCGCGCACGGCGACCTCAAGGAAAACGCCGAATACCATGCGGCGCGCGAACAGCAGGGTTTCGTCGAAGGGCGCATCCAGGAAATGGAAGCGACCTTGAGCTACGCCGAGGTCATAGACGTGTCGAAGTTGCAGGCCGGGCCGCGCATCGTGTTCGGCGCGACGGTCGAGCTCGAGGACGAGGACTCGGGCGATCAGGTCACCTATCAGATCGTCGGCGACATCGAAGCCGACATCAAGCAGCGCCTGATCGCCGTCAGCTCGCCGATCGCGCGCGCGCTGATCGGCAAGAGCCAGGGCGACTCGTTCGAATTCCAGGCGCCGAACGGCGTCAAGCGCTACGAGATCACGGCGGTTCGCTACGACTGACGCGTACGCTGCGGGCGTAAGCGTGTCGGAGGAGGTCGCATGAACCGTCTGACCCTGCTGTTGCCGCCGCGTGCCGTGCTCGCCGCCGATGCGGCGCTCGCGGCGGGACCGCTCGCGTTCTGGCTGCGCCGCGGCGATGCGCTGCCGGC
>NZ_JANFVR010000374.1 GCF_024609805.1 Tahibacter caeni | reverse complement strand
CGTGCGCTGGCCGGCGAGCGGCCGTTGCCGGCCGATCTGGCCGCGGCCGCGCGGCCGGCGCACTGAGGACGCCACGCCGCCGAAAAGAAAAAACACTAGCGATTTCAAGCGCTAGTCGGAATCGCTCATCGATCGCTCATGGCGGTGCAGCGCAACGGCGCCGACACTGGGCTGTCATCGGTGGCAGATCGCCGCGGCTCGCGGGCGCCCTTCCACCGACCAGGAAACGAACGTGACACTTCTCCGCTATCCCACGCCTGCCCTGTTCCTGCTGATCGGTCTGGCTGCCTCGGCAGCGGCCTCCGGCCAGACCCCGTCCGTATCGCCGCGCCGCAGTATCGGTCCCGACGTCCAGGCCGCCGCGCCGGCGACGCCGCCGGCCGCCGCCACGCCGGCCGCCGTCCACGCCCTGCTCGGTTCCGTACCGGCCTATGCGCAGGAAATGACCCTGAGCTTCGCGCGCCGCTACACCACGTTCGACGCATCCTCGCCGGGCCAGTTCGCCCAGGTCGGCCCGTCGCCGGCGGATGCGCAGCTGTGGACCGGCACCTTCGTCCGCAACGACTTCGGCAAGCAGTACCTCGTCGGCGACGCCAACGTGCTGCGCACGATCAGCACGGCCGACGGCACGGTGACCGACGTCGGACCGGCCGTGCCGCCGATCGACGGCGAGTACTGGGTCGGCATGAAATGGGACCCGACCACCGACAAGGTCTTCGCCGCGGCCTGCAACCATGCGGTCGGCGCGGGCTGCCATCTCTACACGATCGATCCGGCCACCGCCGCGGTCGAGCTGGTCGCGCCGATCGACAATGCCTCGGGCGACTACGTGCTCATGGACATCGCGATCAATTCGGCCGGCGAGATCTACGCGGTCAACCTGGTCGATCCCTACGACAACTACCTCGTCAAGCTCGACAAGGTCACCGGCGCGGTGCAGGTCGTCGGCCCGACCGGCGTGAACGCGGCGTATGCCCAGGGCCTGGACTTCGACAAGCGCAGCGACACGCTGTACTGGGCCGCGTTCGGCCAGCTCGGCGCCGGCGGCGCGTTCCAGGGCCAGGTCTACACGGTCGACACGGCGACCGGCGCGGTGACGCATCTCGGCACGACGCCGAACGGCGGCAGCGAGATCTGGGCGCTGTCGATCGCGACCGCCGCGCCGGTCACCGGCGCGTTCTGGAATTTCGACGACGTGACGGCGCCGGCGCTGCCGGCGGACTGGACCACGCAGGCCAGCGGCATCGCGCCGTGGACGACGCAGTCGGCCGTCGCCGCGAGCGCGCCGAATGCGGCGCACGTGGCCGAGGCCGAAAGCGCCGGCGAGGCCAGCCTCTACACGCCGCTGATGCGCGCCGGCGTCGGCGACGAGTTCTCGTTCCGTCACCGCTGGGCGCTGGAAACGAGCCCGTACGACGGCGGCGTGCTCGAGATCGCGATCGACGGCGGCGCGTTCCAGGACATCCTCGCGGCCGGCGGCCAGTTCGTCTCCGGCGGCTATACCGCGACCTTGCCGGCCTGCTGCGGCGGCAATCCGCTCGGCCAGCGCAACGCCTGGGCCGGACGCAGCCAGGACACGTTCGTGCACACGCGCGTGACCCTGCCGGCCGCCGCCGTCGGCCGCATCGTGCAGTTGCGCTGGCGCTTCGGCACCGACTCCTCGTCCACGGCGCCCGCGCCGAACGGCTGGTGGATCGACTCGGTGCGGCTCGGACCGGCCGGCGCCTCCGGCCCCGCGGCGGCCGTGTCCGCGGTGCAGCTCGCGCTGACCGTGCCGGCCGGCGCCACGACGGCGGTGCCGCTGAATCTCGCCAACGACGGCACCGCCGCGCTGAGCTTCTCGGCGCATCTGGCGGCGAGCAACTGCGACGCGCCGGGCGGCGCGGCCTGGCTCAGCGCGACGCCGGGCCAGGGTGCGCTGGAGCCGGGCTACAGCAAAGATCTCTGGATCGCGGCGAACAGCAGCAGCCTGGCGCCGGGCCTGCACGAGGGCGTGCTCTGCATCGCCACCGACGATCCGCAGCATGCGCAGTTCGAGCTGCCGGTGTCGGTCACGGTGACGCCGGCGACGGCGGCCGACGGCCTGTTCTGCGGCGGTTTCGAAGCCGGCCAGACGGGCGCCTGCCCTGTCGTCCCGGCCGGCAACGTGATCGCCAGCGGCCCGCTGAACTGGCCCGTGCCGGCCGACCTGGACGGCATCGCGATCGATCTCGTGACCGGTGCGCACGGCCCCTGGAGCGCCGGCACCGTCGCCGACATCAATCTGTATTCGGCGACAGAAGAAACCGGTCCCTCGCTGCACGTCTACTGGTATGCCGACCTCGTGCCCCAGGCGGCCGTCGGCGGCCTGATCGACGTGACGACGACCGGCGGCGTGCATTTCTCGGTGCTGCAGAGCGGCGCGCGCATCGGCCCGCAGGGCACGATCTGGTACGCGCCGAACTCGGGCCCGCTCGACAACTGGCTGCCCGGCGCGACCGGCTACCTGGGCCTGGCCTTCTACAACGAGCAGACCGGCCGGCTCAATTACGGCTACGTGCATCTGCAGGCCGGCAGCGGCGCCGGCTTCCCGGCCACCGTGCTCGACTACGCCTACGATCGCAGCGGCGCCGAGATCGTGATTCCGTAAGCCGCGGGCGACGCCGCAGCGGACCTGTCCGTGTCCGCTGCGGCGTGACCGCGCTGCCGCTCCCGAAGCGGAGCCGGCAGCGGCTCAGCAGTCCGCGCCGTTGCGCGTGCAGACCGCGTCGCCGCGCAACGGCGCGACGGCGCTGTAGTTCGACATCACCGCGCCGACGTTGCCATTGAAGTAGTTGACGAGCTGCCAGCCGATCAGCGGCAGGCCGCGGAAGCGCTCGCCGTTCTGTGCCGGCGCCGTCGCCGTATCCCAGCCGAAGCTGACCGTGCCTTCCTCGAATGCACCGACGACGCTCTGCGTGCGCGAGCCCAGCACCGGCGACTGCGTGCCGAGGTTCGGCCCGCCGACGGCCACGATCGTCGTGTCGTAGCACAGCGCACTCTGCGGCGCCGGCGCGCCGAACTCGAGCATCGTGTCCGTCGAGCGGTCGTAGCGGCTCAGCGCGTAGTCGCCCGGATACTGCTGGCACGCGCGGCCGCCGCTCTGGTCGCCGTTGCGCGCGTCGAACGGCGCGCCGCCGAGGCCGGCGTTCTGCAGGGTCGGATCGACGTAGAAGCGCTTGGTCGGCGCCGCGATGATCCACTCGGTCAATGCGTCGGAGTTGTGCGACCAGACCGATTCGCCGGCGCTGTACGGCGTGGCGAGCACGGCGCTGACCGCGTCGATCGCGCGCGCGGCCGGATACGTCGCGCTGACCGTGCGCGTGCCGAGCGAGACCTGCGCCGTGACCGCGCCGCTGGCCGCGTCGCTGACCGCGTCCGCGAGATCCGGATGCGCGCTGTCGGGTGCGGAATGCTGGCTGCGCACGCTGAAGCCGTCGAGCGCGGTCGCCGGCAGAGTGAACACGAGGCCTTCGGCGACGTCGACGATCGTCGCGTTGCCGTAAAGGCCGCCACCGGGCGCGGCCACGTCGGTCGACGCGTTCGTCGCCCAGTAGCCGGCCGGCCGCCAGGCGTCGAGGAGCCGCGCACACGCGACCGGATGCAGCCGGCCGTTGCTCAGCGTGAACGCGGCCGCCTCGGCCGAGGCGCCGGAGAGCTTGCCCATCTCGATGACCTCGACGTGGCCCTCGCGCGTGCGCTCCGCATCGGCCGGTCCGCCGTCGGCACGCGCGCCGCTGAAGTCGGCGGTACTGAACGGCGTGTAGCTGCGTCCGTCCGGCAGCTCCGGCAGACCCGGCGCGTTGCGCAGGTCCGGCACGGCGCAGGAATTGTCGCCGGTGACCAGCGCAGCGCGGCCGTCGGCCGCGGCGAACACGCCGCCGGTCCAGACGTCGTGCGGCGCGAGATAGAGATTGGCCGAGAACACGACGCGGCCGTTGTGGCCTTCGTGGAAGCGCAGCTTCAACGCCTTGGTCTGCGCGCTGTCGTTGACCAGCGACAGCAAGGTGTTGTAGCCGGCGTTCGCCGTGTAGTACGGAAAGATCAGCACCTGGCCGTGACCGCGCGGATTCAGATGGACGGCCTGGGCCAGCGGCGCGGCCAGGGCCAGCGCGAGCGCGAGCGCGAGCGCGGCGGCCGCGCGGCCGCGGCCAATTCGCAAC
>NZ_JANFVR010000373.1 GCF_024609805.1 Tahibacter caeni | reverse complement strand
GCCAGCTCGGCCGCGAGCGGCAGCACCTGGCGCAGCAGCGGGTCGGCCGGGTCGCCGGCCCGCATGCGCGCGACGAAGCCGCGCGGCACGCGCAGGGCGAAGCCGGTGTCGGCGCCGGGCAGCAGGCGGCCGGCCTGGGCTTCCAGGCCGAGCAGGCGCAGCAGTTCCAGCGGATCGGTGACCGATTCGCGCCAGAGCTGCTGCCAGCGCGGCGGCGGAAGCTGCGCGGGCAGGCGGTTAGCGGTTATCATCGCGGGCTAGTTTCCGGCTTTACGGCCAGTCGACCATTGTAGCCGCAGAACCGCGGCAATTCCCTTTCGCTAGGAGTGACCCATGGCCAGCTATGGCATGAATGACGTCAAGAACGGCATGAAGATCATCGTCAACAACGAGCCGTGCGTCATCACCGACACCGAGTACGTCAAGCCGGGCAAGGGTCAGGCCTTCACCCGCGTGCGCTACCGCAACATCAAGTCGGGTCGTGTCGTCGAGCTGACGATGAAGGCGACCGACTCGGTCGAGGCCGCCGACGTCGTCGACACCGACATGGAATACCTGTATTCCGACGGCGAGTTCTGGCACTTCATGCATCCGGAAACCCACGAGCAGGTCGGCGCCGAGGAAGCCGCCATGGCCGACGCAGCCAAGTGGCTCAAGGGCAATGAGACCTGCGTGGTCACCCTGTGGAACGGCTCGCCGCTGACCGTCGCGGCGCCGAACTTCGTCGAACTGGAAATCACCGAGACCGATCCGGGCGTCCGCGGCGACACCTCGGGCGGCGGCGGCAAGCCGGCCAAGCTCGAAACCGGCGCCGTCGTGCGCGTGCCGCTGTTCGTGGCGCAGGGCGAGAAGATCCGCGTCGACACGCGCACCGGCGAATACGTCTCGCGCGTCAAGTAAGCACGATTGCTCGCCGCGGCGGACGAAGGGCACCTCGAAAAACTTTCGGGGTGCCGCGAAAGGGAAACCCGGCCGGGTTTCCCTTTTTCGTATCCGCCCCCATCATGCGCGGATCGCCAGAGCAGGAGCAGGGTGTGAGCAGCATCGAGCCGATTCCCGTCGACAGCGTCATCGAAGCCCGCTGGGTGGTGCCGGTCGAGCCGCACGGCGTGGTGCTGGAGCGGCAGGCCGTCGTCGTCGACGGCGGCCGGGTACGCGAGCTGCTCGACATCGCCGCGGCGCAGCGCAGGTACGCGCCGCGCGCGGTCCGCGTGCTCGATGAGCACGTGCTGATCCCGGGCTTGGTCAACGCGCACACACACAACCCGATGACCCTGATGCGCGGAATCGCCGACGATCTGCCGCTGATGACCTGGCTGCGCGAGCACATCTGGCCGGCCGAGGCGCGCGCCATGAGCGCCGAGTTCGTGCACGACGGCGTCGAGCTCGCGATCGCCGAGATGCTGCGCGGCGGCACGACCTGCTGCAACGAGAACTACTTCTTTCCCGATGCCCAGGCCGCGACCTATCGCCGGCACGGCTTCCGCGCCCTGGTCGGCCTGCCGGTCATCGAATTCCCGAGCGCCTGGGCGCGCACGCGCGAGGAATATTTCGACAAGGCACTCGCGGTGCACGACGAATACCGCGGCGACGGCCTGATCGGCACGGCCTTCGCGCCGCATGCGCCGTATACGGTCGGCAACGAGAGTTTCGAGCGCGTGCGCATGCTGTCGGATCAGCTCGACGTGCCGGTGCACGTACACGTGCACGAGACCGCGCAGGAAGTCGAGGACTCGCGTCGCGAGCACGGCGTACGTCCGCTTGCGCGGCTGCAGGGGCTGGGTCTCGTCAACGATCACCTGATCGCCGTGCACATGACCCAGCTCGACGAGCACGAGATCCGCCTCTGCGCCGAAGCCGGCGTCTCGGTCGTGCACTGTCCCGAATCCAACCTCAAGCTCGCGAGCGGCTTCTGTCCGTCCGAGGCCCTGCGTCGCGCCGGCGTCAACGTCGCGCTCGGCACCGACGGCTGCGCCAGCAACAACGATCTCGACATGTTCGGCGAGATGCGCACGGCGGCGCTGCTGGCCAAGGGCGTGTCCGGCGACGCGAGCGCGTTCGATGCGGCGTTCGCGCTGCGCGCGGCCACGTTGAATGCGGCCAAGGCGCTGGGCTGGGGCGAGCGCATCGGCTCGATCGAACCGGGCAAGGCCGCCGATCTCGCCGCGGTCCGTCTCGACGCGCTGGAGCTGCTGCCGGTGTTCAACGTGATCTCCCAGCTCGTCTACGCGGGCGGCCGCCAGCACGTCAGCGACGTCTGGATCGCCGGCGTGCCGAAGCTCGTCGACGGCGCGCTCGTCGACATGGATCCCGCCGCGCTGCGCGCCAAGGCGCGCGAATGGGGCGAGCGGCTGCGCGGCTGAGCTGCGGCCAAGCGCCGCGGTACGCGCCGCGGCCGGCGTGGTACATCGTGCGGTACGCGTATCAACGGAACTTACGAACATGACAGTCAGCGAAAACGTCGATCGCAGCGAAACGGCCAAGTTCGACCGGCTGGCCAGCCGGTGGTGGGACCCCGACGGTGAATCCCGTCCGCTGCACGACCTGAATCCCGTGCGCCTGGCCTACGTGGCCGAGCGCGTGAGCTTGCGCGGCGCGCGCGTGCTCGACGTCGGCTGCGGCGGCGGACTGCTCAGCGAGGCGCTGGCCGCGGCCGGCGCCGACGTCACAGCCATCGACCTGGCGCCGGGGGTGCTCGACGTCGCGCGGCTGCACCTGTACGAGTCCGGCCTCAAGGTCGACTATCGCGAGATCAGCGCCGAGGCGTTGGCCGAGCAGCAGCCCGGCAGCTTCGATGCGATCACCTGCATGGAAATGCTCGAGCACGTGCCGGATCCGGCCAGCATCGTCGACGCCTGCACACGCCTGCTCAAGCCCGGCGGCCGCTGGTTCGCCTCGACCCTGAACCGCACGCCGCAGGCCTTCGCGCTCGGCATCGTCGGCGCGGAATACCTGCTGCGCCTGCTGCCGCGCGGCACGCATCACTACCGCCAGTTCATCCGGCCCAGCGAGCTCGCCGCGGCGCTGCGCGCGAGCGGGCTGGAGCTCGACGACCTGCGCGGCCTCGAATACAACCCGCTGACGCGGCGCGCGCGGCTGGTCGACTCGGTCGCGGTCAATTACCTGGCCAGCGCGCGCAAACCCGCATGAAGTGGCGTGACCGCGAGCTGCAGGCGGTGCTGTTCGATCTCGACGGTACGCTCGTCGACTCGGCCCCGGATCTGGTCGCCGCGATGCAGCGGCTCTGCCTCGAGCTCGGCGCCGCCGAGCCCGATGCCGCGGCGGTCCGCGCGGCCGTGTCCAAGGGCGGCCGCGCGATGCTGCGCCGCGGCCTGCCGGGCCTGGACGAGCCGCGCTACGAGGCGCTGCTGCCGCGGTTTCTCGATATCTATGCGGCCGACATCGCCGGCTTGTCGCGGCCGTTCGACGGCATCGAAACTCTGATCGGCGCGATCGAGGCGCGCGGTGCGCGCTGGGGCGTGGTCACCAACAAGCCCGGCTGGCTCGCGCGGCCGCTGCTGGAGCGGCTCGGCTGGTCCCGGCGCAGCGCAGCGCTGGTCAGCGGCGACTGCCTCGCCGTGCGCAAGCCCGATCCGGCGCCCGTGCGGCATGCCTGCGAACTCGCCGGCGTCGCGCCGCAGCACTGCGTCTACGTCGGCGACGACCTGCGCGACATCGAAGCCGGCCGCGCCGCGGGCCTGTACACGGTCGCCGCGGCCTGGGGCTATCTCGACGGCGAGGATCCCCACGCCTGGGCCGCCGACTGGGTCGCGCCGACGGCGCAGGCTCTGCAGCAGGCGCTGCAGCTGGACACGTGAACGCGCAGCCCGCCGACGTCGCGAGCTTCGTCGCGAAGCTCGAACAGGCGTATGCGGAATTCCGCATCGCCGGACCGCTGCTGCAACGACAGGCGCCGGCAGCGCTGATGTTCGAAGCGATTGCGCACGAGCTGACCCAGGCCGTCTTCCATCTGCCCGATGCGGCCGTCGCGGCCGGCAAGCTGCAGTGGTGGCGCGAGGAACTGCAGCGCAGCTTCGAGGCGCAGGCGCGCCATCCGCTGACGCGCGAGCTCGGCGCGCCGGCTGGCCCGGCGCCGGACGCGGAGGTCTTCGCCGGTTTGATCGACCTGGCGACGCGAGGCCGCGACGCGCCGCCGGCGGCGGATTTCGCCGCGCAGCGCGCGGC
>NZ_JANFVR010000372.1 GCF_024609805.1 Tahibacter caeni | reverse complement strand
GCGCCGGACTGTGGACTGCGGCGACCCTGGCGCCGCGGCGCGACTGGGAACCGGCGCCCCGGCCGCGCCCGGCGGACGAGACCGCCGGGCCACCACGATGACTTTCGTCGGGCTTACGCCGTTACGGCATAAGCTGTGCTACTTTCCGGGGCTGGATGCGTGGGGTCAGGGAGCATTCAGTATTTGCCGGGGGTGTACGGATGGGGTGGTTGTGTGACGTCGCAGGGGCTTTGCGGGCCGTCGTCCCGGCGCTGGCAGTGGCAGTCGCCCTCGTGGCCGCTCCGGCGCAGGCGCTGGACCTGACGCCGCACGGCACCCAGCCGCTGCTGCAGACGCCGCTGGAATCCACGAACAACTGCGTCGGCTGCCATCGCGGCTACAACGCGACGCAGAGCCAGTTCCTGCCGCACAGCACCTGGGGCGGCTCGATGATGGCCAACGCGACGCGCGACCCGCTGTTCTGGGCCGCGCTCGACGTCGCCAACAAGGACTATCCCGGCGCCGGCGACTTCTGCCTGCGCTGTCACACGCCGATGGGCTGGCTCGGCGGCCGCGTGCTCAAGAAGGGCGACGGCACGAACCAGCCGGCCAACGGCGCCTCGGGCTGCCAGCTGACCGGCGACTACGACGACGACGACGGCTACGACAACGACTACGGCGGCGTCACTTGCCACTACTGCCACCGCATGATGCCGAGCGGTCCGCAGAACCAGCCGTTCGCGATCGGAAACGCGAATGCGTGGATCGACGACGCGGCCACCTGCGTCACCTCGACCGGCTACGAATACGGCGGCGCCTGCCGCCGCGGTCCGTATCACTATGCCAACGACGGCCGCGAGCCGCCGCACGGCTGGGTGGCCTCGCCGCTGCATTCGAGCTCGGCGCTCTGCGGCAGCTGCCACGACGTATCGACGCCGGACACCGACCAGGGTCCGCTCAAGACGCTCGTGCTCGAGAACGGCACCGCCACGACGCGGCCGTTCCCGATCGAGCGCACCTACAGCGAATGGCAGCGCAGCCTCCACGCCGACCTGATCTTCCGCGACGGCCTGCAGGCGGCACCGTCGGGACAGCCGGCGCTGGCCAAGGCGCAGCAGTGCCAGAACTGTCACATGCCGAACTCGACCGATCCGCTGGCCCAGGCCTGCACCCTGAACGAGGAAGGCTCGCGCACGGGCGACCTGCGCACGCATACCTTCGTCGGCGCGAACACCTGGATTCCGGCCGTCATCAAGACGCTCTACGGCAGCGAAGGCGGCTTCAACCGGCCGGCCGACTACGACCGCGCCGTGGCCTGGGCGCGCGCCATGCTGCAGACCAGCGCGAGCCTGTCGACGACGGTCACGGCGTTCACGGCGCCGACCGCGGGCAGCGCCGGCAACGTCACGTTCCGCGTGCGCGCGACCAACCTCAGCGGCCACAAGCTGCCGACCGGCTACGGCGAAGGCCGCCGCATGTGGCTCAACGTCAAACTGTTCAACGCGGGCAACGCGCTGGTCGCCGAGAGCGGCGCCTACGACCCGGCGACCGGCGTGCTGACCGAGGACGGCCAGATCAAGATCTACGAAGTGCTGCAGGGCATCTGGGACCCGACGCCGCCGGGCGCCTGCCGCACCGAGTCGGGCGGCCAGAAGCATTTCCACTTCGTGCTCAACAACTGCGTGGCCAAGGACAACCGCATTCCGCCGCTGGGCTTTCATCCGCGTACCGCGGAGGATCCGAACGGCGACGAGGTGCGTCCGGTCGGCTACGCCTATCCGGAAACCGCGCCGGGCTCGGGCACGCTGGTCAACTACGACGACACGGTGTACAGCTTCGTGCTGCCGGCCGGCATGCCGCTGCCGCTGCGCATCGAGGCCAACCTGCGCCACCAGATCGCGAGCAAGGAGTACGTCGAGTTCCTGCGCGACCAGGCGGTCGGCGCGCCGGCGATTCCGGCCGAGAACACGCTCTGCGCCGGCGGTCCGGGACGGCCGTTCACGGTCGGTCCGCAGTCGCAGTCGCGCGGCGAGTTCCTGTATGGCTTGTGGAACGATCCTGCCCACGGCAAGTCGCCGCCCGAAACGGCCGCGACCTCGACGGTGCTGGCAGGCAACTGAACTGGCGGCGGCCCGGGGGCGGGCCGCCGTTTCGACTCGGACAAAAGTGCAGGACGCGCTTTTCATGACCCGGCGACGGAACGCCGACCGGCGGGGGAAGCGTGACGGCACGATTCATCGAGCGCATACGTGAAGCAGCGGCGGGCGGCCTGCTCATGCTGGGGCTGCTGTGCGCCGGCGGCGCAGCGGCCGTCGACTACACGCCGCACGGCACCCAGCCCGGTCTGGCCTGGGGCATCCAGCCGGCCGACGCCTGCGAGGGCTGCCATCGCGGCTTCGCGCCGGCCGACGGCCCGCTGCTGCCATACAACACCTGGTCCGGCTCGATGAAGGCCAACGCCGCGCGCGACCCGCTGTTCTGGGCCGCGCTGGACGTGGCCAACCGCGATCTGCCCGGCGCCGGCGACTACTGCCTGCGCTGCCACGCGCCGATGGCCTGGTTCGAAGGCCGCGTCAGCAAGACCGCGACGCCGGGCCAGACCGTCAACGGCGAGAACGGCTGCCTGCTGCAGGGCAACTACGCGTTGCCCGACACCAAGGGCAACGACTACGGCGGCATCAACTGCCAGTACTGCCATCGCATGATGCCGAGCGGCCCGGCCGGGCAGACCACGGCGATCGGCAGTGCGCGGATCTGGCTCGACGACGCGACGCAGTGCACGAATCCCGACGGCAGCATCTACGGCGGTCCGTGCCGGCGCGGTCCCTACCGCTACGACGCGGGCAGTCCGCTGGAGCCGCCGCACGGCTGGGTGGCCTCGCCGTTCCATGCGGCCGGCGAGATCTGCGGCAGCTGTCACAACGTCGACGCGGCCGAGACGCCGGCCGGTCCGGTCAAGACCCTGATCCTCAACGACGGCACCGACACGGGCCAGACCTTCCCGGTCGAGCGCACCTATTCGGAATGGCTGCGCAGCGACTTCGCCGACGTGATCTTCCGCGACCGGCTCGGCGACGCGCCGGCGCAGCAGCCGGCGCTCGCGCGCGGCCAGACCTGCCAGGACTGCCACATGCGCACGTCGTCCTCGCCGGACGCGCGCGCCTGCGTCAACAACCCGGCCGGCTCGCGCCAGGGCAATCTGCCGGTGCACGAGTTCGTCGGCGCGAACAGCTGGGTGCCCAGGCTGCTGAAGGCCCAGTACGGCGCGCCCGACCAGCTCGACCGCGAGGACGCGTTCGACCGCACGATCCTCTGGGCCAAGGAAATGCTCATGGACCGCAGCGCGCTCGTGGCGGTCACACTCGATCCGTACGTCGCCGGCCAGGCCAGTCTCGTCGCGAAGGTCAAGGTGACCAACCTCAGCGGCCACAAGCTGCCGACCGGCTACGGCGAGGGCCGTCGCATGTGGCTCAACGTCGTCGCGCGCGACGCGGCGAACCAGATCGTGTTCGTCAGCGGCGCCTACGACGCGGCGACCGCGCAGCTGACCGAGGACGCGCAGGCGCGCGTCTACGAAGTGCTGCAGGGCATCTGGGACGGCGCGAGCGCGAGCTGCAAGGTGACCGACGCGCTCGGCCGCAAGCAGTTCCATTTCGTGCTCAACAACTGCATCGCGAAGGACAACCGCATTCCGCCGCTGGGCTTCCGCGGCGGCAGCGACCCGGCGCTGCGTCCGGTCGGCACGACCTATCCGCCGCAGGCGCCCGGCGCCGACCGGCTCGTCAACTACGACGTCGCGAGCTACACGATTCCGGTGCCCGCCGGCACGCCGCTGCCGATCACGGTCACGGCGACCCTGAAGTACCAGGTCGCGAGCCGCGACTACATCGAATTCCTGCAGCGCGAGTCCGCGGCCGGCAGCATCCCGGCCGAGAACACGCTGTGCTCGGCCAATCCGGAGCGACCGTTCGACGTCGGCCCGCAGAACCTGAGCCGCGGCGAATTCCTCTACCAGCTCTGGAACGATCCTGCCCTCGGCAAATCGCCGCCCGAGGACATGCGCAGCGCGGCGGCGAGCACGGGAACCCGTTGATGTCCGATCCGAACTTCCATCTTTGCCGCGCCGCGGCACTTTCGCTGTTCGCCGCACTGCTGGCCGCCTGCGGCAGCGCGCCGCCGCGCGCCGCCGCGCCGGTCGCCGGGGCGCCGGCCA
>NZ_JANFVR010000371.1 GCF_024609805.1 Tahibacter caeni | reverse complement strand
GCCGCCGCACCGCCGGCCGCCGTCGTTGCCGCACCGCCTTCGGCGCCGCCGCCGGTCGCCGCGGCGAACACGCCGGCCGCGACCGGCACCGCACCGGTCGAGCAATTGCCGGCCTACTGGCAGCTGCCGTACAACGTGCGCAAGGAACTGCCCGCATTGAAGCTGTCGATGCACGTCTACAGCGCGACGCCGGCCCAGCGCTTCGTCGTGCTCAACGGCAATCGCCAAGTCGAGGGCGACGAGCTCGGCGGCGACGTGCACGTCGCCGAGATCCGCAGCGACGGCGTGGTGCTGACCTATCACGGCCAGCGCTTCCTCGTCCCGCGCAGCGGTTCCTGATTCCGTTCCCGCGCCGGGCGCCGGCGCGACAGCCGCGCCAGCGAGGATTCCGTGGTTTTCATCCAGGTCGAATCGCGCCGTCGCCGCAGCCCGCCCTGGGCCACGATCAGCATCGTCGCGCTGAGCGTGCTCGCGTTCTTCTGGCTGGCCGCGACGAGCGGCGAGGAACGTCTGGCCCTGCTCGCGCGCTGGGGCACCGTGCCCGCGCGGCTGTTCGACACCAGCGCGCCGCTGCTGCGCCAGCTCGTCGAGCTACGCGCGCTGCGCCTGTTCAGCGCGCTGTTCGTGCACGCGAACTGGCTGCACCTGACCGGCAACCTGCTGTTCCTGATGATCTTCGGCCTGGCCGCAGAACGCCTGCTCGGCTCGCGCCGGTTCCTGACGCTCTATCTCGTCGGCGGCGCGGTCGCGAACCTCGTGGGCGCACTCACCTTGTCCAGCGCGGTCACCCCGATCGTCGGCTCAAGCGGCGCGGTCTCGGCCGTGGTCGGCGCCTACCTCGCGCTGTTCCCGCGTTCGCGCCTGGGGCTGGTGCTGCCGCTGGGCCTGTTCCTCGAATTCGTCAAAGTCCCGGCGCCGGTGCTGATCGGCTTCTGGGTGCTGCTGCAGCTGCTGTTCACCTACGTCGGCCCGACCTTCGGCGCCATCGTCTGGTGGACGCACATCGCGGGTTTCCTCGTCGGCGCGCTGATGGCGCTGATCTCGCGGCCGGCGATCGCGCGCCGGCTGCGCCAATGACGGGCGCCGCGGCGCCGGACCGGCTCATGAAGAAACTTTTCAAGATTACCTTTCTGAACAACGGCAAGAGTTACGAGCTCTACGCCGAGCACATCGGCTCGAGCCATCTCTGGGGCTTCACCGAAGTCAGCCAGCTCGTGTTCGAGCCGCGCGGCGAAGGCCTCGTCGTCGACCCGACCGAGGAGCGCCTGCGCGAGGAATTCGAGAACACGCGCGTGCTCTATCTGCCGATGCACGCGATCGTCAAGATCGAGGAAGTCGAGCGGCGCACCCCCGCCGCGATCCGCGACGCGGCCAGCGGCGAGAAGATCACGCCGTTCCCGTACCCGCCGGCGCGGCCGCGCTGAGACGACGCCCCTAGTCCGTCGTCCGTCGCGGACCGACGCTACGCAGGAACCGCGGCGCGCGGATCAGCCCTTGGCCGGAACGGGGACGGCCGGCTCCGACTTGCGCAGGGCCATGGCCTTGAGCACGTGTACGGCTTCGTTCAGCGCGTAATCGTCGAGCGGCGGCGCCTCGGTGTTCGCGGCGACGGCCTCGGTCTTTTCGTTCTCGCCCTTCAGGTGGTTCGGCAGGTCGCGCTCGCTCGTGATCAGCGACGGCGCGGCGTCGCGTACGGCGAGCTTGAGATCGCGCAGCTCGATGTCGGGCGTGATGCCGGTGGCCTGGATGGAAATGTCGGCCGGCGTGTAGTAGCGCGCCGTCGTCAGCTTGACCGCATGGCCGTCCTCCAGCGGCAGCACGGTCTGCACCGAGCCCTTGCCGAAGGTCTTCTGGCCGAGGATCAGGCCGCGGTGATTGTCCTTGAGCGCGCCGGCGACGATCTCGGCCGCCGAGGCCGTGCCGCGGTCGACGAGGATGACCAGCGGCGCGCCGTCGGTCAGGTCGCCCGGCGTCGCACTGAAGCTCAGGTCGGTGTCGTTGAGGCGGCCGCGCGTCGTCACGATGACGCCGCTGTCGAGGAACGCGTCGCTAATTTCGACGGCCGAGGTCAGCAGGCCGCCCGGATTGCTGCGCAGATCGAGCACGACGCCGCGCAGGCTGCTGGCGTCCTTGCCGCGCAGCTTGGCGAGCTTGCGCTTGAGCTCGCCGCCGCTGTCCTCCTGGAACTGGGTCACGCGCAGGTAGGCATAGCCCGGTTCGAGCCAGCGCACGCGCACGCTCGCGACCTTGATCTTCTCGCGCTTGAGCGTGATGTCGACCGGCACCGACTCGCCCTCGTGCACGACGGTCAGCACGACGCTGCTGCCGGGATTGCCGCGCAGCAGCTCCACCGATTCGTTGACGTTCTCCGACGAGACGGCCTTGCCGTCGATGCGCGTGATGATGTCGCCGGGCTTGATGCCGCCGCGCTCGGCCGGCGTGTCGTCGATCGGCGAGACGACGCGCAGCACGCCGTCGATCGTCAGCACTTCGAGACCGAGGCCGTCGTAGGCGCCGCTCGTGCCTTCGGTCAGGTCGCTGAGCTGGCGCGGATCGAGGTATTCGCTATGCGGATCCAGGCCCGACAGCAGGCCCTTGATCGCCGCCTCCATCAGGCGCTTGTCGCCGACGTCGTCGACGTAGGCCTGCTTGACGAGGTTGTAGACCGCCGTGAACGTGCGCACGTCGTCGATGCTGACGCCGGCCTTGGCCGCGGCGGCCTCGGCCGTTTCGGGCGCGGCCGGCGCGTCGGCCTGCACGGCCAGCGCGAACGTGGAAAGGGCGAGGAACAACAGCGAACGGGACGGCATGGCTACGACTCCGGCGAACGTGCGACGACTATACCGCGGCGGCGGCACGGCTCCGACCCGCCGCGGCGGCGGAAGTGCCGTGCCCGGCCGTCGAGAAACGGCCCGAGGCCACCCCGCAGGGATGCCGCGAGAGTCGACCGCGCCAGCGCCGGATTCCCGGCGCGCGCGTCGCCGGTGCCGTGCTCTCGAAAAAGGGGCGGAAGTCCGTTTTTCAACTGCTCGGTCAGGGCGGCTTGAGCCAGCCGCGCGGATCCAGCGGCTTGCCGCGCGCGCGCAGCTCGAAGTACAGGCCGCTGCTGCGGCGCCCGCCGCTCGCGCCGGCCGTCGCGATGGCCTCGCCGGCGTCGACCCAGTCTCCGACATCCTTGAGCAAGGATTCGTTATAGCCGTACAGGCTCATGTAGCCGTCGCCGTGGTCGAGGATCAGGATCAGGCCGTAGCCCTTGAGCCAGTCCGCATAGGCGACGCGGCCGTGGGAAATCGCGCGCACCTCGGCGCCGTTGGCCGCGGCGACGACGATGCCGGAAATCGCGCGGCCGGAATCGTCGCTGGAACCGAAGCCGACCGCGACCTTGCCGGCCAGCGGCCAGGGCAGGCGGCCGCGTCGCGCGGCGAACGGTTCGGCGGCCTGCAGCTGCTTGGGTATGTCGGCGAACACGTCGCGCAGGCGTTCGAGCAGCTCGACCAGCGCCGCCTCGTCCTTGCCGAGCGCAGCCAGTCGCGCGGCCTGGTCGCGCAGGTTCGCATCGAGCGCGTCGACCATGCCCTGACGCTGCAGGCGCTCGGCGTCCAGCCGCGCGTTCTCGGCGTTGCGCACCTCGCGCGTCGCGTTGATCTGCGCGACCTGCGCCTCGATGGCCTGCTGTATGCGGGCCAGGTCGGCGAGATCGGCCAGCAGCTCCTCGATGCGGCCGACGCGCGCCCGCTGGAAATAGCGGTGATAGGCCAGCACGCGCGAGGTCGCGGCGACTTCGTTCTGCTGCAGGATCAGCTTGAGCTCCTCGTGCCGGCCGAGGGCGTAGGCCGAACGCAGCAGCGCGGCCAGCGCGTCGCGCTGGGTCTTGAGCTTGTCCTCGAGCTCGCGCCGGCGCGCCTGCAGGCCGTCCAGCTCCTTCTGCTGCTCGGCGAGCTTCTCGTCGAGCTGGCGCAGCTCGCGCGCGATCGCGGCGATGCGCGTCTCGCGCTCGCGCAGCTCGACGACGACGCCGCCCTTCTCGTCCTCGGTGGCCTTGCGCTGCTCGGCCAGCTGGCGGATCTCTGCGCGCGTGGATTCGAGCTTGCGCTGCGCCTCGTGCTCCTCGGCGCTGCCTTCGCCGTCCTGGGCCGGCGCGGCGGCCGCGGCCGGCCTCGGTCCGCCGGAACTCCCGTCCTGGGCGAACGCGGTGCCGCTCAGCAGCGCGAGCGCGACGGCAAGCACGACG
>NZ_JANFVR010000370.1 GCF_024609805.1 Tahibacter caeni | reverse complement strand
GGCGTCGCCGTGCGCGCGGACCGCGACGCGCTGCGCGCGCTCGCCGACGGCGATGCCGGCGCGCTGCTGCAGGCGCACGGGATCGCGATGGACCGCACGCAGTTCGACACGCTCTACGGCGTGTTCCGCGCGAACCTCGACAACTTCGCGCGCTACCGGCCGCAGCGGCTCGCGCAGCCGCTGCAGGCCTGCCTCGTGCGCGCCACGCGCACCGACGCGGCGCCGCGCGCGCACGACTACGGCTGGGGCGGCTGGCTCGCGTCGCCTCCGGCCGTCGTCGACATCGACGCCGATCATTTCTCGCTGCTCGACGGCGCGGCGGCGCAACGGCTCGCCGACGCGCTGCGCGATTGCGGCGCCGTGCCTCATGACGCCGCGACGGACGCGCGGCACGACACCCCTGCGCGCCGGCCGCCGGCGCCGCGGGAAACGACCACTGCAACCATCACTGACCAAAGGGGTACGACGTGAAACTCAAGATCCACGAAACCGCCGCGCGCTATCTGCTCGGCATCATCTACCTGTTCGGCGCGGTCGACGGCATCCTGACGATCTTCTTCGGCATGCACATCACCGGCCGCTCGAATCCGGGCTCGTTCCACGCCGTGCTGCAGGAGACGCTGTATTTCTGGAGCTTCATGAAATTCATCGAGCTCGCCGGCGCCCTGAGCCTGCTGCTGAACTACAAGCCCGCGCTCGGCGTCGCGCTGCTGACGCCGATCTCGGCCGTGCTGTGCCTGTTCTACGTATTCGACCTGCACTGGTACTACGCCTTCGCGATCGTCGCGGTGCTCAACGCCGTGCTGCTGCGCGCGTACTGGAACAGCTACCGGCCGATGCTCGACGCGTATCCGATGCGCGGTCCGCGCCTGGACGCGCCGGCGCGCGTGCCGGCCGCTCCGGTCGGCGGCGTCGTCGCCGAGTGAATCCGCAGCCTGCCGTCCGGCGCTGCGTGCGCCGGACGGCGGGCCTGCGCGGCAACGCGCAGCGAAGCCTGCCGCGAGTCCGGCGCATCACGCGCACGGCGTTTTCCGAAGCGCCGCGATGCGCCGTCGCGCGTGCCTGCGGGCCGTCCCACGCGCGTCGCGCACGGAGTCCCGCATAGACCATTGGCTTGTAGTTGAGAATCATTCTCATGTGTTAAGGTCGCGTCTTCAGCCGCTGCGCCCGCAGTCAGCCAGCTCGTTCAAGCCCGACAGGTTGGCGCTGTGCACTCGACCCGATTCCCGCGTCCGTTCGCCCGGACTCCGCTGTTCCTTTCCCTGACTGTCCTTCTCGCGCTGCCGTGGAGCGCGCAGGCCGCCGGCGCGGTCGCCGACACCGACAACGGCACCGATGCCGACACGGCGACCCTCGACACCGTGCGCGTGAACGCCTACCGCACGACCACGCACACCTCGGGCGCGACCAAGACCGACACGCCGATCGCCGAGACCTCCCGGTCCGTCTCGGTCATCGCGCGCGAAGAACTCGACGCGCGCGGCGTGCAGAACCTCAACGAGGCGATGCGCTACGTCGCCGGCGTCGCACTCGAAAGCTCGGGCATCGACAACCGCGTCGACGACTTCCGCCTGCGCGGCTTCGACGCGGGCAGCTGGAGCAACAACGTCACGATCGACGGCATGCGCGCGCCGCAGGGCAGCCAGTGGAACCGCACGATGATCGACAGCTGGAACCTCGAGCGCGTGGAGGTGCTCAAGGGGCCGTCGGCCGTCATGTACGGCCAGGTCGCCCCGGGCGGCATGGTCAACCAGGTCAGCAAGACGCCGCAGCCGAACCCGGAGCAGCTGCTGCGCATCGGCGTGGACGGCCACGGGCAGTACAACACGGCGTTCGATCTGGGGCAGGGCAGCGGCGACGATCGTCACCTGTTCCGACTCGTCGGGCTGTACCGCAACGGCGACACGCAGATCGACCGCACGCGGCAGGAGCACGAGTTCGTCGCGCCGAGCTACACCTGGCAGATCGCCGAGCGCACGCGCCTGACCCTGCTGGGACTCTACCAGCGCGACGACGGCGGCTCGACCTACCAGTTCCTGCCGCTCGACGGCACCCTGCGGCCGACCGCCTACGGCCGCATGCGCAACACGGCGTTCATCGGCGAACCGGGCTGGAACACGTTCGACCGCACGATCTGGACCGCAGGCTACGTGTTCGAGCATGCGTTCGGCGAGCACTGGACCTTCAGCCAGAGCGCGCGCCATACCGACGTGGAGTCGCTGTTCCGCACGGTGGTGACCAACGGCGCGCTCGACGCGGACGGCCGCACGCAGAAGCGCCGCGCGACCTGGGGAACCGGCGATTCCGGCGGCGACACCGCCGACACGCGCCTGACCGGCACCTTCGACACCGGCGCTGCGGCGCATACCCTGCTCGCCGGCGTGGACTGGCAGAAAGCCGACTGGGACGGCGCGCGCGGCGCCATGGTCAATCCGGCCGACATCGACATTTTCAATCCGGTCTACACGGGCTACGTGCCGGTCACCACGAGCATCAGCTATTCCGGCGGCACGAACCGCCAGACCGGCCTCTATCTGCAGGACCAGATTGCGCTGAACCGATGGCGCTTCAACGTGGGCGGCCGCTACGACTGGACCAAGGACGACACCTATACGCGCAGCCATACCGTGGCCAGCGGCGTCTACGGCCCGCGCGTGCCGGCCGTCGTCAACAACGAGGCGTTGAGCGCGAACGCCGGCGTGCTGTTCGCCGGCGACGGCGGGTTCACGCCGTATCTGAGCTACGCCGAATCGTTCCAGCCGGCCGGCAGCACCGTCTCGATGAGCTTCGCGCGCACGCCGTTCGACCCGGTCACGGGCAAGCAGTGGGAGGGCGGCCTGAAGTATCAGCCGGCCTACGACGGCCTGATTACCGTGTCGGCCTACGACCTGCGCCAGCAGAACATCCTGACCAGCGATCCGGATCCGACGCACGCGACCTGCGGCACGACCGGCGTCAGCCAATGCCAGGTGCAGGACGGCGAGGGCCGCGTGCGCGGCGTCGAGCTCGAAGGACGCATCACGCCGCTCGACGGGTTCAGCGTCATCGGCGCGCTGACCCGCATGGATTCGGAGGTCACGCGCAGCAACAACGGCTATCGCGGCAAGCAGCTCGCAATGGTGCCGGACTGGACCGCCGCGCTCTGGGCCGACTACACGATCGAGGCGGGCGCGCTGTCCGGACTCAGCGTCGCCGCCGGTGTGCGCTACAACGGCGAGAGCTACGGCGACAGCGCGAACCTCTACCGGATTCCGTCCTACGCGCTCTGGGACGCGGCCGTCCGCTACGATCTCGGCCGCCTCGGCGCGGCGTCCACGCAGCTCGCGCTCAATGTCAGCAACCTGACGGACAAGCTGTTCGTCTCGACCTGCAGCGGCGTCTCCTCGTGCTTCTACGGCACCGGCCGCACCGTCGTGGCCACGGCACGGTTCGCCTGGTGATGCGCCGGCTGCAGACCTCGTTCCTCGCGCTCGCGGCGCTGCTGGCCGTGCCGGCCGGCGCGCAGCCGGATCTGTCGCGGCGCGTCGGCACGACCGTGGCCGATACCGGCGTGCCGGGCTACCGCTTCACGGCCGTGACGGTCGCGTCGCCGGAGCGGGCGACGCGCTATCGGCTGCGCGTCGCGGTGCCGACGCGTTCCGCTCCTGCCGCGGGCTATCCGGGCGCCTGGCTGCTCGACGGCAACGCCGCGCTGATGGACCTGCGCGCCGAAACGCTGGAGCGCCTCGTGCGGCAGGCATCGCCGCCGGTCGTCGTGTTCGTCGCGCACGACAACGACCTGCGCATCGATGCGGACGCGCGCGCATTCGACTACACGCCGCGGCGTCCGGGCGGCGATGCGGCGCAGCGCGACGCGCCGGGTTCGCGCCGCACCGGCGGCGCCGACGCATTCCTGGGTTTCCTGACCGGCGAGGCGCGCGCGCAGGTCGCGCGGATCGCGCCGCTCGATGCCGGGCGTCAGGCGATATGGGGGCATTCCTACGGCGGCGTGTTCGTGCTGCATGCGCTGTTCACGCAGCCGGCGGCGTTCGCGCGCTACGGCGCGGCGGATCCGTCGCTCTGGTGGGGCGAGGGCCATCTGCTGAAGGAAGAAGCCGCTGCCGTCGCCTGGACCGGCGCCGCGCCTTCCGTGCAGCTGTGGCTCGGCAGCGCAAGGCCGGCGCCGGCCGCGGCGGCGACACCGAATCCCGCGGCCGAGGCGATGCGCCGGGCGCGCCGGAGCGTTCCGCCCGAGGCGGCGGAGACGC
>NZ_JANFVR010000037.1 GCF_024609805.1 Tahibacter caeni | reverse complement strand
CCGCACGCTACCGGCGCGAGCGGCTGCTGTTCTACCGCGCCGACCTGCTCACGCGGCTGATTCCGGCCGCGACGACCCTGGCCGAAGGCCTGGCCGAGCGCCGCATCGACGCCGCCGCGATCCCGGACTTCAGACGGCGTGCTGCTTGATCCAGGCCACGTAGCGGTCCATCCAGCCCTGCAGGAATTCGCGGCTGGCGCTGCCGATGCCGCCGTCGGCGTCGAAGAATCCCTCCTTGGCCTGCAGGAAAGCCTCGGGCTGGCCGAGGGTCGGCACGTTCAGATAGGCCAGCACGTTGCGCAGATGCTGCTGCGCGAGCGCCGTGCCGATCGCGCCGACGGAGATGCCGATGACGCCGGCCGGCTTGCCGTTCCAGGCGCTGGTGCCGTAGGGCCGCGACGCGTGATCCAGCGCATTCTTGAGCACGCCGGGAATCGAACGGTTGTATTCGGGCGTGACGAACAGCAGGCCCTGCACCGAAGCGATCTCCTGTTTGAGCCGCTTGACGCTGTCGGCCTGGTTCGCGTCGTCGTCCTGGTCGTACAGCGGCAGATCGTCGATGCGCGAGAACTCGAAGCGGAACTCGGCCGGCGCGAGGCGGATCAGCGCGTGCGCGAGTTTCTTGTTGAACGACTCCTTGCGCAGGCTTCCGACGATCACGGCGATGCGGTACTGGCTCATGACGATCTCCTTGTTGTCCCCGGCACCACGGTGGTTCCCGGGGCGTGACGAAAACGTGGCGGCGGCGACGGCATGATTCAGCGCGACGGCCGGCGCGGCAATTCCTGGATAGTGTGAATCGCGGCACCCGACGACGCCGGCGCTGCGATTCGGGCCTACTGTAGCCGGGCCGCATCGGCCGATCAGCCGCCGCCGCGGCGACACAGCCGCCGCGCTGCGGCAACAACGCCCGCAGGGGTTGTACTGCCGCAACGAGTCCGCTATATTTCGCGCCCCTTCACCGGGCGCGTAGCTCAGCGGTAGAGCACTACCTTGACATGGTAGGGGTCACAGGTTCGATCCCTGTCGCGCCCACCAATTCTGCAAACGGCGCGAGTCCCAGGACTCGCGCCGTTTTGTTTTGCGCGTGTTTCGCGGGCACGTCGCGCGAATGCCGCAAAGACCGGAACGGCACCCGCGACGAGCCTCGTCAGTCGTGAATGGTTCCGTCGCGCGCGTGCAGCGGCCCGCCGCTGCGGCGGTTCAAGGTCATCAGGATCTCGGCCATCACCGACACCGCGATCTCGGTCGGCGTGTCCGAACCGATGTCGAGTCCGGCCGGCGCATGCAGGCGCGCATCACCGAGATAGCCGCCTTCGCTGCGCATGCGCAGCGAGCGCTCGCGTGAGGCCAGCGCGCCGACGTAGGCTACCGGCGCGCCGCAGAGCGCCTTCAGATAGGCGATGTCGAGCTCGATGTTGTGGGTCATCACGACCACCGAGCTGTGCGGGTCCAACGGCAGCCGCTCGCGGATGTCGGCCGGTCGCGCGCAGATCGCGCGCGTGCCGGGCGGCAGCTCCGCCGCCTCGAGCCGCGCCGGGTCGCCGTCCACGAGCGTGAGCTGCCAGTCGAGCAGCCGCGCCGCGGGAGCGAATTCCTTCGCCGCGGAATTGCTGCCGATCACGTACAGCGCGTGCGGCGGAGTCACCGGCTCCAGCAGCAGGTCGGCCTCGGCGCCGGTAGCCGGCAGGCGGAAATCGAGCGCGCGATGGATGCGCCGCTCCGCGACGATCGCCGCGACACGCTCGACCAGCGCGGCATCGCCGAATCCGTCGTGCACGACGCCGTCGTCGTCGAGGATCAGATGCCGCGTCGGATGGGTTTCGCCGTCGCGCGCGTACCAGGTCGCCAGCCAGACGCGGCGGCGGCGTTCCAGGCGCTCGAGCAGCGGCGCGACGAACGCCGTGCGCGCCGCACCCGCGAGCGGCTCGATCAGCACTTCGAGCTCGCCGCCGCAGCCCATTTCCATGAGCACGTCGAAGCTGGAATTTTCGTTGTAGGTGACGCGGCGCGTCGTTCCGTCGGCGATGCATTCCATCGCCCGCAGCACGATGTCGCGCTGCGGGCAGCCGCCGGAGAGCTCGCAGACGACGCGGCTGTCGGCGAACACGAGCATGCGCGTACCGGCGCGGCGGAACGTGGAGCCGCGCGTACGCACCAGGGTGACGAGCGCCGCCGACGCCGCATCGCCGGCGCGCACCGCGCGCAGCGCATCCAGCAGGCTGCGCCATTCCTGTGCCGAATTCATCCTGTGGGCTCGCTGTCTCGCACGGTTCGGGGATACGGGCATGACTGACCGGCACGTAGCCCCCTCGGACCGGTCGAACATGACGCACGACGTTTCGCTTCTGTCTCCGGGGGTCGCACCCGTGGCACAGATTGCCGATCTTGCCGCGGCGACGGAAGAGGAACGACGGATCCGGCTGCGCTTCGCGATCGTCGCGCGATCGGGCGTCGCGATTCTCCCGCGGATGCGGCGGCCTCAAGCCCGGGCCGATCCGCCGTGTGCGCGCCGGCCGGCGGTCCGTTCGCCGATCCGCGCGGGCAGCTGCTGGAGCCCTTCGGCGACGCCGAACACGGGACACTGCGCATCCGCCCGGTCCCGGCCGGATCGCCGCAGCGGACGGCACACGGTTTCCTCGCCCATCGTTTTCCTTTCGGCGCGGCGTCGGCGCCTCACCGACGCCGGCGTTTTCGCGGACCGCAAGCCGCTAGCCGATCAGCCCCTCGCTGCGCAGCTTGTGGATCTCGTCGCGGACCTTCGCGGCCTGTTCGAATTCGAGATCCTGCGCGTGCTTGTACATCTGCGCTTCGAGCTTCCTGATGCGCGCGGCGATCTGTTCGGGCGACAGGGTCGAATAGTCGGCCGCAGGCTCGGCGACCTTGCGCTCGGCCTTGCCGCGCCCCCGGCCCTTGTCGTTGGCCGCCTCCGAACGCGCGCCTTCGAGGATGTCGGAGATCTTGCGCACGACCGAGCGCGGCGTGATGCCGTGCTCGAGGTTGTAGGCGATCTGCTTGTTGCGACGGCGTTCGGTCTCGTCGATCGCCGCGCGCATCGAGTCGGTGATCTTGTCGGCGTAGAGGATCGCCTTGCCGCGCAGATGGCGCGCGGCACGGCCTATGGTCTGCACGAGCGAGCGCTCCGAACGCAGGAAGCCTTCCTTGTCCGCGTCGAGGATCGCGACGAGCGAGACTTCGGGCATGTCCAGGCCTTCGCGCAGCAGGTTGATGCCGACGAGCACGTCGAACACGCCCAGGCGCAGATCACGGATGATCTCGACACGCTCGACGGTCTCGATGTCCGAATGCAGGTAGCGCACGCGGATGCCGTTGTCGGCGAGGTATTCGGTCAGGTTCTCCGCCATGCGCTTGGTCAGGGTGGTCACGAGCACGCGGTCGCCGAGCGCGATGCGCTCGCGCGCCTCGCCGAGCAGGTCGTCGACCTGGGTGGAAACCGGGCGCACCTCGACGTCGGGATCGATCAGGCCGGTCGGGCGCACGAGCAGCTCGACCACGCTGCCTTGCGATTTCTCGAGCTCGTAGCCGGCGGGCGTGGCCGAGACGAAGATCGAGCGCGGCGCGCGCGCTTCCCATTCCTCGAAACGCAGCGGACGGTTGTCGAGCGCCGACGGCAGGCGGAAGCCGTATTCGACCAGCGTCTCCTTGCGCGACCGGTCGCCCTTGTACATGCCGCCGAGCTGCGGCACGGTGACGTGCGATTCGTCGACGACGAGCAGCGCGTCGGGCGGCAGGTAGTCGAACAGGGTCGGCGGCGGCTCTCCGGGCAGGCTGCGCGTCAGGTGCCGCGAGTAGTTCTCGATGCCCTGGCAGTAGCCGATCTCCACGAGCATCTCCAGGTCGAACTGCGTGCGCTGCTGCAGGCGCTGGGCCTCGAGCAGCTTGTTCGCCTTGTGCAATTGTTCCAGCCGTTCGCGCAGCTCGTCCTTGATCGTCTCGACCGCGTGCAGCACGCTCTCGCGCGTCGTCGCGTAGTGGGTCTTCGGATAGACCGTGAAGCGCGGCACCTTGCGCAGCACGGCGCCGGTCAGCGGATCGAAGATCGACAGGTTCTCGATGTCGCCGTCGAACAGCTCGATGCGCAGCGCCTCCATCTCGCTTTCGGCCGGGAACACGTCGATGATCTCGCCGCGCACGCGATAGGTGCCGCGCTTGAGCTCGTAGTCGCCGCGCGTGTACTGCAGCTCGGTCAGGTGGCGTATCAGCTCGCGCTGGTCGGTGTGCTCGCCGCGCATCAGGTGCATGCGCATCTTGAGGTACTGGTCCGGATCGCCGAGGCCGTAGATCGCCGACACCGTCGCGACGATCAGCGCGTCGCGCCGCGACAGGAGCGCCTTGGTCGCCGACAGCCGCATCTGCTCGATGTGATCGTTGATCGACGAATCCTTCTCGATGTAGGTGTCGCTCGACGGGACGTAGGCCTCGGGCTGGTAGTAGTCGTAGTAGCTGACGAAATACTCGACCGCGTTGTGCGGAAAGAACTCCTTGAACTCGCCGTAGAGCTGCGCGGCCAGGGTCTTGTTCGGCGCGAGCACGAGGGTCGGCTTCTGGATCTGCTGGACGACGTTGGCGATCGTGTAGGTCTTGCCCGAACCCGTGACGCCGAGCAGGGTCTGATGCGCCAGGCCGGCGCCGAAGCCGTCGACGAGGCGTGCGATCGCGCCGGGCTGGTCGCCGGACGGCTGGTACGGCGCCACCAGCTGGAACTGATCGGTCATGGGGTTCTCCGTTCGAATCGGCAGTATAGGTGGGGGTCGACGCCGGCCGCGATCAAGCCTGTCCTGATTCAGATATTTCTTATGCAGCGGCGCGGCAATCGCCGCTGACGGCGCCGCGGGACGAGGCCTAGCCTGTACTCACCCCAGTTAAGGATGACTGCCATGCTTGCCATCACTCCGCTGCGCCTGCGCGGCGCCAGCCTCATCGAACTCGTCGCCGTACTGTCCATCGCCGTGGTCGCGCTCGGCGCGAGCCTGCCGCTGTTCGGCGACGTGCGCGCCAGCCTGCAGCAGCGCGCGACGATCAACCACTGGATCGAGACGCTCGCGCAGGCGCGGCTCGGCGCCGTCGAGCGCGGCAACAACGTCGTCGCCTGCCCGAGCGACGGCGACCGCTGCATGGCGACCTCGTACTGGCAGGACGGCTGGATGCTGTTCGAGGACGGCGATCACGACGGCCAGCGCAGCGCCGGCGAGCCGATACTGCTGACCACGCCGGCCGACGCGCACGTGCGCATCGCGACGAATGAAGGACGCCACCGCATCCGCTACCGCTTCGACGGCACCAGCGAAGGCAGCAATGCGACCGTGACATTCTGCGACAAGCGCGGCCCGCGCAAGGCACGCACCCTGGTCATCAACAACGCCGGCCGCGTCCGCAGCGGAGCGGCCAGCTCGCTCCAGGCCGCCCACGCCTGCGCAGCGGGCTGAACGGCGCTTCCGGCGCGCCCGCAGCGAAACCGGCCGTGAAGCCGATCGGGTGGCTCTCCCGAGCCTGAGCGGCCGAAGGTCCGGCCCGCCACCTGCCACCTGCCACTGCCACCGCCGGGACCGCCGGGACCGCCAGAATCCAGACCGCCGGGACCGCCTCGGTCGCCGGTGCAATCTCGGAAATTTCCTAGGCTTCGGCGCGGCATTTTCCGGATTCGCCGGCGGCGGCGAAGCGGCATCCTGAACCTGCTCCGGGGACATACGGGTCCGCGGCGGGCAATGGAAGCCCGGAAGCTGCAAGGACGATGCCCCCCTGAACCGAGGGCCAGGACGGCCGGCGCGTGCGGAGCGCGCCGGCCCGTTCGGTCCACGAGGAATCGCCATGCAGTCCGCCGCACGCCAGACCTTGTCCGACATACGCACGATCCAGCGCCTCGAGTCCTATGTGCGCTGCGCCCGCGCCGAGCTCGCCAGCAATCCCGGCGATGAGCTGCTGCGCGAGTTCATCCGCATCAACGAAGCGCTGATAAAGGAAGAACGCGCCCGGCTGCTCAGCGTCGCCTGAACTCCCGGACGCGTGCCGATTGCGGAGCCATACACTGTCGCGCCGTTGCTGGACGTCCTCGCAACGGAATGCGGACAACGGCGCTGACAGTGTATCTGCGCGGAGCAGTCCTCCCGGCGAATCCGCTTCGCCGAGGGTCACGCGCATCCGACGACCTGGCACGACCTCGGCGCCGCGCCGACGGAATCCACGTCGCCGCCAGGCATCCTCTCGCGATGCCGATGCGCGCGTCGGCATTCTTCGCTGCGCATCCGCATTCTTCGACGCGCAGCGGCTTTTCTTGTGTGCCCGGGCTGCGCCGACTCGGGCGCCGTCATCGAACACGCACGCCTTGCCGCGGCGGCCTCGCGAAGAATCGAGCATCGGCGGTGACGACCGGGCGATCGCTACCGCTCGTTACCCGGCGCACACGCCCAGGCCGCGGCGCACGCGGGGGCGAGCACGTTATTTCGGCGCGCCGTCCACAGGCTGATTCGGTCCGCCGAGCACGCCCTTGCGCAGCGCGGCGGGGTCGACCTGCTTTTGCTTCGCGGCGAAATCGAGCACTTCGTAATCGGGATATGCGACGGTGTAGCGCGTGCCGCGTGCGTCCATGTCCAGACGCCATTGGCCGATGTAGACCGCCGTGCCCACACCGGCCTCGAAATACTGGTCGGCGCCGGTGACCGCATTCGTCCACTCCACGTACGGCGCCTGCGCGGACTCGAGGAAATAACGTCCCGGCTCGACGTTCTTCGCGAAATGGTAATGCGCGCGCGTGCGGTCGAACACGTCGATCGGCACCTTCACGCGCTTGCCGTCTTTGACGCGGCGCAAGGTCAGCGTATAGCCCGATCCGCCGACGGTGCCGGTGAACAGGACGCTGCCGAACACCAGGGCTTTTCCGTCCTTGATTTTCTTGTCTGCCGCCGACGCGGACGCCGCCGCGAAGACGATCAGGCATGTAACGGCGATGCGCGACACGAAGCGGCGATGCATTGTGAATTTTCCCGGCGCGAGGCGACGCCGCAGCATAGCAAGCGGAAGCGCGATTGCATGCGGGACTGCCGCAGGGACCTGCGGCGCCTTCGGACGATCATCGCAGCACGACAGTCCGATCCGTCACGACTCCACATCGGTCGGGATCGCTGCGCGAGCGGAACGCTTCGCTGCTTCCGGAATCCGCCGTCGAGGCGTACCGCTGCACGCGGCATCGATCGCGATCGATCAAAAAAACGCGTGCCGTCGACGCAAAAGCAAAAGGCCTGCATCGCTGCAGGCCCTTGGCTTTTATCTGGCTCCCCGAGACGGACTCGAACCGCCGACCCAGTGATTAACAGTCACTTGCTCTACCGACTGAGCTATCGGGGAATGGTGAGGCGCGGGATTTTGCCGATCCGCCCCGCCCTCGTCAAGCCCTTTTCGCGCTTATGAACGACCGGAATGGCCTCAATCGACGACGACGCGGTAGCACGGCTTGTAGGCGTTGCCGCCCGGCAATTTCATGCGGTGTTGCGCGACGAAGCTCTGCAGCAGCGCGTCGAGCGCACGCATCATTTCCGGCTCGCCGTGGATTTCGAACAGACCGTACTGTTCGATCGCGCGGATGCCGTCCTCCTTCACGTTGCCGGCGACGATGCCGGAGAACGCGCGGCGCAGATCGGCAGCCAGTCGGAAAGCGGGCTGATCGCCGTTGAGCTTGAGACTGGCCATGTTTTCGTGCGTCGGCTTGAACGGCACCTGCAGGTCGTACTGGATGCGCAGCGCCCAGTTGAAGAAGAACGCGTCCTTCGTGTCGAGGCGATAGTCGCGCACCTTGTCGATACCCTTGACCATGAGCTTGGCGACTTCGGCGGGATCGTCGACGATGATGTGGTAGCGCTTGGCGACGTCGTCACCGAGGGTCAGCCGCAGGAACTTGTCGATCTGCTCGAAGTAGGCCGCCGACTCCCGAGGGCCCGTGAAGATCAGCGGGAACGGAATGCCGACGTTGTCCGGATGCAGCAGGATGCCGAGCATGTAGAGGATTTCCTCGGCCGTGCCGACGCCGCCCGGGAACACGATGATGCCGTGGCCGACGCGGACGAAGGCTTCGAGGCGCTTCTCGATGTCGGGCATGATCACGAGATGGTTGACCGACGGATTCGGCGACTCGGCCGCGATGATGCCGGGCTCGGTGATGCCGATGTAGCGGTTGTTCTTCCGCCGCTGCTTGCCGTGGCCGATGATCGCGCCCTTCATCGGTCCCTTCATTGCGCCGGGACCGCAACCCGTGACGATGTCGAGGCCGCGCAGACCGAGCTGGTAGCCGACCTGCTTGGTGTATTCGTACTCGCGTCGCGCGATCGAATGACCGCCCCAGCAGACCACGAGATTGGGATCGTTGTGCGGCCGCAGGATGCGCGCGTTGCGCAGGATCTCGAACACCGCGTGGGTGATGCCGCTGGAATCGGACAGGTCGAAGCCGCCGGCCTCCATCTGCGTCGCGACGTAGACGATGTCGCGGATCACCGCGAACAGCAGTTCGTTGACGCCGCGGATGATGCGCCCGTCGACGAAGGCCTGGGCCGGCGCGTGGGTCAGCTCGATCTTGATGCCGCGGTCCTGCTGCAGCACCTGGATGTCGAAGTCGGGATAACGGTCGAGCAGCGCGCGTGCGTCGTCGGTCTCCACGCCCTGGGTCAGCACGGCGAGCGCGCAGCGCCGCAGCAGCGCGCGCACGCCGCCGTGGGAGGCGTCTCGCAGACGCGTGACTTCATTGCGAGAGAGTACGTCGAGGCCGGCGGCCGGAGAGATTCGCGCCGACACGGTGGCCGGGCGGGAGGGGGGCTTGCTGTCTGCGCTCATGGACTTCCATCGTCTTATGGGCGGCGCCGCGCCTGCACGGCAGCCGCCGGATCTGGCGCCCGGCGCCGGGCCGGCGGACCAAAGTCCGCAGCGGCAAAGGCTGGGCGGGGAAATGCGGAACGCCGTGTTCCGCGCGCCCGCAAGGGGCGTCGATTCGTCACGCCAGCATTCCGCAAGCAGCCCCCGGCGTCAACTGCATCTGGCGGTTGCACGCGACGCGTCCGCCGGCTCCGGGCCATGCGCGCCGCGCGCTTCGCGGCGCGGCGCCGGCCGTCTCGGCGAAACGCGCAAACGCGGCCGAATGCCGGCGTCTGCGCTGCGACGGAACGCGCGCGCCGGCCGTCGCCGTCGTCGCCGCTGCCAATCCCGGCGGACCGTGCCCTCTGCACCGGACGAGCGCAAGGAGGCCTCCGCGGCCGATCGAATCCGCAGGAATCGCAGGTCGCGCTCACTGTGCAGACGGCCGCGACGGATCGACCTGGGCTTCAAAGGCGACTCCGCCCACCCGGCACATTCGCCACGCACCGCTTTGATCGATGTTCACCGTGTGCGACCGGTCAGCTTGGTGCGAACGCGCACAGGCTGTCGCAGTCGCTCGAACTTTCGAGCGGCAGTACGCCTCCGATTGCGCCACCGCGACGGCGGCTCCCACATGCCGAACGACTGGCCACCACTTGTGCCCTTCTAACGGCCGTCAGGCAGCTCGAAGCCGCAGAATAAATCTATAAAAATATAACAGCTCGTTATCTCCACGTGCCGGAAAACAAAAACCCCCGGCATCGCTGCCGAGGGTTCTTGCCGACGGCGGCGCCGGAAACCGGCGCCGCGTCGCTCGTGCCGCTTAGAACGAGTAGCGCAGACCGACCTGGACCGCCCAGCGGGATTCGCCGATGTTGTCCTTGGTCACGAAGCTCTGCGCACCGCGCGGGTAACGGTAGATGTACTTGCCCGTGGCCGGGTCGACGCCGCCGAATTCCGCAACGCCGAGGCGCTGGCCGCCGTTGGAGTTGAACGGCGCTTCCTCGATATGGCCCCACTTCTTGTTGAGCAGGTTGGTGAAGTTCAGGATGTCGATCCAGAGCTCGCCCTTGTTGCCCTTGAAGAAGCCCGGCACTTCCTGCGAGAAGCGCAGGTCGATCTGGTTGATCCACTTGCTGCGGGCGCTGTTGCGGCTGATGACCTGGCCGCGGTGGCTGTTCAGGAATTCGTTGCTCTGGATGTAGTTCCAGAACGCGGTCGCCTGCGCCTGGTCGGCGAAGATCACGTCGTTCTGATCCAGCGGCACGTAGAACAGGTCGTTACCCGAGTTGCCGTCGCCGTTGGCGTCGTTCGAGAAGGTGTAGCTGAACGGACGGCCCGTGCGGCCTTCGTAGAAGCCCGACACCATCGTGTTGTAGTCGCCGAAGAAGGCATGGCGCCAGCTCAGCACCGCAGTGAAGCGCTGCTGGATTTCCGACGCGGCGGTAGCGGCGACGTCTTCGTTGGCGTTGTAGACGGCCAGCGAGTTCCAGTTCGACAGCGCGACCGACGACGAACCGACGTTGGTTTCGCTCGAGTTGCCGTAGGAGTAGCCGACCTTGCCGCCCCAGCTGCCGGTGAACGGCTTTTCCAGCGAGAGGGTCAGGTTGCTGCCCTTGCCTTCGTGGGTGTTGCGCAGCAGGACGACGTCGCCGAACGAGGTGTTGCGGCGCGAACGCGAAGCGCCGGTGCCCGTGCCCGGATTGGCCCAGAACTGGTCGCGGCCGTCCGGCAGGCGGCCGGTCGCCGGGCCGAGGTTGAGATAGTTGAACTGCACGCCGTCACGCACGTCGAGATAGATGTACTCGGCCGACGCGATCAGGCCCATCCACGGCAGCTCGTGGTCGAAACCGAGCGAGCTCTTCCAGACCGACGGCGCGTGGAAGTTCGGCGTGATCAGCGAGATCGTCTGCAGCACCGGCGAACCGGCCGGACGCGGCTGGTTGAACGGATCCGCCGAGAAGTCGGTGCCGTTATTCGCGCGATAGGTCGAGAACAGCAGGCCGTTGTTGCTGTACGAATTCGACAGCCAGACGCCCGGGTTGCTGCCCTGGAACAGGCCGATACCGCCGCGCAGCTGAGTCGGACGCGAGGTGTCGAAGGTGTAGTTGAAGCTCGTGCGCGGCTGCACGACCTGCAGGCCGTTGACCGTGGAGTCGTTGCGGTAGTTGAACGCCGGCTCGACGTTCGCGTTGTACAGCGGGAAGTCGTCGGTCACGAAGCGGTCGACGCGCACGCCGAACTGCCAGGACAGGTTGTTGGTGACCTGCCAGGTGTCCTGCGCGAAGAAGCCCCACTGCTTCAGCGCCCAGTCGGCCGCCGCGTTGTTCGCGTCGCCGCCGAGCGGATAGTTCAGCTGGTAGCCGACGTTGCCGGGCAGCAGACCGCCCGTGTAGCCCGAGGGCAGCGGCGAGTAACGGCCGGCTTCGAAGTCGGCGATGCTCGCGAACGAGTAGTTGCCGTAGAAGTCCTGCAGGAACAGGTTGAAGGTGTCGTTCTTCTTGTAGTCGAAGCCGAACTTGATGTCGTGGTCGCCGATGAACCAGTCGCCGGCCCAGTAGGCGTTCCAGGTCTTCACGTCGAGCGCATTGGCCTGACGCGAACGCTCGGAGCCGATGAACACGGTCGTGTTCGGCGCGCCGTTGAGGCCCGCCACGGCGATCGCCATGGCCGGCAGGTCGGAGCTGCGCAGCGACTCGTTCGCATACTTGCTGTACGAGATCGAGGCTTCCGACGAGAAGTTCTCGTTCCAGTCGTTGTACAGGTTCAGCGCGTAGTTTTCGAAGTCGTAGCTCTTGTCGTACCACCAGGACGACAGCGACACCTGGCCGCCGGTCAGGCGCTCCAGCACCGGCACCGAGGATTCCGTCTTGTTGTAGCGGAAGCTCGCGCGGTGATAGTCGTTGATGTTCCAGTCGAACTTGGCCAGATACTTCTTGTCGGTCAGGTCGCCCGACGGATTCAGCGAGCCGGCGTTGAAGCCGTAGCGGTCGCGCGCGATGCGCACGATGTCGTCGATCTGCGCCTGCGTGATGCCGGCTTCGTTGGTCGCGCCCGAACCGCGCACGCCGACGTCCGGAGCGACGTTCGTGCGCTCGAACTCTTCGTAGTTCAGGAAGAAGAACAGCGTGTCCTTGAGGATCGGACCGCCGAGCGTGAAGCCCTTGTTGGTCTGCTTGCCGAAGCCCGTGAACTTCGTGCCGGCTTCGTTCTCGCCGATGAAGTCCGGATCACGGTAGGTGAAATAGACCGAACCCTTGAACTCGTTGGTACCGCTCTTGGTCACGGCGTTGATCGACGCGCCGACGGCGCGCGAATTCGTGACGTCGTAGTTCGCGGTGGAAATGTTGAATTCTTCGATCGTGTCGATCGAGATCGGCTGGCTGCCGGTCTGCGACGGCAGGCCGGTCGATTCCAGGCCGAATTCGTCGTTGGTCGAGACCGCGTCGATCTTGATGTTGTTGTAGCGCGAGTTCTGGCCGACGGCCGAGATTTCGCCGCGTTCCTTGTCGGTCTGCACGATGCGCGGATCGACGCGGGCGTAGTCCTGGATCGAACGCGAGATCGACGGCAGTGCCTGGATCTGCTGGTTGTTGACGTTGGTGGACAGACCCTTGTTGTCCGCCAGGAACGTCGAGGACATCGCGGTGGCGGTGACTTCGACGGCTTCAAGGGTGGAAGCATCGGCGCCGAGGGTCATGTCGACCGTCGTGTCTTCGGCCAGCTTCAGGTAGACGTCCTTGCGCTCGGCCTTGTTCAGACCGCTCTTCTCGGCGTCGACCACGAACGGGCCGCCGACGCGCAGGCCGCGGGCCACGAAACGGCCTTCGGCATCGGTCGTGACGGTCTTGGTCGTGTTCGACGGGACGTGGACGATTTCCACGGTGGCGCCGGCGACCGGATTGCCGGCGCTGTCGGTAATGCGGCCCGACATTCCCGCCGACGTGTTCTGCGCAAAGCTCGGCGAGGAAGCCAGCAGCGATGCGAGCACCAGCGGGAGGACTCTGACACGGAGTCGCTTGTTCATCGTTTCACCCTTGGGTTGCGTGCAATTGTTACAGTCGTTGGCCGAACGAAAACCGCGCAACGATGGTCCCCATCGTTGTGCGCGGCGGTCGCAAGACCTTGAATTTTCTACTTCCCCTGGAGCCTGACCCTGCGAGTCCGTGCGCCGGCGACCCCGTTAACGGCAGTTTAACAGCAATAGATGACAGATTGGCAAAACCCTGCCGACTTATTCGCTTGACGGGCCCGGGTCGCTGAGGTAGCGCGACCGCTTGGCCGGCTTGAGGCGGGTCAGGTCCAGCCGGATCAGGCCATCGACGCAGCCGCCGAACTGCGGGTCTACGCCGAACGCGAGAAAGCGCACGCCGTCGGGTTCGCAGAGATCGACGTACTGGCGGTACAGGGTCGGGATGGCCTGATCGGATACGGCCAGCTGCTGCTTGAGCAGGGACAGCGCCGCTTTGGCGTCCTTGCCTTCCAGCGCCGCATCGGCCTCGCGCGCGACTTCCGGCGAGATACGGAACGGGTTCTTGGCCGTCGCGAGGTGCTCCGGATCGGCGAAGAAGCGGCCATGCGTATGCACGATGAGCTCGCGGACCGGCTGCGGCAGGCTGGCCGACAGGCTCACCGGACCGAACAGATAGCGCACCTCGGGCCGCTTGCGCAGGAACGCGCCTATGCCCTGCCAGAGATAGTCGAGGCTGCGCGAGCCCCAGTAGGCCGGCTGGATGAAACTGCGGCCGAGTTCGACCGCATCCTGCAGGAAGACGTCGGCTTCCGGCGCGTAGTCGAACAGCGACGCCGAATACAGTCCGGCCATGCCGTGATCGCGCAGGATCGCGCGCCCTTCGCCGAGACGATAGGCGCCGACCACGGCCAGCGCTTCCTCGTCCCAGAGCACGATGTGCCGGTAGTGCGCGTCAAAGCGGTCGAGATCGCGGCGGTTGCCGGTGCCTTCGCCGACGCGGCGGAATGCGAGCTCGCGCAGGCGGCCGATCTCGCGCATGACCGGACAGTCGGGCTGCGCATCGAGCAGCAGGATGCGCTTGCCGTCGGTCGTCGCACCGAGCACTTCGGCGCGTTCCTTCAGCGCCTTGCGTACGACTGCCGGCGGCTCCGGATGCGCGATCGCAGTGGAGGTCGTGAAACGGTTCGGACGGCGCTTGGCCAGCTGATAGACATGCCGGCGCATGGCCTTGGCCAGCTGCTCCGGCGTCGCGTTCTCGCGCTCCAGCGCCTGGGTCGGCACCGCCTGGCCTATCGTGAAGCCGATGCGCATGTGCTTGGCGCCGAACATTTCGCGCGCGAGCAGCAGCGCCGACAGCGGCTTGGCCAGCAGGGACACCCCGTAGAACAGCGGCGAATTACGCGCGTCGACGTGCACCGGCAGTATCGGCGCGCCGGTCTTGCGCGCCATGCGCAGGAAACCCGACGACCAGCGCCCGTCGCGGACGCCGTTGGGCCGCATGCGCGACACCTCGCCGGACGGGAACACGATCAGCGCCTGCCCGTCCTCGAGCGCGCGGTAGGCGCCGCGCATGCCGCTGGGTTTGGACGTATCGCCACCGAACACGTTGATCGGCAGCAGCAGCGAATGCAGCGGCTCCAGATGCATCAGCACGTCGTTGGCGAGGATGCGCACGTCGCGACGCACGCTGCCGACGAGCTGCAGCAGGGACAGCGCGTCGAGCGCGCCGAGCGGATGGTTCGCGACGATGACGACCGGGCCGTCGACCGGAATGTTCTCGCGGTCGGTGTTGGCCACGCTGTAGCTGACGTCGAAGCCCTCGAGCACCTGCTCGATGAACTCGAATCCGCTGTAGCGGCCGTAGCGCGCGATGCTCGCGTTGATCTCGTCCTCGCAGACGATGCGGCGCAACAGACTGACCACGGGCTTGGACAGGCTTTTCGCAACGCCCTCGGCCAGCCGCGGAAATTTCTCGTAAAGGCTGCGTTCGACGCTGATCACGACCGATCTCCGTTCCGACTCGAGCGATGCTCGACGGCGGATGTTACAGGCGTTTGAATCGAGCCACTATTCAGTCGCGGCCGGTCGCGTGGACTGCGGGACGGCGCGGCGCCGGCCGGAGACGGCCAAACGCCGGCGCGGCAGGCGCTTGGCGCGATCGGAGGACGACATGAACGGCATCGGGCGCCCGACGGATTCCCGCGCGGGCGACCCGTCGCCGGAGCCGCGCCGCGCCGTCAGGCCGCCGCGGCGTGCAGGTATTTGGCGATGCCGTCGAGCAGCATCTGCACCGACAGCGCGATCAGGATCATGCCCATCAGGCGCTCCAGCGCCGTCAGTACGCTTTCGCCGAGCAGCCGATAGAGATAGGTCGCCGACCAGAGGATCAGCGCCGTCGCGAACCAGGCCGCGAACAGGGCCAGCGCCCATTGCGGCAGCTTGCCGGGCTGGGTATGGGTCAACAATAGCAGCGCGGCCATGGCCGAGGGACCGGCCACGCCTGGAATCGCCATCGGCACGATGAACGGCTCGCCGCCTTCCGCATGACCGAACACGCCTTCCTTGGGCGGGAAGACCATCTTCACGCCGATCAGGAACAGGATGATGCCGCCGGCGATGCTGACCGACTCCTGCTTGAGCTGCAGCACCTTGAGGATGTACTGGCCGCCGAGCAGGAACGCGAACAGCACGACGAGCGCGATCAGCAGCTCGCGCAGCAGCACGCGGCGGCGGCGCTCCGGCGCGACGCCCTTGAGCAGGCTCAGGAAAATCGGGATGTTGCCGAGCGGATCCATGATCAGGAACAGCAGGATGCCGGCCGACACGGTACTCATCTGACTGTCCATGGATCCCCCTGCGGTGCGTGCGGCGCGTCAGTGCGTGCTGCGCAGATCCAGCGTGTCGCCGCGCACCGCGGCGCCGTCGCGGCCGAGCAGATAGACCACGGCCGCGGCGAAGTCGGCCGGTTCGGGCCGATCCAGCGTGTTCTCGCCGAAATAGGCCATGCGGCGCAAGGCCGTGCGCATCGGCGGCGGCAGCAGGCTGGCGACGCGCACCGAGGTGTTCTCGGTCTCGTCGTGCAGGATCGCGGCAAGACCGTTCTGCGCCGCCTTGGCCACGCCATACGCGCCCCAGAACGACTTGCGTACGCGCGCCGCATCGTCTTCGACGAACACGATGCTCGCATCGGGCGACTGCAGCAGCAGCGGCAGCAGTGCCTGGATCAGCAGGAACGGGCCGTTCAGATTGACCTGCAGCACGCGCATCCACTCTTCCGGCTTGATCTGCCCCAGCGGCTGCAGGCCGGCGAAATGCGCCGCGGCATGGACGATGCCGTCGAGGCCTCCGCATTCGCGCGCGATCGTGTCGGCCAGTTCCTCGTAGTCGGCCGGCGTCGCGCCTTCGAGATTCAGCGGATAGATCGCCGGCGTCGGCGCGCCGAGCGCTTCGATCTCGTCGTAGAGCTTCTCCAGCGCCGGCACCTTGCGGCCGAGCAGCACGACCGTCGCGCCGGCGTCGGCGCAGGCCAGCGCGCTGGCGCGGCCGAGGCCGCCCGTGGCACCGACGATCAGTGTGGTGCGGCCGGCGAGTCCGGCGGCGGCGGGCTTCCAGTCCGCGGGCAGCGTCGCCATCAGGCTTTCCGCGTCTCGCGCACCATGCGCTCGAGTTCGCCGGATTCGTAGAGCTCCAGCGTGATGTCGCAGCCGCCGATCAGCTCGCCGTTGATGAACAGCTGCGGGAAGGTCGGCCAGTTGGAATAGCGCGGCAGGTTCGCGCGGATCTCCGGATCCTCGAGCACGTTGACCGACACGTATTCGGCATTGACGGCCTTCAGGGCCTGCGCGGTACGGCTGGAGAAGCCGCACATCGGAAACTGCGGCGTGCCCTTCATGAACAGCACGATGGGGCTGCCTTCGACGGTGGTCTTGATGCGCTCGAGTACGTCCACGGGAATTACCTGAAGAGAAACGCGGCGGTCTGCCGGACCGCGGATTGTAGCAGCGCCGCGGCCGGGCCCGCTGCCGCGCCGACGGCGACGCACAGGCGACGCCGAGATACCTATAATCGAGAATCCCAGCCCAACCGCAAGGAACTGCCTCATGGCGATCGAACTGCCCCCCCTGCCCTATGCCAAGGACGCCCTCGCTCCGATCATCTCGGCCGAAACGATCGACTTCCACTACGGCAAGCATCACCAGACCTACGTGACCAATCTGAACAACCAGATCAAGGGCACGGAGTTCGAGAACCTGCCGCTCGAAGACATCATCAAGAAGTCCAGCGGCGGCATGTTCAACAACGCGGCGCAGGTCTGGAACCACACGTTCTACTGGAACTGCCTCAAGCCCAACGGCGGCGGCGAACCCGGCGGCAAGCTCGGCGAAGCGATCAATGCGGCGTTCGGCTCGTTCGCGGCGTTCAAGGAGCAGTTCACGAACACCGCGCTGACGACGTTCGGTTCGGGTTGGGCCTGGCTCGTGCAGCGTCCGGACGGTTCGCTGGCCCTGGTCAGCACCTCCAATGCCGCGACGCCGCTGACCGGCACCGACAAGGCCCTGCTGACCTGCGACGTCTGGGAACACGCCTATTACATCGACTACCGCAACGCGCGCGCGAAGTACGTCGAGGCTTTCTGGAACCTCGTCAACTGGGATTTCGTGGCCGCGCAGATGGCCTGACTCCGCCAGCCGCCGCAAGGCGGCCCGCCCTTTCGCGAAGCCGCCTCCGGGCGGCTTTTTCATGGACGCCGCGGGCGCAGCGCTAGCCGGCCCGCAGGACCTTCAGCACCGGCTCGGCCTGGATTTCCCGGCCGAGCGCCCAGGCCACGCGCGCGAGGCGCTCGCGCATTTCCTCGGCCGTGAACGCGCACAAGGTCGCATGGCCGACCTTGCGCCCGGCGCGCGGCTCCTTGCCGTAGTCGTGCCAGTGCGCGCGCGGTTCGGCGAGTATCGGCGCGGATTCGGGCAGATCGCCTATCCAGTTGAACATCACGTTGACGCCGAGCGAGCTCGTGTCGCCGAGCGGCAGACCGAGCACCGCGCGCACGTGATTCTCAAACTGGCTGCAGGGCGAGCCTTCGATGGTCCAGTGACCGGAGTTGTGCACGCGCGGCGCCATTTCGTTGCCGAGTAACCGGCCCTCGTGCACGAACAGCTCCAGCGCGAACGTGCCGACGTAGTCGAGCTTCTCGGCGATGCGCCGCGCGAACGCGTTGGCCTGCTCGGCGAGTCCGGCCGAATCCGGCGCCGGCGCGAGACTCATCGACAGGATGCCGTCCGCATGCCAGTTCTGGGTCAGCGGGTAGCTGCGGAACTCGCCGTCGCGCGAACGCACGGCGATGACCGAGAGCTCGCGCTCGAACGGCACGAAGGCTTCGACGATCAGCGGCGCCTGGCCCAGCGCGGCCCAGGCCGCGTCGAGATCGGCCGGCGTCTTCAGGCGGAACTGGCCCTTGCCGTCATAGCCGAGGCGGCACGTCTTGAGTACCGCCGGATAGCCGATTTCCGCCAGCGCGTGTTCCAGATCGGCCTTGCTGTCGATCGCGGCGAAGGCCGGCGTGTCCAGGCCGATCTCGCGGAACAGGGTCTTCTCCGCGAGCCGGTCCTGAGCCAGGGCCAACGCTCGGGGATTCGGGTAGACCGCCGTGTGCTCGGTCAGCCACTGCGCGGTCTCGGCCGGCACGTTCTCGAAATCGAAGGTCGCGACGTCGATGCGCGCGGCGAATGCTTCCAGCGCCGCGAAATCGCGCCAGTCGGCCTGCAGCAGCGGCGCGACCTGGCTCGCGCACGCGTCGGCGAGGCTGTCGACGACGAGGAAACGCACGCCGAGCGGTGCGCCGGCGAGGGCGAGCATGCGGGCGAGCTGGCCGCCACCGAGGACTCCGACCGTCGTCATGGCAGGCGCGGATCGGCGTTGTCGAGCACGGTCTGCGTCTGTGCCGCGCGGTAGTCAGCCAGCGCCGCGGCAACGGCCGGATGCGTGGGCTGCAGCAGCGCCGCGGCGAACAGCGCCGTGTTGATCGCGCCGGCCTTGCCGATCGCGAACGTCGCGACCGGAATGCCGGCCGGCATCTGCACGATGGACAGCAGCGAATCCATGCCGTTGAGCGCGTGCGACTGCACCGGGACGCCGAGCACCGGCACGCTGGTCTTCGCCGCGAGCATGCCCGGCAGATGGGCCGCGCCGCCGGCGCCGGCAATGATCGCGCGCAGGCCGCGCGCGGCCGCCTGTTCGGCATAGTGGAACAGCAGGTCGGGCGTGCGGTGCGCCGAGACCACGCGCACTTCATGCGGCACGCCGAGGCGGCTCAAGGTGTCGGCGGCGTGCTGCATCGTGTCCCAGTCGGACCGGGATCCCATCACCACGCCTACCAGAGGCTCGCTGCCGCTCGCCATGCTCATTGGTCCGCCCTGGGCAAAAACGGTATTGTAGGGGTAAATCCTCACAGGGACGCGCGCCATGGACAAGCGCTTGTTGGACATACTCTGCTGCCCGGTCAGCAAGTCTCCCGTCAGCCTGCTCAGCCGCCCGCAACTGGACGCCGTCAACGCCGCGATCCGCGCGGGCGACGTCCGGACGGTCGCCGGCGCCGCGGTCGGCACGCCTCTTGCTGCCGGGCTCGTCACGACAGACGGAAAAGTCATCTATCGCATCGACGACGACATCCCGGTGATGCTGGCCGACGAAGCCATAGGAACCACCCAGCTGAGCGCCTTCCCTGCTTGATGCAAACTGCGAATTGCCTCACAGCCAGAACGTGACGCATTTCCGATCTTCACTACATTTCGCCGAACCGTCGAGTCTGTGTTCCCATGCGGCCTATGAGCGCTAACGACAACAACCCGAAGGTAGTCGACCTCAGCCAGCGCAGCGCGGCCGCCACGCTCGGCGAGAAGCCGGCCGAAGCCCTGGCCCAGGTCCGCGCGCATGCGCTCAAGCGTCTGACCGGCCTCGCGACGACCCTGTTCGAGAACGCCGACGACGCCCTGTTCGACCTGGCCAGCAAGGCCGACAACAACGCGATCCAGGCGCAATACTTCGACGGCATGCGCGAAGTGCGCAAGAAGCGCCAGACGATCGAGGTGCGCTTCCAGGAACAGCTGTCGCGCCAGTTCGTCGATTTCCTCGCCGGCCGCGGCATCGCCGCAAAGCCCGAGACCAGCAACGAGCTGTCGCTGGTCGAGGAGACCGAGCTCGAGGAATCCCTCGCCGTCGCGAGCATGGTCGCAAAGACCGAGAACCGGCTGCAGCGCGTGCTGTTCGCGATCAACCAGCGCCTCTCGCACATCAGCAACCAGCGCGTCGAGGACACCAACAGCCCGGTCAGCCCGGCGGCCGTCGGCCAGGCCTTCCGCATCGCCTGCGGCGCGCTCGAGGTCGAGCTGCCGGTACGCCTGATCATCTACAAGCTGTTCGACCGCTACGTCATGGGCGGCCTCGACCAGTTCTACGACGAGCTCAACGCGCTGCTCGTGCATGCCGGCGTACTGCCGCAGATGCGCGCGAGCGTCGCGCGCAAGCCGGGCAGTCCGGCTCCGCCGCCACGTCCGGGCGAGGCGCCCGGCGCGATTCCGGGCCTGGAACAGGCCGAGAGCACGGCCTACGTGCCGGTCGACGCGGCCGCAGCCGAACTGCAGGCGAATCTTTACAGCTCGCTGCGCGCGCTGCTCGCGACGCGGCGCGGCGACGGCGGCGACGAGGTCGCGGCCGGCGTCGGCTACACGCCGACGACCTACAACCCGAACGTGATGCCGCTGAACGCCGGGGAGATTCTCTCGGCGCTGTCGATACTGCAGTCGCAGAATCTCAGCATGCAGAGCGCGGCCGAGTCGGCCCAGGTCGCGCTGCGCGTCAAGGAGGAACTGCTCGGCCAGGGCGGCAAGCTGCGCGGCGAAAACGGCGCGAACGTCTCCGGCGCCGACGAGGACACCATCGATCTCGTCGGCATGCTGTTCGAATACATCCTGCAGGATCGCAACCTGCCGGCGCAGATGCAGGCCATGCTCGGCCGCCTGCAGATCCCGTTCCTCAAGGTCGCGCTGCTCGACAAGCATCTGTTCGCGCGCCGCACGCATCCGGCGCGCGTGCTGCTCGACAGCCTGGCCCAGGCCTGCGTAGGCTGGTCCGAGGAATCCGACCGCGACCGGCGCCTGTACGACAAGGTGAAGGAAGTCGTCGAAACCCTGCTCAAGGATTTCGAGGACGACCTGGGCATTTTCGACCGCCTGCGCGTCGACTTCGAAACCTTCGCCGAAACCAACAAGCGCCGCGCCGAGCTCGCCGAACAGCGCGCCGGCGAGGCAACGCGCGGCCGCGAGAAACTGCTCGAGGCGCGTCGCCAGGCCGCACGCGAGATCATGTTGCGCATCGAGAACCGGCCGATGCCGGACATGATCCGCAACCTGCTGTCGCGGCCCTGGGCCAACTATCTCGTGCTCGTGCTGCTGCGCCAGGGCGACAGCTCGGACGAATGGCGCCATGCTCTGCGCTTCGCCGACGAACTGATCTGGAGCGTACAGCCCAAGCAGAACGCGGCCGAGCGCGAACGCCTGACTGCCGTGCTGCCGCATCTGGAGAAGACGCTGCGCCACGGTCTGGCCACGGTCGCGTTCGACGAGACCGACGTGCGCCGGCTCATGCAGCAGCTCAATGTGCTGTACCAGGCGCTGCTGCAGCCGGCGCCGCCGACGGCGGTGACCCACGCGCCGGAGCTCGAACTGACCGACCCGCTGCCCGAGTCGGCGCAGGAAGCCGGCGCTTCGGTCATGAGCGCGATCCAGGAAGAGGAACCGCCGTCGCCGCCGCCGGAATCGGTCGAGGAACGCTGGATCGCCGCCGTGCGCGAGCTCAAGGTCGGCACCTGGATCGAGTTCCTCGACGAGCACGGCGCCAAGGAACGCGCCAAGCTGTCGTGGATCAGCCCGATCAGCTCGAAATATCTGTTCGTCAACCGCAAGGGGCTCAAGGTCGCCGACCGCACGCTCGTGCAGCTGGCCAGCGATCTCGCCGAAGCGCGCATCACGGTGCTCGAGGAAGTGCCGCTGTTCGACCGCGCGCTCGATGCGATCGTCGAGCGGCTCAAGAGCACGCACGCGGCCAAGAACGCACCGGCTGCCGCGGCTGCCGGCGCAGCGGCCGCCGCGCCGAACTGAGCGAACACCCGGAGTCCGCATGCGATTCGATCCGCCGGAGGCGGCCCTTGTAGCCGCCGACGTACAGCGTGCGCTCGCCGAAGATCTCGGCAGCGGCGATGCCACCGCCGAGCTGCTACCGGCCGACGCGACGGCCAGCGCCTACGTGATCACGCGCGAAGCCGCCGTACTCTGCGGCCAGGCCTGGTTCGAAGCCTGCTTCCGGGCATTGGACCCCACCGTCGAGATCCGCTGGCAGGCCGCCGACGGCGATCGCCTGACGGCCGGCCAGACCTTCGTCGAACTGCAGGGCAACGCACGTGCACTGGTCTCGGCCGAGCGCTGCGCGCTGAACTTCGTGCAGACCCTGTCGGCGACGGCCGGCGTCACCGCGGCCCACGTCGCGGCAGTCGCCGGCACGCGTACGCGCATACTCGATACGCGCAAGACCCTGCCGGGCCTGCGCATCGCGCAGAAGTACGCGGTGCGCTGCGGAGGCGGCAGCAACCATCGCATCGGCCTGTTCGATGCGATCCTGATCAAGGAAAACCACATCGCCGCGGCCGGCTCGCTGAGCGCGGCCGTCGGCGCGGCGCGCGCGCGCCATCCGGAGCTGCTGCTCGAAGTCGAAGTCGAGAATTTCGACGAGCTCCACGAAGCGCTCGCCGCCGGCGTCGACCGCGTCATGCTCGACGAATTCTCCGACGCGGACCTCGGCCGCGCCGTGGCCGACGTGGCCGGCCGCGCCGAGATCGAAGTGTCCGGCGGCGTCGACCTCACGCGCCTGCGCACGATCGCCGCGAGCGGCGTCGACTTCATTTCGATAGGCGCATTGACGAAGCACGTGCGCGCGATCGACCTGTCGATGCGCGTCAAGCTCGACGTACGCCGCGCGATCTCGGCAACTTCCTGACCGCACGGCCACGCGTTGCGGGCCATGTGCCGCCGCTCGGGACGATTGCGCACGCCGCACCGCGCGAAGCGACCGCGCCGCCCCATCGAACATCGAGAACATTTCCGCGCGCGACGAGCGCCGGACGGGAAGCGAACGCGCCGCTGCGAAGGACGACGGCTGCGTAGGCGGGCGGCCGTGGCGCGATGCGCCGCAGCCGCCGCAGGGAAACGCTATTGCCGCGGCGCGAACTCCGGCGCCGCGCTGCGCTCAGAACAGACCCGCGAACTTCGCCGCGCCGACGGCCGCTGCAATGACGACGACCGCGATCGCGATCCAGACGCCCGCGCCAGGGCCGCTCTTTTCCGGCACCGCGGCCGGCGGCGGTGCCGGCGTCGGCTTGGCCGTGTCCATGCCCGGCGACATCAGCAGGAAGCGCACGGTATCCAGGCGCAGTTCCTCGCCGGGCTTGAGCACGCCGCTGTGCACGCGCTTGTCGTTGATGAAGGTGCCGTTGGCCGAGCCCATGTCCTCGACCATGACGCCGTCGGGCAGCACCTGGACGCGCGCGTGATGCCGCGAGATCTCGTCGCCGGGCAGGCTGATGTCGCAGTCCTGCTGCCGGCCTATCGTCATCGTGCCCACGAGCGCATAGGTCTTGCCGAACGTCGAGCCGGACACGCCGCGCAGCATGAACTTGGGCAGGGCCTGGCGGATGCGCGTGCGGCCGTCATTGTCGTCGTTGCCGGCCGGTTTGGGTGCCGGTGCCGGCGCCGCCTTTTCCGGAGCGGCCAGCACCTGGCAGCCGACTTTCGCGAACAGCAGCAGATCGCCGGGCTTGAGCGCCGTGTCGGAAGTGACCTGGCGTCCGTTCAGCACGACGACGTTGCGCGGGTCCGGTACGCGCACGAGCGCCTGGCCGTTGCGCAGATGCACTTCCGCATGCCGCAGCGCGATGCCCGGAGCCGCCAGAACGATCAGGCATTCGGCCGCGGTACCGATCGCGGTGATGCCTTCGCTCAGAGTTACCGGCTCGTGCTCGCCGTTCGGAAAAATCAGCTTCATTCGATCCTGCCCCTTGATCGTAGTAGGTATCCGCCCCGTTCCTCTGGGCGCGCTATCGCCGACAGCTTAGGCGGCGCCCGTGACGGCGCGCAAGCGACGCTCATGCAAATACGGCGCCTGCCGCGGCCGCCTTCACGCCGCCTGCACGCGGACCGGCGCCGCCCGCACTAACGCAGCGGCGCGCGCAAACCGAAGCGCCGCCGACGATCGCAAGGCGACCAGCCGCGTCATCCGGCAACGGATTGCCCGGGAACCGGCCGCCTCCCCCCGCGGACGGATTCCGGCAGAACCGCCCCCCCCTGCGCGCCGTACGGCGGAAACGGCTCGGGCCCGTTTCCGCATCCGGCTATTGCTGCTGTTCGAGCTCGCGCACGACGCGCAGGCCCAAGGTGTTCAGTGCGACGTCCGAGCCGACGCTTTCGTTCGCATCGGACTGTTCCTTGTCCGGCGGCGACAGCCAGCTGCGGCCGCGCGCGCGGCGCTCGACCACCCATTCACGCACGTTGCCGTCGACGTCGTACAGCCCGGCGGGGCTCGCGGCGAAGCGGCCGACGGGCGCCGTGCCGGCGAAGCCGTCGTCGCAGGAAGCGCCGGCGCGCGAGTCGAACGCCTTGTTGAACGCCTGGTCGGCGAGATTGGCGCCGCCGCAGCCGGCCGCGGCCTCGCGGGCGACGGCGTCGAATTCGGCCGAGGTCATGAGCCGGTAGGTCTTGCCGCTGCGCTGGGACAGCCAACGCACATAGCCCTGCGCCTGCTCGAAGCTCACGCAGACGACCGGATGGCTGTCGTCCTGCTCGATGTCCGGATTCTGCCAGCCGCGCTTCTTGGAGCTGCGGAACACCGATTCGCGATCGCGGCAGGAAGCTTCCTTCGCGCCCTTGGCGCCGCCGACGCTCCAGTAGCGGCGGAATTCGCCGCGCGTGAGCTCGTAGCGGCCCGCGGCGACGCGCTTGCCCGGCAGCACAACCAGATCGGGGCCCTGGCTGCCGTCGTCGAGCTTGTCGCGGAATACGAAGCCGGCGCTGCCGATCGACGGCAGCTTGCGCAGGCCTTCGAGCGCGACGGCGTTGTTCGGATCGATCAGCAGCGCCTTGTCGTAAGCCGCCTTGGCCGCGACCTTGTCCCATTCCGCCGCGGCCTTGCGCGCGTCTTCGAGCAGCGGACCGGCCAGATTGCTGCGCCGCTGCCGTACTTCGTCGCCGACCGGCTTGCCTTCGGCCGGCACGAGCGCGGCGAGCTCCAGCGCCTTGTCGAAGTTCGTCTTCATGCCCGCGAGGTCGCCGAGCGACTGCGCCTTGTTGCCGAGCGTGACGTAAGCCTTGGCCGTGTCGACGAGGCCCTGCTTGGCGCCCTTGTCGCGCCCGTCGATGCGCAGCGCGAGCCTGAAGCGGTCGACGGCGTTCTGGTTCGGCGGCGTCGTATAGCGCTGCGCAGCCAGATCGCCGCGGCCCAGGCGCACGAGCTTCTGCACCGGATCCTCGACCGTCGGTACTTCGGCCAGGCTGCCGGTCGTGCCGTCCTCGCGCAGCAGCGGCGTCGGGCCGGCCGGCGTCGTTTCGGGCGCCGCCGCGGATTCGTCGACTAGCGCGACGGCATCGCCGACGGCGGTCGGCGTCTCGACCGGCGCCGTTTCCGGCGCCGCATCGCCGGTCGCGGCGACCGGCAGCGATGCCGGATCCGCCGGCGCCGTCGTTTCGCCGGCCGACGCGTCGCTCACAGGCGGCGCCGGTGTCGCGGCGACGGGCGGC
>NZ_JANFVR010000369.1 GCF_024609805.1 Tahibacter caeni | reverse complement strand
GGCCGCGCTCGCGTTCGCGCTGTCGCGCAATGCGCGCTGTGACCGCCAGTTGCGGGCCGGCGACTACGTCACGACCGGCGCGGCCACCGGCATCCACGACATTCGCGCGGGCCAGCGCGCGATCGTCGACTTCGGCGCGCACGGGCGCGTGCATTGCCGCGCGGTCGCCGCGACCGGGAGCGCCGCATGAGCACGCGACGGCAGTTCCTCGGCGCCGCGGCGCTGGCCCTGGGTTCGGCCGCGGGCGCATTGCGCGCCGCCGGCGGCCGCCTAGAACTCGCCGCGACCGACGTGCACGTGCGCGGCTATCCGACGGTCGAAGCATTGCGCTGGATCGGCGAGACGCTCGAACGCGAGACCGAGGGCCGCGTCGGCCTGCGCCTGTATCACTCGGGCCAGCTCGGCCGCGAGTCCGACCTGATCGATCTCGCGCGCTTCGGCGCGATCGACATCGCGCGCGTGAACATGGCCGCGCTGAACAATCCGTTCCCGGCCACGCGCATCCTCTGCCTGCCGTACGTGTTCGACGACACGGCGCACATGCGCCGCTCGCTCGACGGCGGGGTGGGGCAGGAGATACTCGCGAAATTCGCCGATCGCGATCTCGTCGGCCTCGCGTTCTACGACTCGGGCGCGCGCTGCATCTACAACACCAAGCGGGCCATCGTGCAGCCCGGCGACCTGCACGGGCTCAAGATCCGCGTGCCGCCGTCGGACATCTTCATGCACCTGATCCGCGCGCTCGGCGCGAACCCGACGCCGCTGCCGTACGGCGAGGTCTATTCGGCGCTGCAGACGCACCTGATCGACGGCGCCGAGAACAACTGGCAGAGCTTCCACACGACGCGCCAGTTCGAGGCCGCGCGGTTCTGGTCCTACAGCGGGCACTCGTATTCGCCCGAGGCGCTGTTGATGTCGCGCCGGCGCTTCGAGCTGCTGCGGCCCGACGACCGCGATCGCCTGCTCGACATCGCGCGGCGCTCGGTCGCCTACATGCGTTCGCTCTGGGACGAATCCGAAGCGGCTTCGCGCGACTACGTGCTGACCCACGGCGTCGCGGCGAACGAGGTCGACCGCGCGGCGTTCGAGCGCGCCGCGGCGCCGGTGGTCGCGCGCTATCGCGAAGACGCCGACGTCGACCGCTACTGGCGCGGCATACGCGAACTGTCCGGCATCGGCTGACGTACGACGCGTTCGCGGCGATCGTCGCGAACGCAGCGCCGAAGCCGGCTCCGGCAGCGGCACGACGACGACACGAGCCGCGTCCACGCGGCCGACAGAAGAGGGAGTGGGCATGCAATCCAGCGAAACCGAATCCGGGCTGTTGCCGCGCGGCGCGCGCGCGGCGTTGCTCGTCGCCGGCCTCGCGCTCGTGGTCCTGGCCGCGGTGCAGGCCTGGCAGGTCATCGCGCGCTACGTGCTCAACGATTCGCCGGGCTGGACCGAGCCGCTGGCCCTGCTGCTGCTCAACACGGCCATGAGCCTCGGCGCGGCCGCCGCCGTGCAGCAGCGCGCGCATTTCGGCTTTCCGCTGCTCGTGCACCTGGCGCCGCCGCGGCTGCGCCGGCTGCTCGAAGCGTTTTCCTCGCTGGTCGTGCTCGGCCTCGGCGGCGTGCTCGCGATCGGCGGTATCCGGCTGCTGCTCGACGGCTGGGGTGTGCGCATGGCCGGCACCGTGCTGCCGCAGGGCCTGATGTTCCTGCCGCTGTCGCTGGGCGGCGCATTGATGGTGTGCTTCGCCGGCGCCGAGCTGTTCGCGCCGCGCCGCGCCGCGGCGGAGCCGCGCTGATGGCCGCGACCCTGCTGTTCGGCGCTTTCCTGTTGCTGCTGCTGGCCGGCGTGCCGGTGGCGTTCGCGCTGCTCGGCGCGTCGCTCGCGACCCTGCTGTACATCGGCATGCCGGCGCTCGTGCTCGTGCAGCAGACCGTTTCCGGCGCGAGCGCGGCCTCGCTGATCGCGATTCCGCTGTTCATCTTCGCCGGCGAGATCATGCTGCGCGGCGGCATCTCCGAGCGCCTCATCGCGCTCGCGAGTTCGCTGGTCGGCCATCTGCGCGGCGGCCTCGGCCAGGTCAGCGTGCTGTCCTCGCTGTTCTTCGGCGGCGTGTCGGGCTCTGCGATCGCCGATGTCTCGGCGATCGGCGGCGCGATGATTCCGCAGATGGTGCAGCGCGGCTTCGACCGCGACTTCGCCGTCAACGTGACGATGACCGCCGCGCTGGTCGCGCTGCTCGTGCCGCCGTCGCACAATCTGATTCTCTATTCGGCCGCGGCCGGCGGCGGCATATCGATCGCCGACCTGTTCGCGGCCGGCGTGATACCGGCGCTGCTGATGACGGCGACGGTCATGCTGACGGCCTGGATACTCGCGCGCCGGCGCGGCTATGCGGTCGAGGCGTTTCCGGGCTTCGCGACGGTGCTGCGCCGCTTCGTCGCGGCGTTGCCGGGCCTGCTGCTGGTCGCGTTGATCTTCGTCGGCATCCGCGCCGGCGTGTTCACGGCCGTGGAGAGCGCGGCGATCGCGGTCTGCTATGCGCTGTTCGTGACCGCCGTGCTGTATCGCCAGGTATCGCGCAGCGACTTCGTCGCGACGATGCTGCACGCGGCGCGCACGACCGGCATGATCCTGTTCGTGATCGCCTCGGCCGCCTGCTTCGGCTGGCTGCTCGCCTATCTGCAGGTGCCCGCGGCCGCGGTGGAGCTGCTGAGCGGCCTCGACGTCGGGCGCCATCTGCTGCTGCTGATGATGATCCTGATCCTGCTCGCGCTCGGCACCTTCATGGACCTGGCCCCGCTGATCATCATCTGCACGCCGATCTTCCTGCCGGTGGCCAAGGCCATCGGCGTCGACCCGGTGCATTTCGGCGTGATCCTGATCCTCAAGGGCGGCATAGGCCTGATCACGCCGCCGCTGGGCTCGGTGCTGTTCGTCGGCACGGCCATCGGCAAGATCAGCATCGGCGAGGCCCTGCGCTCGATCTGGCCGTTCTACCTGGCCTCGCTCGCGATGCTGCTGCTCGTCGCGTTCGTCCCCGAGCTGTCGCTGTGGCTGCCGCGCGTGCTGAAGTAGGCGCACGGCCGACGGACGGGCCGCCGGATGCCGTTGCGGGCCGGGCGCGACGCTACGCCGCGCGACGGTGTGATGGCTAGCCGCAATGCGTGACATTAAAATCGGCGCCGCCCGCTACGGCCAGGATGGATCCGCATGACCCGACGCTCCCGCGACGCGAGCAGCGCAAAACCCGCCGCCATCTCCGGCGGCGGCACGATCAACGACATCGCACGGCTGGCCGGCGTATCCAAGAAGACCGTCTCGCGCGTGATCAACCGCTCGCCGCTCGTGCAGCAGGAAACGCGCGAGAAGATCGAGGCGCTGATCCGCGAGGTCGGCTACGTGCCCGATCCGATGGCGCGCGGGCTCGCGTTCCGCAAGTCGTTCCTGATCGGCATGGTCTACGACAACCCGAACGCGCAGTACATCGTCAACATGCAGGAAGGCGCGCTGGCCAGCCTGCGCGGCACGGGCTTCGAGCTCGTCGTGCATCCCTGCGACAGCAAGAGCGACGACTACATCGCCGGCGTCCGCCAGTTCGTGCTGCAGCACCGCCTGCACGGCGTCATCCTCGTGCCGCGCGTGTCCGAGGACGGCGCGCTCGTGGAGATGCTGCAGCAGGCCGGCTGCCGCTACGCGCGGATCGCCGCGGTGTCGCTGGACGAACCCGCGCGCATGATCGCGACGAACGACCGCCTCGGCGCCGTCGAGGTCGCGAACTATCTCGAATCCCTGGGCCACCGCCGCATCGGCCTGATCACCGGACCGCAGCGCTACCTGTCCACGCGCGAGCGCGGCGCGGGCTTCGTGCAGGCGCTGGCCCGGCGAGGCATCGAGCTGTCGTCCGAACACATCGTCGAGGGCGGCTACACCTTCGAATCCGGCGTGGCCTGCGCCGAGCGCCTGCTCGCGCTCGATCCGCGGCCGACGGCGATCTTCACGCTCAACGACGAAATGGCCGCCGGCGTCTACAAGGCCGCGTTCAAGATGGGCCTGTCGATTCCCGACGACCTGTCGGTCGTCGGCTTCGACGACTCGCCGCTGGCGGCGCGGCTGTGGCCTTCGCTGAGTTCGGTGCGCCTGCCGATCCGCGACATGGGCGCATTCGCCGCGGCGATGCTGCTGGCCGGCGAGGATGCCGGCGCGCGCGCGGCGCCGGTCATCGCGCCGCACCTCGTCGCGCGCGAGTCCTGCCAGCCGCCGCGCGGCTAG
>NZ_JANFVR010000368.1 GCF_024609805.1 Tahibacter caeni | reverse complement strand
GCGCGCCGACGCGCGCTGCCGCAGCCGCATCGACGAGGCGGTCTGCGCGCCCGCCGACGAGGACGCGCTGCGCACGTTCCTGCGGCGCGAGGCCGGCCGGCCGTTCGACCTGCAACGCGGTCCGCTCGCGCGCATCGCGCTGTTCGCCCAGGATGCCGCGCGCTCGGTGCTGCTGATCACGGTGCATCACCTGATCTTCGACGGCGGCTCGGGCGTGCTGCTGCTCAAGACCTTGCTCGCGACCTATCGCGGCCTGCTGCAGGGCCGCGAACCCGCGCCGGCCGCGCCGCCGACCGGCAATGCCGATTTCGTCGCGGCCGAGGCCGCGCTGCTCGCCTCGCCCGAGGGCGCGCTGCAGGCGGCCTACTGGCAGCGCCGACTCGACGGCATTCCCGAAGCGTTCGAACTGGTGCCGCAGCTGCCGCAGCCCGCCGACGCGCAGGCCGGCGCCGCATTGACCGAGACGCTCGCGCCGGAGCTGGCCGCCTGGCTGCGCCGGACCGCGCGCGACCACGCGGTCACGCCGTCGGCCGTGCTGCTGGCGGCCTATGCGGCGCTGCTGCACCGCTACAGCGGCGCCGACGACATCGTCGTCGGCATGCCGGTGTCGCCGCGCAGCCGGCAGCGCTACGCCGAGGACATCGGCTACTTCGTCAACATGGTGCCGCTGCGCCTGCGCTGCGAGGCCGACCAGCGATTCACCGAGCTGCTGCAGCAGACCCAGACCGTCCTGCTCGAAGGCCTGTACCACTCGGCCTATCCGTTCGCGCTGATGCGCGAGCGCGGCCGCGGCCGTGCCGCCGGCGAGAACCCGGTGTACCAGGTGTCGTTCGCGCTGCAGGATTTCCTGCACCCGGCCGAATTTGCGCGCGCGCCCGGCGAACCCGGGCCGGAAACCGAATACCTCGGCGATGTCGTGCAGCAGGGCGACGCCGAGCTCGCGCTGGACGTGTTCGACGCCGGCGACACGCTGGTGCTGCAGCTCAAGTACGCGCCGCGCCGCTATACGCGCGACGTCGCGGCGCGGCTGCTGGCCCACTACGTGCGGCTGCTCGAGGCGATCCGCGCCGCGCCCGACGGCGGGATCGGCAGCTTTCCGATCCTGTCGGAGGGCGAGGAACACCGCCTGCTGCAGGAATTCAACGACACCCACGCCTCCTATCCGAAGCAGGCCTGCATCCACGACCTGTTCGTCGCGCAGGCGCAGGCGCAGCCCGCGCGCACGGCGCTCGTGCATGACGGCGCGGCCATGACCTATGCCGAGCTCGAACGCGCGAGCCGCGACCTGGCCGTCTGGCTCCAGGCCAACGGCGTGCGCGGCGGCTGCCGCGTCGGTCTCTGCATGGACCGCTCCGCTCCTCTGCTGATAGGCCTGCTCGGCATCCTGCGCGCCGGCGCGGCCGTCGTCTCGCTCGATCCGGACTACCCGCCCGAGCGCCTGGCCCATCTGCTGCAGGACTGCGGCGCGACCTTGCTGCTGACGCGGCAGGCCTGGGCGCAGCGCCTGCACGCGGTACTGCCGCCGGCGCTGCCGGTCGTGTGCTGGGACGATCCGGCGTCGACGCGCGACGCGGAAACCGCAGCGCTGCGCGCGGCCGGCGTCGCGCTGCAGGCCGGCGCCGGCCCCGGCGATCCGGCCTATCTGATCTACACCTCGGGTTCGACCGGCCAGCCCAAGGGTGTGCTCGTCGAGCACCGCAGCCTCGTCAACGAGAACGCGTTCACGCGCGCGGAGTTCGCCGCGAGCGCCGATGACGCGACGATCCTGTTCTCGAGCGCGAGCTTCGACGTGTTCATGGACGAGGTGTTCCGCACGCTCAACAGCGGCGGGCGGCTCGTGCTCGCGCCGAAGGAAACCCTGCTCGCGCTGCCGCAGCTGCAGGCGCTGATCGCCGCGCAGCGCGTCAACGTGCTGTTCCTGCCGACCGCGTTCTTCCACGAGCTGGCCGGCGCGGCCGTCGATCTCGCCGGCGTGCGCCGCCTCATCGTCGCCGGCGAGAAGCTCGACTACGCTCGGGCGCGCGCGTTCGTCGAACGCCATCCCGGCATCGTGCTGCACAACGCCTACGGCCCGACCGAGACCACGGTGTTCAGCAGCACGACCGAAGTCACGCCGGCGCTGTTGCAGGGACGCGATTTCGTGCCGATCGGCCGGCCGATCGCCAATACCCAGATCTACGTGCTCGACCGCTACGGCAATCCGCAGCCGCCCGGCGTCGCCGGGGAGCTCTGCATCGGCGGCGACGGCGTCGCGCGCGGCTACTGGGGCAAGCCGGAGCTGACGCGCGAGCGTTTCGTCGCCAATCCGTTCGTGCGCGGCACGCGCCTGTACCGCACCGGAGACCTCGCGCGCTGGCTCGAGGACGGCTCGCTGCAGTACCTCGGCCGCCGCGACGCGCAGGTCAAGATCCGCGGCTACCGCATCGAGCCCGGCGAGATCGAGGCCTGCCTGCACGCGCATCCGGCCGTCGACCGCGCCGTCGTCGTCGCACGCGGCGACGTGGCGAACCGGCAGCTCGTCGCGTATTACCGCCGACGCGACGGCGCTACGGCGACGGCCGAGACCTTGCGTACGCATCTGCAGCAGACCTTGCCGGCCTACATGATTCCGCAGGCCTTCGTCGCGCTGGCCGCGATTCCCCTGACGCCGGCCGGCAAGATCGACCGGCGCGCGCTCGAACGCCTCGACGTGAATCTGGAATCGGCCCGGCCGCCGGTGGCCGCGCGCACGCCGGCCGAGCGGGAGCTCGTCGCGATCTGGGCCGAAGTGCTCCGGCTCGATCCGGCGTCGATCGGCGTACACGACAGTTTCTTCGAGCTCGGCGGCCATTCGCTGCTCGCGATGCAGCTGCTCGCGCGGATCCGCGACCGCTTCGGCGTCGAGCTGCCGCTGAAGGCGCTGTTCGACGGCGCCGACATCGCCGGCATCGCGGCCGGCCTCGACACGGCATCGCCGCAGCCCGTGCCGCGCGGCACGCCGGTCGACCGCGGCGCCTGGCCGCGGTTGCCGCTGAGCCACGCGCAGGAGCGGCTCTGGTTCCTGCAGCAGCTGGATCCGGCCAATGCGGCCTACAACGTGCCCGGCGCCGTGCGCATCGCCGGCGCGCTCGACGCGCAGCAGCTCGAGCAGGCATTCGCGATCGTGACCGGCCGTCATGAAATCCTGCGCACGGTGTTCGAGGCCGAACACGGACGACCGGCGCAGCGCATCCGCGAGACGATCGCCGTGCCGCTCGCGCGCAGCGACCTGTCGGAGCTGCCGCCGTCCGAACGCGAAGCGCGCGCCCGCGCGCTGTGCGCCGCCGATGCGGCGATTCCGTTCGACCTGGCGGCGGGTCCGCTGCTGCGCGGCCGTCTGCTGCGGCTCGCTGGGGACGACCACGTGCTGATGCTGAACCTGCATCACATCGTCTGCGACGGCTGGTCGCTCGGGCTGCTCGTGCGCGAGCTCGGCGAAACCCTGGACGCGCTGCGGCAGGATCGCGAACCGCGGCTGGCGCCGCTGGCGATCCAGTACGCCGACTACGCGATCCGCGAGCGTGAACGGCTCGACGACGCCGCGCTGCGGCAGCGGCTGGAGCGCTGGGGCGAGCGGCTGGCCGGCCTGCCCGAACGCCTCGCGCTCGCGACCGACCATCCGCGCCCGGCGCGACAGAGCGCGGCCGGCGCGACCGTGCGCTTCGCCTTCGACGCGGAACTCACCGCGGCGCTGCGGCAGCTCGCGGCCGCGCAGCAGTGCACGCTGTTCATGGTCCTGCTCGCGGCGGTGAAGACGTTGCTGTACCGCTACACCGGCCAGGAGGATCTCTGCATCGGGTCGCCGGTGGCCAACCGCAGCGAGGCCGACACCGGGGGACTCGTCGGCATGTTCGTCAACACGCTCGCGCTGCGCACGACGGTGCGCGGCGACGCGGCGTTCGCCGACGTGCTCGCGGCGGTCCGCGACACCTGCCTCGCAGCCTTCGCGCTGCAGGACACGCCGTTCGAGAAAGTCGTCGAGCATCTGCGCCCGCCGCGCGACCCGGCGATCACGCCGCTGTTCCAGGTCATGGTCGCGCTGCAGAACGCCGACGGGCCGCTGCCGTCGGCGCGGCTCGCGCCGTTCGCGCTCGACGGCAGCGTCAGCAAGTTCGATCTCGACATCGAGTTCCGCGAGACCGCGGCCGGCATCGACACGGCGGTGCAGTACTGCACGGCGCTGTTCCGGCCCGAACGCATCGCGCGCCTGGCCGGCCATCTGCGCGCGCTGTGCCGCGCGGCCGCGGCCGCGCCGCAGACGCCGGTCGCAGAC
>NZ_JANFVR010000367.1 GCF_024609805.1 Tahibacter caeni | reverse complement strand
ACGAAAAGCCGCAAACAGCGGCTTTCGCGGCGAGATTTTGGTAACTTTGCGCCTGGTTTCGATGCCGGTTCCGCAAATCGTGTTTCTGGCATGCGGTGACGAGGGCTTATTCAGACCTTCCTTAACGAATCGAGCAAGGCACGAAGCACTGAACGAGCAACCGCATATAGACCACGACCATATTCATCTACCGGGGCATTTTGCTCAAGAAACGTTATGTTTGCAGCCATAAATTTGCGTCATCCCTTGTAGGCTTTGCAGTGAGTCAGCTCTAGATCAAATCTAGGCCAGCATCAGAACGAACGACAAACAGCGAAACCAGCTATTACCTCTTGCCTTAACTAACTTAGCATTGCAGCGCCATGCTCCTGTAACAACTCGCGCAATACCGAGCGATGGCAATGCGCCTCGTCCTCGCAATAGCAGCCGACCGAGAAGTTCGTGTGCTGCGACAGCGCGGCGAGCAGGTCGAGCGCATGCGCGGCTTCGGCCTGTTTCATCTCGGCACGGTATTTCTTCCTGAACGCGGCCCATTGCGCCGGCGTCTGCGCCGACTGGGCGAACCTGACCGTCTCGGCGCTCGGCGCGAGGTTCGGAAACCAGACGTCGTACCAGTCCTGCGACGCGAATTCGGCCTTGGGCACGCCGCGCGGCGGACGGCGCACGGTGCCTATGCGCGTGCCTTCGCCGGGCGTTCTCGGACTGCCTAGCCGTACGATGCGAATGGACATGGCGGGCACTGCGTCAGCGGCGCGGCGGTGGCCGCGATGCGGCGGAGTCTAGCGCCGGATCGCGGCGACAGGCGCCGCGCCTGCACGGCAACCCGTTCCACCGGACCTGTCCGGCCCGTTGGGTGGGCGTGTGGGGGAACGGATTGCTTCGTGACGCCGAGTTCAAGAGCAAGCGCCCGGCTCAGTCCGGATTCGAAGCATCCTGCCGGCCTACCGCGCCGTCGGACGCGGTGCCACCGGCCACGCGCGTCGTATACGGCTGACTCGCCGCGCCGCGCTGCCGGTACATGGCCGCGATTTCCTCGGCGCGCGACTGCGATTGCGTTCCGCCGCGCGGCAGCTTCGCGAATTCGCCGTAGTCGAGGATCTGGCGGATCACGTGCGGGCTGTAGACGAGCTCGGCGCGCCAGTTGGCCAGATGATCCGCGCGCATGCTCAGGGTGATGTAGCGCTTGGTTTTGCGCTGGCGTCCGACGACCGTGACCATGTCGCCGCCCATGCCCCAGAAATAGCTGAACACGTAGACCTTGGCGCCGGGCGCGAACTGTCTGGTGCCGCGGCGCTTCTCGGCCCCGCCGGGTCCGTAGGCGCGCTCGTGCACGATGTTCGCGGCGACGCACCAGACCGGCGTCTCCGCAGCGGGCGGAGGCACGCCGAGCGCGTCGGTGGACCGGCGCGCCGCGCGCCCGGCGAAGCGCCGGCGCAGCCAGTCGATCAGGCCCGAGTTCATGCAGGCCTCCGGCCGGTGCCATTCATTTCGCGGCGCGCTTCGTGGCTGGTGACTTGGTCTTCGGTGCGGACTTTGCCTTCGGTGTCGACTTCGCTTTCGGTACCGCCTTTGCTTTCGGCGCCGCCTTCGCCCTCGACGCTGCGCTCGCGTTCGATGTTGCGTTCGCCCTCGACACTGCCTTCGATGCCGCCTTGACCTTCGGTGTTGCCTTCGCCTTCGGCGTCGCCTTGGCCGTCGGCACTGCCGTCGACTTCGCCGCTGCCTTTGCTTTCGGCGCCGCCTTCGCCTTGGGCGCAGCCTCGGCTTTCTGAGCTGCCCTGACCTTGGGCTTCGGAACGGCCTTGGGCTTCGGCGGCGGCATGACCGCGGCCGTCGCGAGCAGCAGCGCGCGCAGGTCGTCGGGTTCGTCGAGCAGCTGGTCGGCGACGGGATAGTCCTTCGCACCCGGGTACGGCGGGCGCTGCGGCAGGTCCGAGGTCAGGCGTGCGGTTTCCGCGGCCGGCTTGACGAACAGGCTGTTGTCGCAGGCGAACGCGACGACCTTGTCGTCGAGATAGACCGCGTACTCGCCGAACATCTTCTTGAAGCTCAGGCGCTGGCCGAGCTGCGACTGTTCGGCCACGTACTCGACGAAGGATTGCTGGGTCGCCATCGGTATCTCCGCTGCTTGCGTCACGCCGTTCCGCCGTCCGCAAAGGAGCGGCGGAGGCGGAACGAACCTGCCACCGGCACGAAAGCCGTGTCAATCCGGGCGCATGCGGCGTTCGAGCACGCCTCGCGACGGTCGCCGCGCGGCGGCCGCAGCCGCCCTGTACACACGCTCCCGACCGACCGTGCAGGTCGCGCACCATCCGCCGGAAAGCCCGTCCCGGCACGGCGCCGACGCATCGCTATACTGCGCGGCTGTCGCCCCTGCCGGAATTTCCATGTCCGCCGCCACCTCCGCCGCCGCGCCGTACGACGCGACGGACACGTTCCTGGGCCACCCCAAGGGCGTCTACGTCTGCTTCTTCACCGAGATGTGGGAGCGCTTCTCGTTCTACGGCATGAAAGCGCTGCTGCTGCTCTATCTGTTGCAGCATCACAAGTTCGGCGACGACGTCGGCTACGACGTGATCGGCGCCTACGGCGGCCTGGTCTATTGCCTGCCGGTCATCGGCGGCCTGCTCGCCGACCGCTGGCTCGGCATGCGCAAGGCCGTGCTGTTCGGCGGACTGCTGCTCGTGCTCGGCCATGCGGGCATGGCCATCGAAGGCCACGAGGCGCGCATCGTCGACGGCGTCGTGCAGCGCGATGCCGGCGCGCTGCTCGCGTTCTATTTCTCGCTCGCGCTGATCATCATGGGCGTGGGTTTCCTGAAGCCCAACATCTCGACCATCGTCGGCAAGCTCTACGCGCCCGGCGATCCGCGCCGCGATTCGGGCTTCGCGCTGTTCTACGCCGGCATCAACCTCGGCTCGCTGCTCGCGTCCATCATCTGCGGCTATCTCGGCCAGACCCTCGGCTGGGCCTACGGTTTCGGCGTCGCCGGCGCGGGCATGCTGCTCGGCCTGCTGCAGTTCCTCTGGGGCCAGAAATACCTGCGCGGCCATGCGGAAGCGCCGGACCCGGCGCGGCTGCGCGAGCGCCTCGTCGGCCTGCCGCGCGAATGGCTGATCTATGCGGCCGCGGTCGCGGGGCTGCTGCCGGTGGCCGGACTGATGTGGGCCGTCGCCAACGGCGCGTTCAAGCTCGGCGGCGAGATCACGCCGGCGCTCGCGCTGATGATCCTGATGATGCTCGCGGTGCTCGGCTGGTTCGTCTGGTTCATCACGACGCAGTGCGACCGCGAGCAGCGCCACCAGATGATCGCGCTGATGGCGATGATCGCGATGTGCCTCGTGTTCTTCACGCTGTACGAGCAGACCTACGGCTCCTGGGTCACGTTCACCGACCGCCTGCTGACCAAGGACGTGCTGCCGGCGCTCGTGCAGCCGACGCCGGAACTGCGCTGGAGCGGCGACTGGCTGGCCAACCTGGGTCTGTTCCTGCGCACGACGCCGTGGTCCATCGCCGTGCTCGTGCTCGCTCCCGGCGCGTTCGTCGTCGCGGCCTGGCTGTCGGACCGCAATCCGGCCTCGCGCGGGCCGCGCCTGCTGTTCGGCAGCGTCGTCGTGATCGCGCTGGTCCTGCTCGTGCGCGATTCGGTCGTGCTGCCGCAGACGGCCGGCTCGCTGACCTACCTCGGCGCGATGTTCCTCGTGCTGCTCGCGCCGCTGTTCAGCGGCCTCTGGGGCTGGCTGGACCGCCGCGGGCTCGATCCGTCCAAGCCGGTCAAGTCGGCGCTGGGCCTGGTGCTGGCCGGCCTGTCGTTCGTGCCCCTGCTGTGGGCCGCCGAGCACGCCGGCGCGACCGGCCAGCAGGCCAGCGTCTGGTGGCTCGTTGCGGCGTATTTCATTCTGGAACTCGGGGAAATGTGCCTTTCTCCGGTCGGCCTGTCGGCGGTGACCCAGCTGTCGGTGCCGCGCGTGGTCAGCCTGATGATGGGCACGTGGTTCCTCGCGACCGCGTTCTCCGAGACGCTCGCGGCGCAGTTCGGCAAGCTCGCGTCCATCGACATCGCCGAAGGCGCGGCCCTGTCCTTCGCCGACGCCGGCGCGAAGTACGCGCACCTGTTCGGCGTGATGCTGCTGATCGGCCTGGTCTACGGCCTCGTCGCGTTCGCGCTCGCGCCGCTGCTGCGCCGCCTCATGCACGGCGTGCGCTGAGCGCCGCGTCGGCCGGCCGCGCGCGCGGCGCGCCGGCCAGGACGTCTTCGGCGAACGCGAACGCGGTGGTCAGGCCGAGGCCGCTCGGCCCCGGCGCGGCGACGGCGATGACGCCGGGCGCGGCTTCGACCGCCGCAGCC
>NZ_JANFVR010000366.1 GCF_024609805.1 Tahibacter caeni | reverse complement strand
CCGCGTCGAGCTCGGCCGCCGTGGTCGCGCGCGGCGGCGGCAGCGCGGTCTGCGCGCTGCGGTAGGCCGTGATGTAGCGGCCGAACCAGTCGTGCAGCGCGGCGTCGTCGAGCTCGCGCAGCCGCGCGACGGCGCGGTCGACGCGCGCGAGCGCGGCCGCGTCGATCTCGTACGGGTCCTTGGCCGGCGCGAGGTCCGCGTCGGTGTAACGGTCGTCCTCGGTCAGCGGCTCGACGAGGCTGTCGACGAGGTCGCCGAGCATTTCGGCGATCGCCGGCGCGCGCATGCCGATCGACAGCGTCATGCAGTCGCCGATCGCGACGCCGTCGTGGGGCAGGCCCGGCGGCAGGTAGAGCACGTCGCCGGGCTGCAGCACCCAGTCGTGGGTCGGCGCGAACTCGGCCAGGATCTTGAGTTCCAGCTCGGGCCGGAACGCCTTGGGCGCGTCCGCATCGTCGCTGATGCGCCAGCGGCGCCGGCCGAGGCCCTGGATCAGGAACACGTCGTACTGGTCGACGTGCGCGCCGACGCCGCCGCCGTCGACCGCATAGGAAATCATCACGTCGTCGACGCGCCAGCGCGGCAGGAAGCGGAAGCGCTCGAGCAGCGCGGCCACGTCCATGTCCCATTTGTCGACGTCCTGCACGAGCAGGGTCCAATGCGTCTTCGGCAACGTCGAAAAAACGGCCTCGTCCAGCGGCCCCGTCGTGACGCTCCAGCGCTCGCGACGCGGATCGCGCACGATCAGGCGCGACAGCGCGGCCTCTTCGCAGGCCAGGCCGGCGAGATCCTCGGGCGTGATCGGCAGCGGAAAACCGGCGAGTGCGCCGCGGATCAGCAGCGGGCGCTTCTGCCAGTAGTCGCGCAGGAAGGCCTGCGGGCTCATGCCCAGCGGCTGCGACGGCGTGGCGTGGACCTCGATGGCTGGGGACATGACCGCAAACTCGTGCTGTGAACGGGAACGTGCTGTCGCCGCGCGCCGGAGACCGGACGACGCGGGACCGGCGCGCGGCGCCGCGCTTCAGATGCCGCGCGCGAGCGTCTCGGCCAGGCCGACGTAGCCGGCCGGCGTCAGCGCGCGCAGGCGCTGCTTGGCCCCGGCCGGCAGCGGGAGCGTTTCGATGAACTCGGCCAGCGCGGTCTTGCTGATGCCGTGGCCGCGGGTCAGCGCCTTGAGCTGCTCGTAGGGATTGGGCAGGCCGTAGCGGCGCATGACGGTCTGCACGGCCTCGGCCAGCACTTCCGGGTTCGCGTCGAGATCGGCGGCCAGCCGCTCGGGATCGGGCTTGAGCTTGCCCAGGCCGCGGGCGAGCGCGTCCAGGCCGATCAGACTGTGGCCGAACGCCGTGCCGATCGCGCGCAGCACGGTGGAGTCGGTCAGGTCGCGCTGCCAGCGGCTGATCGGCAGCTTTGCGCTGAAATGCTCGAACAGGCCGTTGGCGATGCCGAAATTGCCTTCGGCGTTCTCGAAGTCGATCGGATTGACCTTGTGCGGCATCGTCGAGGAGCCGACCTCGCCGGGCTTGAGCGCCTGGCGGAAATAGCCCAGCGAGATGTAGCCCCAGACGTCGCGCGCGAAGTCGATCAGTATCGTGTTGAGCCGGCGCAGCGCGTCGCCGATCTCGGCGATGCAGTCGTGCGGCTCGATCTGCGTCGTGTACGGATTGAAGGTCAGGCCCAGGCCCTCGACGAAGGACTGCGCGAACGCCGGCCAGTCGACTTCGGGATAGGCCACGACGTGGGCGTTGTAGTTGCCGACCGCGCCGTTGATCTTGCCGAGCAGCTCCACCGCGGCGATCTGCCTGCGCTGGCGCGCGACGCGCGCGGCGACGTTGGCGATTTCCTTGCCGAGCGTCGTCGGCGAGGCGGTCTGGCCGTGAGTGCGCGAGAGCATGGGCTGGGCGGCGAGGTCGTGCGCCATCTGGCGCAGGGTCGCGAGCAGCTTGTCGACGGCCGGCAGCAGCACCTGGTCGCGCGCGTCGCGCAGCATCAGCGAATACGACAGGTTGTTGATGTCCTCGCTGGTGCAGGCGAAATGGATGAACTCCTTGACCGCCTCGACTTCGGCGAAACCGGCACTGCGCTGCTTGAGCAGGTATTCGATGGCTTTGACGTCGTGGTTGGTCTCGCGCTCGATCGTCTTGACGCGCTCGGCGTCGTGCAGCGAGAAACCGTCGGCCAGGCTGGTCAGGAACTGGCGCGCCGCGGCGCTGAACGGCGGCACCTCGGCGATGGCCGGATGCTCGCCGAGCGCCAGCAGCCAGCGCACTTCGACCAGCACGCGGCGCTGCATCAGGCCGAACTCGCTGAAGATGGGGCGCAGGGGATCGGCCTTGGCGGCGTAGCGGCCGTCCAGCGGCGACAGGGCGGTGAGCGGATTCGGGGTCATCGGGGCGGCGGGGGCGGGCAAAGACGCGGAATGATACACCGGCGGCTATACTGACCGGTCCCTTCCCGGTCCCTGCGAGCAGGAAACACCATGGCCGACTATCGCATCGAAAAAGACAGCATGGGCGAGCTGCGCGTCCCGGCGGCCGCGCTGTACGGCGCCCAGACCCAGCGTGCCGTGCAGAATTTCCCGATCTCCGGCCTGCGCCTGCCGCGCGCCCTCATCCGCGCGCTGGGCCTGATCAAGGCGGCCATGGCCGACGTCAATGCCGACCTGGGCCATCTGAAGCCGGCCCTGGCCAAGGCGATACGCAAGGCCGCCGAGCGCGTCGCGGCCGGCGAGTTCGACGCGCAGTTCCCGATCGACGTGTTCCAGACCGGCTCGGGCACCTCGAGCAATATGAATGCGAACGAGGTCATCGCGAACCTGGCCAACCGCGAGCGCAAGCTCGGCGTGCATGCGAACGACCACGTCAACATGGGGCAGAGCTCCAACGACGTGATTCCGAGCGCGATCCAGCTCGCCGCGCTGCTGCAGGTGCGCGAGGAACTGTTGCCGGCGCTCAAGCACCTGCGCGGCACGATCCAGCGCCGGGCCAAATCGCTGGCGCGTGTCACCAAGACCGGCCGCACGCACCTGATGGACGCGATGCCGCTGACCTTCGGCCAGGAATTCGAAGCCTGGGCCGCGCAGCTCGCGTCGGCCGGCGAGCGCATCGAGGACAGCCTCAAGCGCCTGCGCCGGCTGCCGCTCGGCGGCACGGCCATCGGCACGGGCATCAACGCCGACCGGCGCCAGGCCAAGCGCGCGGCGAAGCGCCTGTCGGAACTGGCCGGCACCCGGCTGGAATCGGCGGCCAACCTGTTCGAAGGCATCGCCTCGCAGGACGCGGCCGTGGAACTCTCCGGCCAGCTCAATACGCTGGCCTGCGCGCTGATGAAGATCGCCAACGATCTGCGCTGGATGAATTCCGGGCCGCTCGCGGGGCTCGGCGAGATCGAGCTGCCGGCGCTGCAGCCGGGCTCCTCGATCATGCCGGGCAAGGTCAATCCGGTCATTCCCGAGGCCGTCGCGATGGTCTGCGCCCAGGTCATGGGCAGCCACGTCACCGTCACGATCGCCGGGCAGAGTGGCAGCTTCCAGCTCAACGTCATGCTGCCGCTGGTCGCCCACAACCTCTTGCAGGCTATCGGCCTGCTGGCCAATGCCGCGCGCCAGCTGGCCGATGCGGCGATCGCCGGGCTGCGCGTGCGCGCGGACCGCGTGCAGGCCGCCCTGGCGCGCAACCCGATCCTCGTGACCGCGCTGAACCCGGTCGTCGGCTACGAGGCGGCGGCGGCGATGGCCAAGCAGGCTTACAAGGAAGGCCGGCCCATCCTCGACGTCGCGCGCGAACGCAGCGGCCTGTCCGAAGCCGAGCTCGAGCGGCTGCTGGACCCGGTCGCGCTGACCCGCGGCGGCATCGGCGCCGGCAGCGCCGCGGGCGGCTGATCCGTTCGGCGGCGAACATCGGGCCCGTCATGGCGAACAGCACATGCCGGCGGCGAACCCGGCGGCACAATGGCGCCGCCCCTACCTCCCCACTTTTTGCAGTTGCAGTAGCCGTCTTGTCTGGAGAATGAAATGCTGAAACGTCTGGCCCTACTCACCGCGCTGCTGGCCAGCAGCGCCTGGGCGCAACAGGAAATCTCGATCACGGCCAAGGACATCGAAACCGGTGCCGCGGACGCGAAGCTGGCTGAGCTCGGCCGCCAGGCCGCCGCCAGCGGCAAGGAAGTCGTGATCAATGCGCCCAAGGAGTGGCATGGCTCGGTCGCTGCGAAGGTCAAGGCCGGCGGTGCCGTCACGGTGCGCCTGAACGACAGTTTCTTCGAGAACGTCGTCGTCCGCGTCGCCGACAAGGCCAAGCCCGAGGTGCCGAAGCCGGCCGCCGCGCCGGCTCCCGCCGCGGCGCCTGCGCCGGCTCCCGC
>NZ_JANFVR010000365.1 GCF_024609805.1 Tahibacter caeni | reverse complement strand
GACAGGCGGCGGCCGCTGTCGCGGCCGGTCGCCGCGGGGGTCAGCGCGGCGGACCGGTCCAGCGCGCGGCAGTCGGCCGCGAGCGCCGCGACCTCGCCCGCATCGAGGAAAGACGTCGCGACGATCCAGCCCTGGGCAGCCAGCGTGTCGGCCATCGTGTCGAGATCGGCGGTTTGCGGCATCATTCGCGTTCGTGTCGTCCGGCCAGCGGCTGGTCCCTCACAATACCCGTCGACTCGTCGGCGCGACAGGACTGCGCATGTTCTCCCAACTTCCGCCCGTCATCCGAGCGCTGCTGATCGCGAACGTCGGCATCTATCTGCTGCAGATGCTGCTCGGCGAGACCGCCTTGCTCGACTTTGCGCTGTGGCCGATCGGCGAGCGCACCGGCACGGCGCCCGACGGCAGCACGATCACGGTCGGCTTCCAGCTCTGGCAGGTGCTGACCTACGGCTTCCTGCATTCGGGGCCGACGCATCTGCTGATGAACATGCTCGCGCTGTTCATGCTCGGCGGCCCGATCGAGCGCGTGCTCGGCGGCCGGCATTTCCTGATCTACTACGTCGTCTGCATCGTCGGCGCGGCAGTCGCCCAGTTGCTGACGATCGAATATTTCACGGGCGGCTTCTATCCGACGGTCGGCGCATCCGGCGGCGTGTTCGGCGTGCTGTTCGCATTCGCGCTGTTCTTCCCGCGCGAGCAGCTGATCCTGTTCCCGATCCCCATTCCGATTCCGGCCTGGCTGTTCGTCACCCTGTACGGCGCCGCCGAGCTGCTGTTCGGCGTGACCGGCACCCTCGCCGGCATCGCGCACTTCGCGCATCTGGGCGGCATGCTCGCCGGGTTCGTGCTGCTGCAGTACTGGCGCGGCCGGCTGCCGTGGAAGCCGCGCGGCTGAGGACGATCCTCAGACGCCTCCGCGGCGCTGCCCCTGCGTGCGGATGCGGGTCCTCGCGAACCCGCGGAACGCGTACTGCGCAGCCTTGGCCGTCCGTCGATGAGGAGACGGTTCGGAGCCGACACCGGAATCCGGCCTGTCCGGCAGCCGCGGGCGCGGCCGCGCGCGTGACGGCCGCATGACGCGCCGATGCCGCGTGGCGGCCGGTCGCTGCGACGATCGCGGCGCGCTTGCCAAGCTCCCGCCGGCTGGACAAGCTTGCGGCCTTCCATCGCGTTCCGTCGCATGTCGCCGCTGCCATGAATCAACCGCTCGTCGTCGTCTGGCTCGCCATCGCCAACGGCGTCATGTACACGGCGCAGCTGTTCCTCGGCGACCGCATGCTCGTGCATCTGGCGTTGTGGCCGCCCGGCGAACACCTGCTCGGCTCGATCGCCGGCCGCGAGGTCGTCGCGGCCTTCCAGCCGCTGCAGCTGCTGAGCTACGGTTTCCTGCATGCGGACTTCGTGCATGTCGCGCTGAACCTGCTCGGCCTCGTGCTGTTCGGGCCGCTGCTGGAGCGCTGCATGGGCAGCGGTCCGTTCCTGTTCTACTACCTGTTCTGCCTGGTCAGCGCCGGCGCCTGCCAGTTGCTGCTGGGCATCGGCGACGGTGCCGGTGCGATCATCGGCGCCTCCGGCGCGATCTACGGCCTGCTCGCCGCGGCGGCCTCGCTGTATCCGGAGCGCCGGCTGCGGCTGTTGCCGCTGCCGGTATCGTTGCAGCTGCGCACATTGGCGCTGCTGCTCGGCGGACTGTCGCTGCTGCACGGCGTGCTCGGCAGCCAGGCCGGCGTCGCGCATTTCGCGCACCTCGGCGGCATGGCCGGCGGCTGGCTGCTCGTGCAGTACTGGCGCGGGCGGCTGCCGTTGAGGCCGCGCCGCTGGCTCGTGCCGTGAGCGGGCTGCGTCGATCGGCAGCGGCCGTTGTAGCATCGCCTATCAGGACGGTCGCGGCCGCAGGCGCGGCCGGCCCTCGACCAAGGACGCTCCGCCATGAGTGAAAAAAACCATTTTTCCATGATTCGCGGTTTTCACCTGGCCGACTGGTTCACCCTGGCCAATGCGGCCTGCGGCATGGCCGCCGTGTTCGCGGCGATGGCCAGCGTCGTGCCCGGCAGCCACCTGAGCCTGCTGCTCGCCGCCGCGTTCATTCCGGCCGCGTTCGTGTTCGACGTGCTCGACGGCCGCATCGCGCGCTGGCGCCAGCAGCAGTCGGCGCTGGGCCGCGAGCTCGATTCCCTGGCCGACGTGATTTCCTTCGGCGTCGCGCCCGCGGCGATCGGCTTCGCCGCCGGCCTGCGCGGGTTCTGGGACTGCGTCATCCTCGGCTACTTCGTCTGCTGCGGCGTCAGCCGCCTCGCGCGCTACAACATCACGGCCGAGGCGCTGTCGTCCAACGAGAGCGGCAAGGTCAGGTACTTCGAAGGCACGCCGATTCCGACGAGCCTGCTGCTGGTCGTGATCCTGGCCGTCGCCGCGTGGCAGGGCCGCATCGGCGAGGCGGTCTGGCTCGGCGCGGTCGAGCTCGGCCCGTGGACCTTGCATCCGCTCGCGCTGATGTTCGCGGTGTCGGGCTCGCTGATGATCAGCAAGACGCTGCGCATTCCGAAGCTCTAGCCCATCCGTCGGGAACCGCCGTCGCGATTCCCGGCGGACCTGCACGCGCCGCGGCGCGGCCGCTCAGCGCGCGATGACCATGTCGCCGGCCTGCAGCGCGCGCTCGACGTCGCCGGTCACGACGTCGAGATCGTCGAACTGCACCGGCAGGCCCGCGCAATACAGCGGATCGGGTCCGTCGCAGACCTGGAAATGCAGGTGCGGCTCGGTGGAATTCCCCGAGTGGCCGAGTCTGCCGAGCACCTGTCCGGCCCGCACCGTGTCGCCGGCCTCGACCCGGAGCGAACCCGGCACGAGGTGCGCATAGCTCGAGAACTCGCCGTTGCCGTGATCGACGACGACGTGGCTGCCGGCGGCTTTCGACTTGCCTGTCGCGAGCAGCGCGGCCTGGTTCTGCATGACGCGCTGCAGGTAGTCGGGCTTGCTCTCGCCGGCGCGGCGCAGCAGGCCGGCGTCTTCGGCGACATCGTCGACCGCGCGGACGACCTTGCCGCCGCGCGCGGCGAGCACGGGCCGGCCGTAGGCATGGAAATCGGCGAGCCGCTGTCCCTTGCCGCGGTGGGTGCGGCCGTCGGCGCCGAGTCGCAGGAGGTCGTAGGCGAATTCCTCGGCCACGGCCCAGCGGTGCGCGGTATGGAACGACGCGCTCGCGGCGACGTACCAGCTGCCGCTCAGCGGAAAGCGATAGCCGCGCGCGACGCGGGCGGACAGCGGAATCGCACGATGGGCCTGCAGCGGCTGGCCGGTCGCGTCGCGCGCGTCGACGTCGACCTGCAGCGCCGTCGCGGTGCCGTTGAACAGGAACGGGCGATAGAGCAGCAGCAGCGCCTGCCGGGGCGCGAGGCTCGCGCTCGCCGACGGCTGCACGCCGTCGCCGAGCAGCTGCGACGGCCGGAACTGGAAATCGAACAGGTCGAGCAGGCCGCCGTCGGCCAAGGTCCGGCTGCGGGCGGCCAGACGCGCGAGCTCGGCCGCTTCGAGCACCTGGGTCTGCTGCGTGCCGCGGTCGATCTGCAGCGACAGCTGCACGCGTTCGACGGTCAACGCCTGACCGCTTTCGTTGACCAGCGCCAGGTTCTGCAGCAGCGCCGAATGAAGACCGTGCTGGCGGTCGATCTCGTGCACGCGGATCTCGCGTTCGGGATAGGTGCGGATGGCCAGCGGTTCGGCGGCGACGGCCGTGCCGGCCAGCAGGACGGCGAGGGGGAACGACCAGCGAGGTGACATGAGTGGGACTCCGGGGGGCGCGCGGTCGGATCGAACCGCGGTCGCAGCGTGATCGCCGCCGTCCGCGCCTGCCTGATGCGGCGGCCAGGGCTGGGTTATTTCGCGCTTATCGCTGGCTGATCGGCGGCGGGACGGCCGTCTGCGGCATTGCCGCGGCGAGCGGTCGACGTGTCGCAGGCGTTTGACGCCGGCCGGCGGCGGGCGCGACGATCCGGCTCCCTGTCCGCGGCCGCGACCATGCCGTCCAATCCCCCGCCCGCCGTGAGCTACCGATTCGGCCAGGTCGAGTTCGACACGGGCGCATTCCAGCTGCGCACGGCCGGCGAGGTGCAGAACTGTCCGGCGCGCGCGCTGCGCCTGCTGCAGCTGCTCTGCGCCGCGCCGGGCCGCCTGTTCGCGCGCGAGGAGCTGATTGCCGCGCTGTGGCCGGGCCGTCGCCTGGTTTCCGACGAATCGCTGAGCCAGGTCATCTTCAAGCTGCGCAACGCGCTCGGCGCCGACGCCGGGCGCCTCGTCAGCGTGCGCGGCGCCGGCCTGCGCCTGGAAGGCCCGGTTGCAGCGCTGCGGCCGGCGGCGAAT
>NZ_JANFVR010000364.1 GCF_024609805.1 Tahibacter caeni | reverse complement strand
CGCGGAAGCCGGCGCACCCGGCTTGGCGGCCCAGACCAGGCCGGCCGCGGCCGTCGCGAGAACCGCGGCGACGGCGAGGCCGGCGCGGCGGCGGCCAATAGAAGTGGCTTTGTGCAACATGGAAATTCTCTCCTTCAGCGGATGGGGTGCGAACCAGCCGCAGCCCAGCGGGCCGGGTCCATCCCTGGACGCGGCGCCGCCGAGCTGGGCCTTCAACATCGCGCCGGCGTAGCACCGGCGCGCTTCCGGAAATCGGACCAGCACGCGCGCGTCGCAGGCCAGTTCCTGGTCCAGCCGGAACCGGTGCAGCGCGAGGTGCAGCAACGGGTTGAACCAGAACAGCGCGCGCAGCAGCGCCGCGACGGCGTTGGCGAACGGGTCGCCGCGACGCAGATGCGCGATCTCGTGCGCCAGCACGAGGCGGCGTTCGCGCCGGTCGAAGCGTTCGCGGAAATCCGTCGGCAGCAGGATGCCCGGACGCAGCAGTCCGCTGACGCAGGGACCGGCTGCCGCGGCGTACAGCCGTCCGCGCCGCCGCGTCGCGCGGCAGCGGCGCTCGAAGCGCCATTGCTGCAGGACCTGCAGCAGCAGCATTGCGAGGCAGCCGGCCAGCCATGGCGCGAACCACGGCATCGCCGTATCGGCAGCGGCGGCCATCGGCACAGCGGATGCCGCCTGCGTGGCGGCCGGTTCGAGCACGGCGAGCGGCAGGCTGATGCGCGTGCCGGCCGACGGCAGCGCTGCGGCGAGGCTCGCGAGCGGCACGGTCGCCCACAGCGCATAGGCCGCGCCGGCGCCGAGTCCCCGGCGCAGCGGAATGCGCAGCGCGAGCACCAGAACGATCGCGGCGCTGCCGGCCGCCGCGGCGGCGATCAACGGTTCAGCGCTCATCGGGCAGTTCCGCGATCAGGCGCTTGAGCTCGGCGATGTCCCTGGGACTGAGCGTTTCGTGCGCGGAGAAATGCGCGACCAGCGGCGCGAGCCGGCCGCCGAACAGGCGGTCGAGCAGATCCTTGCTCTGCTCGTGCACGTAGGCCTCGCGCTGCAGCAGCGGGCTGTAGAGATAACGCCGGCCTTCCTTGACCGCGCCGACCGCGCCCTTGTTGAGCAGGCGGTTCAGCAGGGTTTTCACGGTGGCTTCCTGCCACTGCCGCGCATCGCCGAGCGCGGTGACGATTTCTTCGGCGGAGAGCGGATGCCTCGCCCAGAGCACCTGCATGACCGCGCTTTCGGCTTCGCTGATGGGCATCATCGATTACGCATGTAAACGGTGTGTCATTTACACACGTAATCGATGCGAATGCAAGCGCTCGCGCGCGGCGCCCGAGGGCGCCGCGCGCGGTTCTCATTTCTCGACGAACGCGCGCTCGATCACGTAGTCGCCCGGCGTGCCGATGCGCGGCGAGACTACGAAGCCGCGGCTGTCGAGCAGCTCCGACAGCGAAGCCAGCATGGCCGGGCTGCCGCAGAGCATCGCGCGGTCGTCGGCCGGATCCAGCGGGGGCAGGCCGATGTCGGCGCAGAGCTTGCCTTCGGCCAGCAGTTGGTCGAGGCGGCCCTGATTGCGGAACGCCTCGCGCGTGACGGTCGGGTAGTAGATCAGCTTCTCGCGCACCATCTCGCCGAGGTATTCGTGCTGCGGCAGTTCCTGCTCGACGTAGTCGCGATAGGCCAGATCGTTCACCTGACGCACGCCGTGGGTCAGCACGACCTTGTCGAAGCGTTCGTAGGTTTCCGGATCGCGGATCAGCGACAGGAACGGCGCGAGGCCGGTGCCGGTCGACAGCAGATACAGGTGCTTCCCCGGCTTGAGGTCGTGCAGCAGCAGGGTCCCGGTCGGCTTGCGGCTGACCAGGATCTCGTCGCCTTCCTTCAGATGCTGCAGGCGCGAGGTCAGCGGACCGTTCGGCACCTTGATGCTGAAGAATTCCAGGTGTTCCTCGTAGTTCGCGCTGGCCACGCTGTAGGCGCGCACGAGCGGCCGCCCGTCGACCATCAGGCCGATCATGAGGAACTGGCCGTTCTCGAAGCGCAGGCCGGCGTCGCGCGTGCAGGTGAAGCTGAACAGGTGCTCGTTCCAGTGCCGCACCGCCAGCACTCTTTCGGTCTCGAACGCGGCCATTTCAGATCCGCGCCTTCACCGCGTCGACGATGCGCTCCACGCTGAAGCCGAAGTGCGCGAACAGCTTGTCGGCCGGCGCCGACGCGCCGAAGCTCGCGATGCCGACGACGTCGCCGTCGAGACCGACATACTTGCGCCAGAAATCCGGGTGCGCCGCCTCGATCGCGACGCGCGCGCGGCACCAGGACGGCAGCACGGCCTCGCGGTATTCGAGCGGCTGCGCGTCGAACTGCTCGGTGCACGGCATCGACACGACGCGCACGCGCACGCCCTGCTGTTCGAGCGTGCGCATCGCGTCCATGGCCAGGCCGACTTCCGAGCCGGTCGCGATCAGGATGGCCTGGAACTTCGCATCGTTCGGGTCGCTGAGCACGTAGCCGCCGCGCTCGACGTCGGCGAGCTGTTCGCCGGTGCGCAGCTGGTGCTGCAGGTTCTGGCGCGAGAACACCAGGCAGGACGGACCGTCCTTGCGTTCGATCGCGACCTTCCAGGCCACGGCCGACTCGACCGCGTCGCAGGGACGCCAGACGCGGTTGTTCGGGATATAGCGCAGGCTGGCCAGGTGCTCGATCGGCTGATGCGTCGGGCCGTCCTCGCCGAGGCCGATCGAGTCGTGGGTATACACGTGGATCGCGTGCGCCGGGATCAGCGCCGACATGCGCACGGCGTTGCGCGCGTAGTCGGAGAACACGAGGAAGGTCGCGTCGTACGGAATGAAGCCGCCGTGCAGCGCCACGCCGTTGGCGATCGCGGTCATGCCGAACTCGCGCACGCCGTAATAGACGTAGTTCGCGCCGGCGTCGCCGGAATTGACGTCCTTGGAGCCCTTCCAGAGCGTCAGGTTGGAATGGGCCAGGTCGGCCGAGCCGCCGATCAGCTCGGGCAGTTTCGGACCGTAGGCGTCCAGCGCCATCTGCGAAGCCTTGCGCGAGGCCACGACCGGGCCTTCGGCCTGCAGCTTCGCGATGTAGGCGCCGGCATGCGCGGACCAGTCGGCCGGCAGCTCGCCGTTGAGGCGGCGCTCGAACTCGGCGGCGAGGTCCGGATGCACGTTGCGGTAGCGCTCGAACAGCGCGTTCCAGCGCGTCTCGTGCTCGGCGCCCCTGGCCTCGGCGTTCCAGGCGTCGTAGACGTGGTCGGGCACGACGAACGGCGCATGGCTCCAGCCGAGCTTCTCGCGCGCGGCCGCGATCTCGTCCTTGCCGAGCGGCGCGCCGTGGGCGCCCTCGGTGTTCTGCTTGTTCGGCGCGCCGTAGCCGATGATGGTCTTGCAGCAGATCAGGGTCGGCTTGTCCGGATCGGCGCCGGCCGAGACGATGGCCGCCTTGATCGCTTCGGGATTGTGGCCGTCGACGTCGCGGATGACTTCCCAGCCGTAGGCCTCGAAGCGCGCGGCGGTGTCGTCGGTGAACCAGCCGCCGACCTTGCCGTCGATCGAGATGTTGTTGTCGTCGTACAGCGCGATCAGCTTGCCGAGCTTGAACGTTCCGGCCAGCGAGCAGGCCTCGTGCGAGATGCCTTCCATGAGGCAGCCGTCGCCGAGGAAGACGTAGGTGTAGTGATCGACGATCGGGAACTCGGGCCGGTTGAAGCGCGCGGCCAGCACCTTTTCGGCGAGCGCCATGCCGACGGCGTTGGCCAGGCCCTGGCCCAGCGGGCCGGTCGTGGTTTCCACGCCCGGCGTTTCATGCCGCTCCGGATGGCCGGCCGTGCGCGAATGCAGCTGGCGAAAGTTCCTGAGCTCGTTGATCGGCAGGTCGTAGCCGGTCAGGTGCAGCAGCGAATACAGCAGCATCGAACCGTGGCCGTTGGACAGCACGAAGCGGTCGCGGTTGAACCAGTTCGGATTCTTGGGGTTGTGGCTCAGGAAGTCGTTCCAGAGCACCTCGGCGATGTCGGCCATGCCCATCGGCATGCCCGGATGGCCGGATTTGGCAGCTTCGACCGCATCCATGGACAGCGCACGGATGGCGTTGGCAAGTTCTTGACGGCTGGACATTGGGTAGACCCGGCGGAAGGAAAGCGGCGCGGCAGCCGGAACGCGGCCCGGGGCGGGCCTGGGCTGCCGCAAAGGGCCGCTATTGTCGCCGATGCGTCGCGGAATGTCGCCACGGCGACAGCATGCCGCAGGGGTCCGGCATGCTGTCGCCGGGAAACCGCGCTCAGGCCGCGGCTTCGCCGTTGTCCGGCGATTTCGGCACGGCGCGCAGCCGCGGCGGCGTGCGCGGCGGCGGCGGCGGCGCC
>NZ_JANFVR010000363.1 GCF_024609805.1 Tahibacter caeni | reverse complement strand
ACGTCAGCGCGGCGATCGCCGCCGTGCAGCGCGCCGCGACGTCGGTCGACGCGCTTGCGGCGGGTACTGCCGTCGACGGGCGCGCGCGGCGGGCGGCTGTGGCCATGGACGTCATCCTCGGCGGCGGCGGGCCTGCAGTGTTGCGCCGGCCCAGGTCGCCGGCAAGGCCGTCAGGACCAGGCTCAGCGGATACCACGCCGGGCCGAATCCGGGGCTTCGGCCGTGGCTCGCGATCAGGCCGAGCAGGGCCAGCAGCAGGCCGATGCCGCCGAGGACCAGCGCATGACGCCGCGGTCGCCGCGGCGCGAGCTGCGCCGCGACGTAGCCGCCGACTGCGGCGAACACGGTGCGATAGGCCGCGGCCAGCGCGAACTGGGGGTCGCTCAGGGGCTGATCGGCCGGCGGGAACAGGCCGCTCGCGCGCAGCAGCAGGTCGGCGACGAGCGACAGCGCGACGGCCGCGAGCAGGCCGAGCACGACGGCGGCGACGCTGCGCAGCGGACGGGGTGGCGAAGCGGATTCGTTCATGGGAATTCCGTCGTGTGAGGAGTCGCGATAACGGACGTTGAATATTCGTCAGAAAATTCAATTTGGCGCCACGGCGGTAGGCCCTCTCCAGCGGCGCATACAGCCGGGAGGAGAGGGCGAGCCGCGACGCGCTGCGCCGCAGCCGGCAGGTTTCCGCGCCGCTGCAGGCGTGGGTTCCGGCCGCGGCGCCGCCGTGTCAGTCCAGCCTGGCCAGTGCGGCCTCGGCTTCGGCGCCGGCCAGCCAGTCGGCCAGGCGGTCGTAGCCCATTTCGACGCCGGTGGTGGCCGGGAAGCTCAGCACGTGATCGCGGACGGCCTTGGAGTCGTAGCGCACGGTCAGGCGCAGGGTCGTCTGGCCGGCCTGCTCGGTCAGCACGATCGAGGAGACGCCCTGGCCCTCGTACCAGGCCTGGTCATAGTGCTCGTCGGCGACCATGCGTTCGGGCGCGACGAATTCGAGGATGGTGCCGCCCATGCCCATGACTTCGCCGTTGCTGCCGACCCAGACGTAGCGGTACTTGCCGCCGACGCGCGCGTCGAGTTCGCAGACGTCCAGGCGCCAGCCCGGCGGACCGCCGAACCAGCGGCGCAGCAGGTCAGGCTGGGTCAGCGCGGCGAAGACCAGCCGCCGCGGCGCGTCGAACACGCGCGTCATGAGGATTTCGGTGTCGCTGGGCAGGCTGATCTGCAGGGTGCCGGAACGGTGCATGGGGGTTCTCCGTGGGTAGAGGGGCGGAACGGATGCATCAGGACTTGCGGCGCGCGCGCGGCTTGCGCGCGGGTTTCTCGGCGGCCTTCATTTCCTCGAGCAGGCGGTCGAGGTCGTCGAAACGGGCTTCCCAGAGCCGCCGGTAGCGTTCGAGCCAGGCGTTGGCTTCTGCCAGCGGCGCGGCTTCGATGTGGCAGGGCCGGCGCTGCGCATCGCGGCCGCGGCTGATCAGGCCGGCGAGCTCGAGCACGCGCAGGTGCTTGGAGATGGCCGGCTGGCTCATCGCGAACGGTTCGCCGAGTTCGCCGACCGTCGCGTCGCCGAGCGCGAGGCGCGCGAGGATCGCGCGGCGCGTCGGATCGGCGAGTGCGGCGAAAGTCGCATCGAGGCGGGCAGCGGCGTTCATGGATAACCTTGGAGTTAGATAACCGTATGGTTATGGATCGTCGCGCACGACGCCGCCGGCGTCAAGCGCCCCAGGGTCAGTCCGACGGAATCAGGCCGCAGTCCCGCAGGAACGCGCGCGCGCCGGCCAGGTCGACGTACCGGTGCGCGCGCAGACCCAGCGCCGCCGCCGCGGCGACGTGGCCGGCGCTGTCGTCGATGAACGCGGCCTGCGCAGCGTCGACGCCGGCCGCGCTCAGTGCCGCGGCGAAGAACGCGGCGGCAGGCTTCGCGACGCCGATCTCGCTGGAATTGACTACGGCATGGAAGTACGCGTCGAGGCCGTGTGCGGCGAGATCGCCGCGCAGCCGCGTGCTGCCGTTGGAGACGAGCACGCGGCGCGCGGTCGCGCTCGCGTCGAGCAGCGCGAGCAGGTCGCGGTCGATTTCGCCGATGCCGGCCGACCACTGCGCGAGCGCGCCGGCGACGTCGGCCGCCGGGTGTCGGTCCCGCAGCCTCTGCGCGGTCTGCGTGCGCCAGGCCGCGTCGTCGATGCGGCCTTCGACGAGCGCGGCGACCAGCGGCGGATCGAATGCGATCTCGCGCAGGCTGCCGGCGGGCAGGCCGTGACGGCGCTCGAGCGCGTCGTCGGCCGGCCAGCGGCGCAGCACGCCGTCGAAGTCGATCAGCAGCGCCGCCGGCGCCGGCAGGGTTCGCATGCAATCGCTCCGGACAGTTCTGTCATGGGTGGAGTCGGCAGCCCCCCGGCGGACACTCAGAAGCTCGCGCAAGCGGCCTGCTTCAGGCGCAGCACGGCTTCCTGGTCGAACGCGCGCTTGTAGGCCTGCACGATCGCGACGACGGCGGCCTCGTTCGCTGCGTCGTCCGCGTGCGCGAGGGTCAGTACGCGCGAGGCCTCGCGGCTCAGCGAGCCGTCGGCATTGCGCCATTGGCCGCTGGCGTCGACGACGGTGAGCCCCTGCGGAAAGCGCGGCGTCACTTCGTCGCGCAGGAAGGCCTGCCACTGGGCTTCGGCGATCGTCGTGCCGTCGGGGCGCGACAGGCCGAAGAACAGACGGTCTTCGATCACCGCGCTGTCGCCGCGCGCGCAGGCCGCGGGCGGCAGGCTGCGGCAAGCGCCGAGCGGCAGGAGCAGGCAGATCGCGAGGGCGAAGTGGCGCATGCGTGTAGTGTCCGAATCGCCTATGGCCAATACGCCGCCGTTGCAACATGCGCGGCGGGTGCGCGGCGGCGCCGACGGGCATGCTAGTGTCCGCGCGGTCGCGTGGCCAGCCGGCCGGTCGACGCTAGTGCGGGACCGAAGGCGTGCGCAGCGCAGTTCTCGCGTCGGCTGTTGTGCCGGACCGGACCAGAGCAGAACGCGCGAATACAGTCGCGGCTGGGGCAGGGGAGAAACGCATGCGGGCATTGATCGGAGGCATCGTCGTCTGGCTGGCCGCGACCGCGGCCGCACCGGCGGCCGACTATCTCGAGCTGACCGACTTCACCTTGATCGACGGCACCGATGTGCCGCCTCGCGCGGTGAAATCGCTGCTCGCGCGCGACGGCGTCATCGTCGCGATCGACGACGCGGGCACGCGTCCGGCCGCCGAAGCCGATGCACGCTGGACGCGCATCGGCCTGAACGGCGCCTGGGTCATGCCGGGACTCGTCGACACCCACGTCCACGTCACGCGCTATCCGGATCCGCGCAAGAGCGAACGCGTGCTGCTCGGCGCCTTGCGCGGCGGCGTCACGGCCGTGCGCGATCTCGCCGGCGACGCGCGTGCGCTGGCCGAGATCGAACGACTCGGCGCGACGCGCGGCTGGACCGGCCCGAGTCTCGTCTACAGCGCCCTGTTCGGCGGACCGGCGATCTTCCAGGGCGGACCGACGGCCGAGATGGCGCCGGGGCGTCCGCCGGGTCAGGCGTCGTGGGCGCGCCAGATCGACGCGCATACCGACCTGCGCCTGGCCGTCGCCGAAGCGCGCGGCAGCGGCGCGCGCAACGTCAAGGTCTACGGCGACCTGACGCCGGCATTGGCCGCCGCACTGATCCGCGAGTCGACGCGTCAGGGCCTGCTGACCACCGCGCACGCGACGGTGTTTCCGGCGCGGCCGAGCGATCTGGTGAAGGCCGGCGTCGGCTCGCTGTCGCATGCGCCGTACCTCGTATGGGAAGCGGCCGACACGGTGCCGGCCGACTACGGCCGGCGCATCAGCGGCGCCTGGTCCACCACGGCGGCGGATCATCCGCGCCTGCGCGCGCTGTACCGACAGATGGCCGAGCGCGGCACCTTCCTCGACGCGACCTTGTATGTCTATCGCGAGATGAAGAACTACGCGCCCGGCCAGATGGATACGAGTTGGACCGATGCGGCCTTCGCCTGGGGGGCGGCGGCGACCCGGCAGGCGCGGCTGGCCGGTGTGCGCGTGACCACCGGCACCGACTGGTTCGAGCCGCGCGACGAGGACGCCCTGCCGCATACCCACGACGAGCTGGCCCTGCTCGTCGAACACGCCGGCTTCACGCCGGCGCAGGCGCTGGTCGCCGCGACGCGCAACGGTGCCGCGGCGCTGGGCCTCGCCGACCAGGGGACACTGGAGATCGGCAAGGCCGCCGACCTCGTCGTGCTCGACGCCGATCCGCTCGCCGACATCCGCAACACCACGCGCATCCGTTTCACCGTCAAGCACGGCGTGGCGGTGCAGCCCCGCTGAGCGGCGCGGCCGCGTCTTGCCCGGCGCCGCCGCGACGACCGCACGCGGCGGCGGCACGTCGCGGCCGGATTTTTACTTCGCTTTCACGTCGGACGTTCTACT
>NZ_JANFVR010000362.1 GCF_024609805.1 Tahibacter caeni | reverse complement strand
GCGGCGCGCGCCCGACGGCGCGCTCTACGTCGTCGCCGGCGACGAGACTTCCTCCGGCCAGGTTCCGCGCCGCGTGCTGCGCATCGACGCCGGCGGCGCGCTGGCCTGGGAACGCGACCTCTGCCCGGGAGCGGCGCAGCCTGCAACGGCGCGCATCGCGTTCGCCGTCGCGAGCGACGGCGCCGCGGCGAATCTCTGCGACGTCGCCGGGCGCGACCGTCTCGTGCGGCGCGCACGAGACGGCAGCGCGACCGAAGCGACCCTGCCGTTCGATCGCGCGCTGCAGTTGCAGGCGGGGGCCGGCGGCGAGCTGCTCGTACTCGGCCGCGATCAGGCCACGACGCCGTACCGCACGCACCTGATCGCTCTCGACGCCGCGCTGCGCCAGCGCGACGTGTCGCTCGGCGCGGCGAATTCGCGCGAGGCGCTCGAGCTCGCGGCCGCCGCGATCGACGCCGACGGCAACGGCTATCTGCTGAGCCGGCGCGCCGCGACGGGCGCCGTCGCAGCGCCGCGATTCCTGAGCCGCATCCGCGCCGACGGCCGCACGGTCTGGCGCAAGACCCTGCCGGCGTCCCTCGCGCAAACGGCGACGTTGCAGGCGGCCCACGGCCTCGTCTGCGTCGAGGAACAGACGACGACCGAGACGGCCGCGAGCCATCACGCGTTCTGCCTGCGCAGCGCCGACGGCGCCACGTTCGGCAACGACTACGCCGCGCCGGCGGGCACGACCGTGCTGATCCAGCGGCCGATCGCCGGCGAGCGCATCGTGCGCGTCAGTGCGACGGCCACGCAATACGCCGTCGACCTCCTCGGCGAGACCGGCAGCGCGCGCACGGCCAGCGGCACCGGCCGGCTGCACAACCTCGGCATCGACGACGACGGTCGCGTGACCCTGGCCGTCGACGGCCGCGTGCTGCGCTACGACGTCGCCGGCGCCCTGCTCTATCGCATCGACCAGAGCCCGATCGTGAAATACGACGCGCGCTTCACCGCGGATGCCGCCGGCCGCGTTTACGCGACCGGCGCCCGCTTCGCGCCGTACGGCCTCGACGACCATGTGCTCTGGGCCGTCGACGCGGCGGGCGCGACGCGCTGGCTGACCGCGCTCGGACCGTACCGGCGCGGCGAGCGCATCGTCACGACGGCGAATGCGGTCTACGTGCACGGCCAATCCGACCCCGGCGACGACGCGCTGGCGAGCGTCACGAGCAAGCACGACGCCGAGGACGGTCGCCAGCTCTGGTCGCACCGGTCCGTCGACCGCATAGTGGCCGGCGACGCTCACGGTCCGCTGCTCGCGCTGGACGCGGCCGCCGGCGACGTGGTGCTGCTCGGCAGCTGGGCCAACCGTCTGCGCCTCGAACGCCTGAATGCGACCGACGGCCGTCGCGAGCTCGAACGCTTCGTCGACTGCAACGGCGACTGCGCACCGCTCGCGGCCGTCGCACTCGATGCTGCCGGGGAATTGCGCACGGCGTATACCGTCGTCGACCGCGGCGCCGGCCAGACGGCCGCGGCGCGCTCGCTCGGCGACGTGCTGCGCGACGCGCCGGCGACGCGCGTCGACCAGCCCGGCGTCGCCGGCCTCTGGTATGCGCCGTATGCGAACGGCGAAGGCCTGGCCATCGACTGGCTCGCCGATTCGCGCACCGTGTTCGCGGCCTGGTTCACCTACACGAGCAGCGGCGGCTACGACCCGGCGCAGCAACGCTGGTACACCTTGCAGGCGAACGGGGTCGCGAGCGGGACGACCGAACTCGAACTGCCGGTGCTGCAGACCGTCGGCGGCGCGTTCGACGCGGGACCTGCCGTGTCGCCGCGCATCGTCGGCCGCGCGAAGCTGCGCGTCACCGACTGCGATCACGCGAGCCTGAGCTACGAGATCGACGCCGGCGCGACGACGGAACCGGCCTCCGGCACGATCGACCTGCTGCGCCTGACGCCGGCGACGCAGGCCTGCGTTCTCGCCGACGGCAGCAACGTGCCCGGCGCGGGCGCGCGGCCGCCGGCCAAGGGCTTCGACGCACGGATGTCCGGCGCCTGGTACGACGAGACCACGGTAGGCCAGGGACTGCAGCTGAACATCCAGCCCGACGGCGTGTTCTTCGCGCCCTGGTTCGCCTACGACCCGCCGGGCATGCCGGACGATTCGACCCGGCAGCACTGGTTCACCCTGCAGGGCAACCTCGCCGACGCCGTCGACGGCCGCGTCGAGGTCCTGCTGATCCAGACCCTCGGCGGCCGCTTCGACTGGGCGCCGACCTACGACGCGAACGTGATCGGCAGCGCGACGCTGATCGCGCAGGGCTGCGACCGCGCGGCATTGGAGTACCGCTTCGACGCGGGCCGCAGCGCCGGTTCGTTCGCCGGCCGCCAGGGCCGGCTCGATCTGCGCCGCATGGGCGGCTGCGCGCCGTGATCGGCGCGCGGCGCGGCCCCGTCGAGGACCGGGCGCGAGCGTTGGCGTGTCCGCGCTGCCGTGGCTCGTCGCCGATAGCCGGATGCGGCGTCGATGCCGGATAGCCCGGCACGTTCACGCGACATGTGAAGCCCCGCTCCCGCGGCGGGAGCGGGGAATGACCGAGCGACGCTCCGCCGCGCCGCGGCGACAGACCGCGGCGCGGCGGACCTCAGGTCTTGCCCATCCGCTTCATCAGCGAATCCACGCCGGTGCGCAGCTGGCGCACCTGGTCCCACATGTCGTGGTCCAGCGTCATCTTGTGGTGCAGCGCGGAGACCAGCGGCACGAGCGTTTCCTCGTACGCCTTGGCCATGCGCGCAAGCGCGTCGCTGAGCACCGGCGGCGCTTCGAGGCGCGGCTCGCGCTGCAGCGCGGCGTGGATGTCGGCGAGGCTCCGCAGGGCGCCCAGGGTTTCGGCCAGGCCTTCGCCGCTGCGCCCCTGCTTCTCGAGCTGCAGCGCGATGTCGGACAGGGTCTGCGCCATGCGCGTCGCACCATCGGCGTCCTTGCCGCCCTGGCGCGCGAGACGGCGGAAGTCGTCGACGACCTTGTCCCAGCGCGCGCTTTCCTCGGCCGTCGGCGAGCCGACGAGGCGTGCGAGGCGCAGCAGGTTTTCCTCGGCTCGCGCGCCGAGCGTCTGCGCTTCGCCGCGGTAGTGGTCGCGGATCAGCGCGGCGAGCTCGGCCGGCGTCAGCAGCGGACTCAGTTGCGCCGTGAGCTTGGCCATGTTGCGGTAGCTGCCCTGCAGCTTGAAGGCGGGCTCGCTGCGGAACGCGTCGTCCTGCGCGGCGCTGTCGACGTAGGCCGCATTGACCCGCATCAGCACGTCGCGCACGGCGACCATGCGCTTGAGCAGTTCCAGAGTCTGCGAGCCCCCGGGCAGTTCGCCCGGCAGCTCGCCGTCGTCGCGCGCGGCGCGCAGCGCGGCGAGGATTTCCGCGCGCGGCCGTTCGGCCAGCGGCGCGCTCAGCGCGTTGGCGGTCAGCGCGTTCTCGATGTAGCTGTCGGCGAACAGCGCCTCGCGCCCGCTGAGCACGTCGCCGAGGTTGTAGACGTCGGCGCGGTTGGCCAGCATGTCCGGAATGCGGAACACCTCGCCGGATTCGGTGTACGGATTGCCCGCCATGACCAGCGCGAAACGCTTGCCGCGCAAGTCCAGGGTGCGCGCCTCGCCGTCGACGACGGCGTCGATGCGCCGCGTCGCGTCGGCGAGGCTGATGAATTTCTGCAGGAACTCGGCCGACAGGTGCTGGATGTCGTCGAGATACAGCATGACGTTGACGCCCATGGCCAGGCCGAGGTTGAGCTTGACCAGTTCCTCGACCGCGCCGCGCTGCGTGGCCGCGGCCGGGTCCAGCGCGCTGACCTCGTGGCCGAGGGTCGGGCCGTTCACGCGCACGAAGATCATGCCGAGGCGGTCGGCGATGTATTCCATCAGCGTGGTCTTGCCGTAGCCCGGCGGCGAGATCAGCAGCAGCAGGCCCGAGCGGTCGCTGCGCGCGTCGCCGGCGCTGCCGATCTGGCGCGCGAGGTTGTTGCCGATCAGCGGCAGATAGACCTCGTCGATGAGCCGGTTGCGCACGAAGCCGGCCATCGGCTTGGCCTGGAAGCGGTCGATGCCGAGCCGGCTGCGCTCGGCCGTGACGAGTTCGTGGCGCAGCGCCGCGAAGGCGTGCCAGTCGCGCTCGGTGGTCTGCGCGTGCTGCGCGAGGCGCGCGACGAACTCGGGCAGGTTCAGTGCGAGCGCACCGTCGCGCACGCGCGCATGCGCGCCGCGCAGGCCGGTCACGTCGGCACGCAGGTCGGCGTTGACGCGTTCGCGCGGCAGCTCGGCGAAGGTCAGCAGCGCGCCGGCTTCCAGCGCGGTGTCGGCGTCGCCGTCGGCGCCGCCGAGGCGGCGGCACCATTCGGCGGCGAGCTGCAGCCGCTCGGCCGCCGGCAATTCCGAATGGAGTGCGGCGAGCGCGCCGCGCGGCAGCTCGGTGGCCGCGCGCCGGCTCAGGTCGGCCGCC
>NZ_JANFVR010000361.1 GCF_024609805.1 Tahibacter caeni | reverse complement strand
TCGTGCCGCGCGAGCGCGCGGCGGATCAGCGCGATCTCCGACTGGCGCAGGGTCATGCCGTCGAAATCGTCGGCGGCCGGCGCCGCCGGCGCCGCGCGGGCGCCGCCGAGCTGCAGGTCCTGTTCGCTGATCTGCGCCTGCTGCGCGAGCAGCACCGAGCGCTCGACCACGTGCTGGAGCTCGCGGATGTTGCCGGGCCAGGCATAGTTTTCGAGCGCGGCCCGCGCGCCGGCCGAGAACGCCCGCGCCGGCGGGTTGTAGTGCTGGCAGGCGCGCGCGAGAAAGCCCTCGGCCAGCAGCAGGATGTCTTCGCGGCGCTGGCGCAGCGGCGGCATGTGCAGGGTCACGCCGTTGAGCCGGTACAGCAGGTCCTGGCGGAAGTTGCGTTCGGCGACGAGGCTGTCGAGATTCGCGTTCGTCGCCGAGATGAAGCGCACGTTGGCCTGCTTCGTGAACGAGCTGCCGAGCTTCTCGTAGGCGCGCTCCTCGAGCAGGCGCAGGATCTTGGCCTGCTGGGTCAGCGGCAGGTTGGCGATCTCGTCGAGGAACAGGGTGCCCTGGTCGGCGAGCTCGACGCGCCCTACCCGTTCGCTCTTCGCGTCGGTATACGCGCCGCGCGTGTGGCCGAACATCTCGCTCTCGAACGTGGACTCGGAGATCGCGCCCATGTTGACGCTGATGAACGGCGCGGCGGCACGCGTGGAATGCTGATGGATGTAGCCGGCCAGCAGGCTCTTGCCGGTGCCGTTCTCGCCGGTGATCAGTATCGGCATCGCGCTCTGCGCGACGCGACGCGCCATCGACAGCAGCTGCTCCATCTCGGCCGAACGCGAGACCAGCCGGCCGCCGCCGCTGCCCTGCTGGCGCAACAGCGCGTTCTCCGCGGCGAGCTTGCGTTCGCGCGCCTGCGCCGCGCGCAGCGCGAGCTGGGCGCGTATCGTCGACAGCAGGCGGTTGTTCTCCCAGGGCTTCTCGATGAAGTCCACCGCGCCGCGCTGCATCGCCTCAACGGCGATGCCGATCGTGCCCCAGCCGGTCATCGCGACGATCGGCAGATCCTCGGCGACCTCGCGCAGCGCGGCGATCAGCGCGAGTCCTTCCTTGCCGGATGTCGTGTCTTCCACATAGTTCAGGTCGACCAGCGCGAGTTCGCAGGACTCGCGCCGCGCCGCCGCGACCGCTTCGGCCGGCGAGCGGCAGGCGATGCAGCTCATGCCTTCGCTCTTGAGCAGAACGCGCAGCGTGGTCAGTATGCTTTCGTCGTCGTCGACTATCAGTATCGTCATCGCGCACTTTCCGTCGCCACGCTGGCCGTGGCGAACCCTCCCGGTCCGCCCGAAGCGGCCGGAGTATAGCAGCGGGCCTGCGCGTCCCCCGCCGCGCCGCGACGGCTAGCCGGCGTGAACGCAGCGCAGCCGCTTCGCCGCGATGCGCGTCTCGGCCGGATAGGCGAACGCATTGTTGACATAGGTCACGCCGTCGATGCGCACTTCGCGATTGACGTGGCTGTGGCCGTACACGTGCAGCACCGAGCCGAGCCGGCGCAACTGCACGTCGAGCGTCGCGCTGCCGAGCACCGGATAGACGAGCCGGTGCGGCGGCGGCACGTACGGCGGCATCAGGTCCAGCCGCGGCAGATAGTGGGAAAACGTGATGACGGTCCGTGCCGGCGCCGGCGGCGCGGTCGCATTGAGGCCGAGGAAATGCGCGGCGACGTCCTGCGTGCGCCAGCCCTCGGGCCAGCGGCAGGCGCGATAGTCCATCCAGACGGCCTGCAGCTGCGCGTCCGGTTCGCCGAACGAATAGTCGTACCAGCCGTGCAGCGGCACGATAGCCAGCGGGCCGGCCGTGAACGGCTGCAAGGATGCGCCGCTCGCCGTCGCCACGGCGACGACGCGATCGAATTTTTCGAGCGAGTCCATCCGCACGGCTTCGCGAATGACCCAGAGATCGTGATTGCCGGGCACGAACAGCACGCGCAGGAAGCGAGCGGCAAAGGCCTCGAGGCAATCCTGCAGGCGCCCGAGCGTGCCGGCCACGTCGCCGGCCAGGATCAGCACGTCGTCGCGGTAGTCCGAACGCGAAAGCCCCGCCACCCAGGCCGCGTTGTCGGCGTAGTCGACGTGGATGTCGGACAGGGCGAAGACGCGCACGGCGGATTCAGGCCTGGCGCCGCCGCGGCCATTCCGCGAGCAGCGCCGCGAGGCGGGCCCGGTCGTCGCCGAACGGACTGAGCACCGAGCGGACCGCCGGCCGGCGCGCGGCCGGTAGCTGGTGGCGCAGGAACGTGGCCAGGGTGCCGGACGGACCGAGATCGACATAGTGCGGCGCCGACTGCCGTTCGAGCAGGTCGACGCTCGCGGCGAAGCGGATCGGACGCCGCACGACCTGCCAGAGGAAATCCGGCGGCAGCGCATCGAGCACGGCGACGCGGTCGCAGCAGACCAGCGGCAGGTCGCCGGCGCGCGTGCGCAGCGACGGCAGGAACGCCGCGAACGGCGCCTGCGCCGCGTCGATCCAGCGCGAATGGAACGCGTAGCCGACCGGCAGGCGCTGGAACGCGATGCGCGCGGCCTTCAGGCGCGCCTCGACGCCGGCGGCAGCCGCCAGCGGCGCCGACACGACGAAATGGTTCGGGAAATTGACCGCCGCGAGCTCGGCGACGTCGTGCAGGCGCTGCCGTTCGAACACGGCGAGCTCGTCGAGCACCGCGATCATCGCGCCGGCTTCGCCGCAGGCCTCGAGCGCGGCGGCCTGCTGCACCACCGCGGCGAGCGCCTGCTCGACGTCGAGGCAACCGGCGATCACGGCGGCCGCGAACGAGCCGAGGCTCGTGCCGAGGCACAGGTCGGGCCGCACGCCGGCATCCATCAACGTGCGCGCAAGCGCGCACTCGACCATGAAGATCGCCGGATGTGTCAGTTCCAGCGCGTCGAAGGCGACCGAACGATCGTTCGCGTCGTCGTACAGTGCGGCGATCGCCGAGACGCCGGCGAGTTCTACGAGCCGCGCGTCGAGGCGGCGCATCTCGGCGCGGAAGCCCGCGTCGTGGTCGAACAGCGCGCGCGCCATCTGGAAATGCTGCGAGCCCTGGCCCGAGAACAGGAAGACTGTCGGCGTCACGGCGCGGCTCCGGTGTCGCGCTAGAGCTTCAGCGCGACGGACTTCAGTTCGGTGAACGACTCGACGCCGGCGCGGCCGAACTCGCGGCCCCAGCCCGATTCGCGCCAGCCGCCGAACGGCATGTGCGGATCGACGACGTGGTAGCAGTTGACCCAGACCGTGCCGGCATTCAGGGCGCGCGCGACGCGGTGCGCGTTCTTGACGTCGCGCGACCAGACGCCGGCGGCGAGGCCGTAGCGCGACGCGTTGGCCTGGCCGACGACGTCGGCCGCGTTCTTGAACGGCACCACGCAGACGACCGGCCCGAAGATTTCTTCCCGGATCACGCGCATCGACGGATCGGTCCGCGCGAGCAGGGTCGGACGCACGAAATAGCCCGGGCCGTCCGGCCGCGGTCCACCGGCGACGCGCTCGGCGCCGGCGCGCAGACCGTCTTCGACGTAGCCTTCGACGCGCTCGCGCTGCTGCGCCGACACCAGCGGACCCAGCTGCGTCTCCGCATCGAACGGATCGCCGATCACGTAATTTTCGATCGCCTCGCCGAGGCCGGAGACGACCGTGTCGTAGACGGCTTCCTGCACGTAGAGCCGCGAACCCGCATAGCAGACCTGGCCCGCGTTGAAGAACGCCGCGGCCGCCGCGCCGGCGATCGCCTGCTCGAGCTCCGCGTCGGCGAAGATGATGTTCGGCGACTTGCCGCCGAGCTCGACCGTCACGCGCTTGAAGTCTTCCGCGCAGTGGCGAACGATCTCGCGCCCGACCGCGGTCGAGCCCGTGAAGGAAATCTTGTCCACGCCGGGATGCCGCACGAGCGCCGCGCCGGCCTCGCTGCCGAGGCCCGTGAGGATCTGCAGCACGCCCGGCGGAAACCCGGCTTCGAGCGCGAGTTCGCCAAGACGCAGCGCGCTCAGCGGCGTGAGTTCCGACGGCTTCAGCACGACGACGCAGCCCGCCGCGAGCGCGGCCGACAGCTTCATCGCAATCTGCAGCAACGGAAAATTCCACGGCACGATGCCGGCGACGACGCCGACCGGCTGGCGCAGGCTGAAGGCCTGGAACGGCGTCGGCGCGCAGGCCAGGTCGAAGGTCTCGCCGGTCAGCTTGGTCGCCCAGCCGGCGTTGTAGCGGATCGCCTCGACCGTGAACGGCACGTCGACGAGCCGCGTGATCATCAGCGGCTTGCCGACGTCCAGCGTTTCCAGCTCGGCGAACTCGCCGGCATGGCGCTCGAGCAGGTCGGCGAGCTTGAACAGCAGTCGCGCACGCTGCGCCGACGGCTGCGTGGACCAGCGCCGGAATGCCGTGCGCGCGGCCGCGACGGCGCTGTCGGCGTCGGCGGCGCCCGCGGCGGCGGCGGTGGCGATCGTCTCG
>NZ_JANFVR010000360.1 GCF_024609805.1 Tahibacter caeni | reverse complement strand
CTTCGATCGGGGCGCCGCCACCTACGCGCGCGGCCGGCCCGGCTATCCGGCCGCGATCGTCGGCTGGCTGCGCGACGCGCTCGCGCTGGTGCCGCGGGCGCGCGTCGTCGATCTCGGCGCCGGCACCGGCAAGTTGGTGCCGAGCCTGCTCGCGACCGGCGCCGACGTCGTCGCGATCGAACCGGTCGCCGGCATGCGCGCGCAGTTCGCCGCGGCCTATCCGCAGCTGCCCGTGCTCGAAGGTTCGGCCGAAGCCATGCCGCTCGCCGATGCGAGCGTCGATGCCGTGGTCTGCGCGACCGCGTTCCACTGGTTCGCGACCGCCGCGGCGCTGGCCGAGATCCGCCGCGTGCTGAAGCACGGCGGCCGGCTCGGCCTGATCTGGAACGTCCGCGACGAGCGCGTGGCCTGGGTCGCGCAGCTCGCCGAACTCGTGCGCGACTACGCCGGCGACACGCCGCGGCAGGCCAGCGACGCCTGGCGCCGCGTGTTCCCTGCCGAGGGCTTCGGTCCGCTGCAGGCCAGCGAGTTCGCTCATGCGCACGAAGGCCCGGCCGAGACCGTCATCGTCGGCCGGCTGCTGTCGACGAGCTTCGTCGCCGCGTTGCCCGATATGGCGCGCGAGGAGCTCGCGCAGCGGATCCGCGCAAGGATCGCGGCCGAACCGTCGCTGGCCGGCCGCGCCGTCGTCGCGATGCCGTATCGCACGATCGCCTACGTGACGCAGAAGATCGCCTGACGCTCGGATCGGCGTCGCCGGCCGTCCCGGCAACCCGGCCGCACATTGCCGTCGCCGGAATCCGGCGCGGGCGGACCCGGCCGTGCATCGACCCCGATCTATCGCCCACCGGCCATGTCGTTTTTCCGCTCGCCCGTTCGTCGCCTTCGCCAGACGACGACGGAGACGATGCGATGCGCGCGATGACGGGGAATGCCGGGGGCCCGGCCGGCGGCGAGCGGCCGGCGCGGCGACAGCGGCTGCGACAGCACGGAGACGCGCCATGAGCGTTCCGTATCGATGGATCATCGTCGCGGTCGGCGCACTGCTCGGCTGCGTCGCGCTCGGCGCGATGTTTTCGCTGGCCGTGTTCCTTGCACCGATCGCGAGCGCGACGGGCTGGTCGCGCACCGGCATTTCGAGCGCGATGACCTTGAACTTCCTGTTCATGGGAGCCGGCGCGCCGTTCTGGGGCGCGGCGAGCGACCGCTACGGCGCGCGGCCGGTCGTGCTGGCCGGCGTGCTGCTGCTCGGTCTCGCATTGACCCTCGCCAGCCGGGCCGCCACGCTGCTGCAGTTCCAGCTGCTCTACGGCATCCTCGTCGGCCTCGCCGCGAGCGCGTTCTTCGCGCCGCTGATGGCGCTGACGACGGCCTGGTTCGACCGCCATCGCGCGCTGGCCGTGTCGCTGGTCTCGGCCGGCATGGGCGTCGCGCCCATGACGATCTCGCCGCTCGCGCGCTGGCTCATCGACGCCTACGAATGGCGCACGGCCCTGCTGCTGATCGGACTGGGCACCTGGCTGCTGCTGCCGGTCGCGCTGCTGCTGCGCCGCGCGCCGCGTGCGGCCGACGCGAGCCCGATGGCGCAGGCGTCAGGCGAGAGCGGCGCCGATGGTCCGTCGGCGAAGCAGGCGCTCGGTTCGCGCGAATTCCTCGTGCTCGGCCTGACCTTTTTCGCGTGTTGCGCGGCCCATTCGGGACCGATCTTCCACATGGTCAGCTATGCGATCGTCTGCGGCATAGGGCCCATGGCCGCGGTCAGCATCTACAGCGTCGAAGGCCTGGCCGGTCTCGTCGGGCGCCTGCTGCTCGGCGCGCTGGCCGACCGGCTCGGCGTGAAACGCGTAATTGTCGCGGGCCTGCTGGTGCAGGCGCTCGCGATCGCCGGCTATCTGTTCGTGCGCGATCTGCGCGATTTCTATCTGCTCGCGATGGTCTTCGGCACGGCCTACGGCGGCGTCATGCCGCTGTACGCGGTGCTCGCGCGCGCGTATTTCGGCCCGCGCGCGCTCGGCACCGTGCTCGGCGCGGCGATGATGCTGTCGAGCCTCGGCATGGCCTTCGGTCCGCTGGCCGGCGGCTGGCTGTTCGACACCTGGGGCGGCTATGGCTGGCTGTTCGTCGGCTCGGGCCTGGTCGGCCTGGCTGCCGCGGCCATGGCGCTGGCGTTTCCGCCTTTGCGGCCGCTGCGGAACGCGGCGCTCGCGAAGCCGGCGTGACCGCTGCCGCGAAACGGTATTCCCGGCGATGCGGCCAACCACTGCGACGTCCGCTGCGCCGGCCGTAGACTCCGCTTCCAGGATCGACTCGCCCAGGACATCGCGCATGCCCGCTGCCGGCCCCGCTTCGCAACCCGTGGTATCGCCGCTGACGCGCGCGGCGATCTATCTCGTGCTCAGCCTGAATCCCGACGCCGACACCGCCGTCGTGCGCGACCTGGCCGCCGATCTTGCCGCGCTCGTGCGCAGCGTCGGTTTCCGCGATCCGCAAAGCGGGCTTTGCTGCGTGCTCGGCTTCGGCGCGCTGGCCTGGGACCGCCTGTTCGGCGGGCCGCGGCCGGCCGAGCTGCATCCGTTCAGGGAGCTCCGCGCCGACGCGCGGCATGCGCCGGCGACGCCGGGCGATCTGCTGTTCCACATCCGCGCCGAACGCATGGATCTGTGTTTCGAACTCGCGAGCCGCCTCATGGACCGTCTGGCCGGCGTCGCGACCAGCGCCGACGAAGTGCACGGCTTCCGCTACTTCGACGCGCGCGATCTGCTGGGCTTCGTCGACGGCACCGAAAACCCGGTCGATCAGGCCGCGATCGACGCGGTGCGCATCGGCGACGAGGACGCGGCGTTCGCCGGCGGCAGCTACGTGATCGTGCAGAAATACCTGCACGACCTGCGCGCCTGGAACGCGCTGCCTACCGAGACGCAGGAGCGCATCGTCGGCCGGCGCAAGCTGTCGGACATCGAGCTCGACGACGCGGTCAAGCCGAGCTACGCGCACAATGCGCTGACGACGATCGAAGAGAACGGCAGGGAGATAAAGATCCTGCGCGAGAACATGCCGTTCGGGCGCGCCGGCGAGGCGGAATTCGGCACTTATTTCATCGGCTATACGCGTTCGCCGCGAACCATCGAGCAGATGCTGGAGAACATGTTCATCGGCCGCCCGGCCGGCAACTACGACCGGCTGCTGGATTTCAGCCGTGCGGTCACCGGCGGGCTGTTCTTCGTACCCAGCGCCGAATTTCTCGACGATCCGCCGTCGCCGGGCGCGGTCGGCTGAGCCTGTCCCGCCGGCGACGCGAAGCCATCGCGTCAAGCGTTGCGGCGCTGCATGAGCGCGCGGAACGCGGCGCGGTCGCCGCGCCGCAGCGGCAAGGCCGGCGCGGCATCGTCCGGGGCGGCGCAGTCGACGGTCCTCGGGGGGACATCGGTAGTCATTCGGGGTTCCTTCGCCCCGACGGCTGCGGCAGCGCGCAGGATTCCATCGCGGCGCGGCGCCGGCGGGAAACCTCGCGCCGCGCCATGCATCCCTGAAGGCAATCGAGCAAGATAGGCCGGCTCGTCGACATTCAGGAGGATTCCACAATGGCGCATACCGATGCACCGCCGCCCGGCCCCGATCTGGCGGCCGGCGTCGCCCTGACTGAAGTGCCGGCTGCCGGCGTGCTCGCCGGGCACGTCGCCGGCGAAGCCGTGCTGCTCGCGCAGCTCGACGACGGCTACGCCGCGGTCAGCGGCAACTGCACGCACTACGGCGCGCCGCTGGCGGAAGGCCTCGTCGTCGGCGAGGAAATCCGCTGTCCCTGGCACCACGCCTGTTTCAGCCTGCGCAGCGGTGCGGCGCTGAAGGCGCCGGCGTTCGGCGCGCTGGCCTGCTGGCAGGTCGAGGTCGTCGGCGAGCGCGTGTTCGTGCGCGCGAAGACCTCGCCGACGCGACCGCCGGCGCCGCGGCCGCGAACGCCGCGCGAACGCATCGCCATCGTCGGCGGCGGCGCCGCCGGCTACGCCGCGGCGGAACGCCTGCGCGAGCTCGGTCATGCGGGTACCGTGACGATGCTCAGCGCCGACGCGTCCGCGCCTTACGACAGGCCCAACCTGTCCAAGGACTATCTCGCCGGCAGCGCGCCCGAGGAATGGATTCCGCTGCAGGGCGTCGCGTTCTATGCGGAGCGCGCGATCGACCTGCGTCTGGACTGCGAGGTCGTCGGCATCGACACCGCCGCGCGCGAGCTGCGCACGCGCGGCGGCGAACGCGTCGCCTACGACGCGGTGCTGCTGGCGACCGGCGCCGAGCCGCGGCGCCTGGATCTGCCGGGCCTGGACGGACCGCGCGTGTTCACCTTGCGCTCGCTGGCCGATGCGCGTGCGCTGATCGCCGCGAGCGCCGGCGCACGCAGCGTGGCGCTGATCGGCGCCGGCTTCATCGGCCTGGAGGCCGCCGGCGCCCTGCGGGCGCGCGGCCTGGCCGTGCACGTGGTCGCTCCGGGCGCGGTGCCGATGGAACG
>NZ_JANFVR010000036.1 GCF_024609805.1 Tahibacter caeni | reverse complement strand
TGCGCAGCGGCGGCGTCCGCTGGCGCGCCGCCCGCGGCGTCCGCCGTCCGGCGCCGCCGGGTTAGTCCGATTTTGCATATGGACATTTAGACGTCTAAACGTCCATTGACGGACGCGGACGGAGACACTAGAGTGCCGGCCCACGATCCATCGAGACCGGCTGAGGGAAAGGCCCTTGGAAGCCGGGGCAACCGACGGGAAACCGCACGGTGCCAACTCCTACGGAGGCGCGCAGCGCCATGCCGAGAGATGGGTAGCCGCAGACGTCCGCCGCGCGGGCGTCCGTCGCGACCTGTCGCGGTTGCTCCGGGGAACTCGATCACGAGCACCGGAGAATCGCATGAGCCTCAGCAGCGCCAGTTCTCTCGCCGCCGTCGACGCGGCCGCCTACGCCTACGAGCCCGTGCCGGCGTCCGCGCCGATCATCGCTGCGGCGCCGATCGTGACGACCGTGCACGGCGAGGCCGTCGTGCACCTGCAGCCCAAGTACGGCTCGGCGGCCGTCGATGCCGCCGTGCGCTATTTCTGGCACGGCGCGGCCGGCGCGCCGACGGTCATCGTCCAGGGCGGCATCTCGGCGACACGCAAGGTCTGCAGCGTCGGCGACGCCGCCGGCTGGTGGGACGACCTCGTCGGCCGCGGCGCCGCGATCGACCTGGAGCGCTGCCGCGTGCTCAGCATCGACTGGCTCGCGGCGGCCGACCTCGACGGCGTCTGCGCGGTGTCCAGCGAGGACCAGGCCGACGCGCTGGCCGCCCTGCTCGACCTGCTCGGCATCGTCCGCGTGCGGGCCTTCGTCGGTTCTTCCTACGGCGCGATGGTCGGGCTCGCGTTCGCCGCGCGGCATGCGGACCGGCTCGGCCGTCTCGTCGCGATCAGCGGCGCCCACCGCGCGCATCCGCTGGCGACCGCGCTGCGCGCGATCCAGCGCGAGATCGTCCGCGGCGGCATCGAACGCGGCGACGTCGACGGCGCGCTGGCGCTCGCGCGCCAGCTCGCGATGACGACCTACCGCGGCGCCGACGAATTCGCCGAGCGCTTCGACGCGGCGCCCGAATTCCGCGACGGCCGCTTCCATTTTCCGGTCGAGGACTACCTCGGCGCCGCCGGGCGCAAGTTCGTCGCGCGCTTCGATGCGGCGCGCTACCTGAGCCTGTCCGAATCCATCGACCTGCACCGCGTCGACGCGGTGCAGGTCGGCGTGCCCTGCGACCTCGTCGCGGTCAGCAGCGACCGCCTGGTGCCGAGCGCGGACCTGCGCACGCTGGCCGGCGAGCTCGGCGCCGCGGCGCGCTATCACGAGATCGACTCGCGCTACGGCCACGACGCCTTCCTCAAGGAAACCGGCCGCGTCTCCGCGCTGGTTGCCGACGCGCTTTCCCGTTGTTGAACGCAAGGACCAACCTCATGAGCGACCTGACCGCCACGACCCGCGCCGTCCGCGCCGGCATCGAATCCGACACCCAGCATGGAGCCGTGGTGCCGGCGCTGCATCTGTCGACGAACTACACGTTCGCCGGCTTCGGCAAGAAGCGCGCCTACGACTATTCGCGCAGCGGCAATCCCACGCGCGACCTGCTCGGCGACGCGCTGGCCGAGCTCGAGCTCGGCGCCGGCGCTGTGGTCACGGCCAGCGGCATGGCCGCCGTCGCGCTGGTGCTCGAACTGGTTCCGGCCGGCGGCACGGTGATCGCCGCGCACGACTGCTACGGCGGCACCTGGCGCCTGCTCGACGCCTGGCAGAAGAAGGGCCGCTTCCAGGTCCGCTTCGTCAACCTCACCGATCCGCTCGCGCTGGCCGACGCGCTGGCCGGCGCGCCGTCCCTGGTCTGGGTCGAGACGCCGTCGAACCCGCTGCTGCGCATCACCGACGTGCGCCACGTCGCCCAGGCCTCGCATGCGGCCGGCGCGCTCGTCGTCGTCGACAACACCTTCCTGTCCCCGGCGCTGCAACAGCCGATCGCGCTCGGCGCCGACATCGTCGTGCACTCGACGACCAAGTACATCAACGGCCACAGCGACGTGGTCGGCGGCGCCGTGATCGCCAAGGACGCCGCCGTCGCGCAGCAGCTGGCCTGGTGGGCCAACTGCATCGGCCTGACCGGCGCGCCGTTCGACAGCTTCCTGACCTTGCGCGGCCTGCGCACGCTCGGCCCTCGCCTGCGTGCGCACCAGGAGAACGCCGCGGCGCTGGCCGAGCTGCTGGCAGCGCATCCGGCCGTCGCGCGCGTCTACTACCCGGGCCTGGCCGATCATCCGGGCCATGCGCTGGCCGCGCGCCAGCAGAGCGGCTTCGGCGCGATGCTGAGCTTCGAGCTGGCCGCCGCCGAGAACGGCATCGCCGCGTTCCTGGAGGGGCTCCGGTGTTTCTCGCTGGCCGAATCGCTGGGCGGAGTCGAGAGCCTGGTCGCGCATCCGGCGTCGATGACCCATGCCGCGATGGCGCCCGAGGCGCGCCGCGCCGCCGGCATCGCCGACAATCTGCTGCGCCTGTCGGTCGGCATCGAGGACGCGGCCGATCTGCTCGCCGACGTGAGCGCCGGCCTCGCGCGCGCCGAAGCCGCGGCCGCGGCCAAACAGAGGATCCGCGCATGAGCGCAGCGGCCCTGGCGATCGCGCCGGCGCTGCGCAGCGCGGCGGCCGGTACGGCGATCGTCGTGCTCGGCACGGGCCTCGTCGGCGGCGCGCTGCTGCGCCTGCTCGACGAGACGGCGGCGCGCCGACGGCCATTGCGCCTGGTCGGCGTCGCCAACACGCGCCACGGCCTGTTCGATACGGCCGGTATCGCGCCGCCGCTGCTCGAACGGCTCGACGCCGCGCCGCGCGCGGACCTCGATGCGGTCGCCGCAACCTTGTGGGCCACGGACGCGCGCGAACGCATCGTCATCGATGCGACGCCGGCCGCCGTGGTGGCGCAGCGCCATGCGCGCTGGCTCGGCCAGGGCCTGCACGTCGTGACCGCGAACAAGCTGGCCCAGGGCGGACGCCTGCCCGACTGGCACGAGCTGCAGCGCGCGCGCGGCCAGAGCGGTGCGCACTACGGCGACAGCGCGACGGTCGGCGCCGGCTTGCCGGCGCTGGCCAGCCTGCGCCGCCTGCGCCGCAGCGGCGACCGTCTCGTCGCGCTCGACGGCGTGCTGTCGGGATCGCTGTCGTTCCTGTTCAACTGCTACGACGGCACGCAGCCGTTCTCGGCCCTGCTGCAGGAAGCACGCGAGCGCGGCTATACCGAACCGGATCCGCGCGCCGACCTGTCCGGCGCCGACGTCGCGCGCAAGCTGCTGATCCTCGCACGCACCGCCGGCCTGGAGCTCGACGAGTCCGAGGTCGAGGTGGAGGGCCTCGTCGCCGCGCATCTGGCGCAGCTCGACAGCGCCGCGTTCCTCGGCCGGCTCGACGAGCTCGACGACGTCATCGCGCGCCGCCACGACGAGGCCGCCGCGCAGGGCAAGGTGCTGCGCTACCTCGCGTCGCTGGACACCAGCGGTCGCGCCCGCGTCGGTCTGCGCGCGGTCGGCCGCGACCATCCCTGCGCCGCGCTGGCCGGGGCCGACAACCTGTTCGCGTTCACGACCGAACGCTATCGTGAGCGCCCGCTCGTCGTCGTCGGTCCGGGTGCCGGCGCCGACGTCACCGCGCAGGGGCTGCTCGCCGACGCGCTGGAAATTGCCGGCTGAGGCGACCGGCACGAACGCTTCGGAGGTTTTTCTTCGCGACCGAAGGGCCTCGATGATGCGGTTCGCCGCGCTCGCCGCAACTTGTGCGGCCCGCAGATGCCGGTGAATCGAAGGCGAACCGCGACGTCGCGATGCCGTCATTGCGAAGAACCGCCGACACCGCGCTGCCGGGGCCCGCGCGGCGTCGCGGGACCTGGCGATGCGCGACCCGCCCGACGGCTCAGAGCCGCCGATTGAGCTCGGGCAGTATCGGCAGCTTGCGCACGCGCACGGTGGTCGCCGCGTAGATCGCGTTGGCCAGCGCGGGCGCGACGCTCGGGATGCCCATTTCGCCGGCGCCCGAGGGCTCGCGTTCGCTCGGCAGCACGATGACTTCGACCTCGTTCGGCATCTGCGCCATGCGGCCCACGGGATAGTCGCCGAAGCTCGACTGCTGCACCTGGCCGTCCTTCAGCGTGATCGCGAGATTCAGCGCCGTGGAGATGCCGTCGATGGTGCCGCCGACCATCATCGCGTCGACGCCGAGCGGATTGACGACGCGGCCGACGTCGACGACGCAGATCGCGCGATGGATGCGCAGATCCCGTCCTTCGACCGAGACCTCGAACGCATGCGCCGCGTAGCCGCCGAACGTGAAATGGCAGGCGATGCCGACGCCGCGGCCGTCGGTGCGCTTGCGCTTCCACTCGATCGCCTCGGCGCAGCGCGTCAGCACCGCGGCCAGGCGGCCGGTGTCGAACTTCGGCCCGCCGTGGCCGGCGTAGTCGAGCTCGCGCGCTTCGCCGAGCAGCTTCAGTCGCAGCTCGACGGCGTCCTGCTTGGTCTCGATCGCGAGCTCGTCGATGAAGCTCTGCACGGAGAACGCATGGAACGTGTGCAGCGGCGCGCGCCACGGGCCGCGCGGCAGGCCGGATTCCAGCGAGAAGAAGCGCTTGTCGAGATTCGGCACGAGGCCGGCAGGAAAGTCGTCGGCTTCGAGGCAGCCGGCGCCGGGCGGGCGATCCTTCTTGCGCGCGATGCGGTAGTTCAGCGAGGTCGCGGCGCAAAGATGCGCGAAGCCGGTGATCTGGTTCCTGCGGTCCACGGTCGCGCTGAGCTGGTGCAGGCCGTAGGGGCGGTAGAAGTCGTGGGCGAGGTCGTCGTCGCGGGTCCAGAACAGCTTGATCGGCTTGCCGGCCTTCTTCGCGATCATGACGGCTTCGGCGACGTAGTCGTTCTCGAGCCGGCGGCCGAATCCGCCGCCGGCGCGGGTCATGCGGATCTCGATCTTCTCGCGCGGCAGTCCGGTCAGGTCGGCGATGACGCGGGAAGCGCCGTCGGGATTCTGCAGCGCGCCGATGAACAGCGCGCGGTCGGGTTCGAGCTTGATCAGCGCATGCGGCGGTTCCATGGTCGCGTGCGCGAGGAACGGCACCTGGTAGCGCGCTTCGAGCGTGCGCTTGGCGGTCTTGCGCGCGGCAGCCATGTCGCCGTCGCTGCGCACGACCACGCCGTCGCCCTTGAGCGCCTCGGCGGCCTGGGCTTCGAGCCGGGCGCTGGATTCCTCGGCCCAGGGACCGGGTTTCCAGCTGACCTTCAGCGCGTTGCGTCCCTTCAGCGCGGCCCAGGTGTTGTCGGCGACGACGGCGACGCCGGCGGCGAGGTTCGTGTCGAACGAGGAACCCGGCACCGGTCCGTCGATGACGAACACCTCGCGCACGCCCTGGACCTTGCGCGTATCGGCGTCGTCGACGGATTCGACGCTGCCGTCCAGGTGCGGACAGCGCATCATCACGGCGACCAGCGCGCCGCCGAGGTAGCTGTCGATGCCGAACGTCGCGCGGCCCGTGACGATCGCGCGCGCGTCGACGGTGCGCGCCGGCTTGCCGATCACGCGGAACTGGTCGGGCTTCTTCAGCGGCACCGGTTCGGCCGGCGGCAGGATGCCGGCCGCGCGCTCGACGAGCTCCGCGTACGGCAGGCGCGTGCCGTCGGGATGGACGACGTGCCCGGCCTCGGTGTCGAGGCGTTCGTGCGGCAGCTGCCAGTGCTGCGCGGCCGCTTCGACGAGCAGCCAGCGCGCGACCGCGCCGGCCTGGCGCAGGTCCTTCCAGCCGTCGGTGATGCTGGTACTGCCGCCGGCGCCCTGAGGGCCGTAGCGGTTGGTCGGGCCGTCGGGGCCGAGCTCGTAGCCGTACGGCAGCTGCTCGACGCGCACGCGGCTCCAGTCGGCGTCGAGTTCCTCGGCGATCAGCATCGGCAGCGACGTCATGACGCCCTGGCCGATCTCGCAACCGCGCGCGCCGATTACGACGCGGTTGTTGCGCTCGATGCGCACGAACGCGCCGAGCGACGTCAGCGGTTCGCCGAGCAGGTCCATCGGCACGTTGGGCAGCGCGGCGGCTTCGGCATGGCGCAGGCCGACGACGAGCGCGCCGCTCGCGCTGAGCATGACGCTGATGAACCGGCGACGGGTCAGGCCGCTCATGACGTGGCCTCGCTGGACTTGCCGTCGTTCGCGCGGGCCTTCGGATCGGCGGCCTTGGCTTCGGCGGCCTTGGCCTCGGCCAGGAGCTGCGCCGCGCGCTTGACCGCCTTGCGGATGCGCGGATACGTGCCGCAGCGGCAGAGGTTGGTCAGCTGACCGATGTCGGCGTCGCTCGGCTGCGCCTTGCGCTTGAGCAGGTCGACGGTCGCCATGATCTGGCCGGCCTGGCAGTAGCCGCACTGCGGCACGTCTTCCTCGATCCAGGCCTGCTGCACCGCATGCAGGTCGTCGCCGCTGGCCAGGCCTTCGATCGTCGTGACCGCCTGTCCCGACAGCGCGCTCATCGGCAGCAGGCAGGAGCGCTGCGCCTTGCCGCCGACGTGCACGGTGCAGGCGCCGCATTGGCCGACGCCACAGCCGAACTTGCTGCCGGTCAGGCGCAGCACGTCGCGCAGGTACCACAGCAGCGGCATGTCGGGCGCGCCGGTGTGGCGGAAGGTCTCGCCGTTGATGGTCAGCTCGATCGGTGCCGGCGCCGCCGCCGGAACGGCGGCTTCCTTGTCGACCTTGGCATTGGCTTGAGGCATGTAGATCTCCGCAGTGCAGGGCAGGATTGTCGCAGCAGCGGACAGGAGCGAACAGGGGCGGGGCCCGGCGGGCGCGCCGACGGCCGGGCGCAACGCGGTGGAACGCTTTCAGCGCGGCGCGTAGGCGCGGCGCCAGAGGTAATAGGCCGGCACGCCGCTCGCGATGATGGCCAGGCCGATCAGGGTCTGCCGGGGCTGGGCCAGTGCGCTGGAGATCACGACGAACGCGACCGCGGCGATGAAGCCGAGCGGCAGCAGCGGATGCAGCGGCGCGCGGAACACGTCCTGCGCGTTCTCGCGGCGGCGGTAGTGGAACAGGGTCGCCGCGACCATCGCGCTGCCGATCCAGTCGCCGATCGTCGAATAGTCGAGCAGCTGGCCGTAGTTGCCGCTGAGCACGAGCAGCGCCGACCACAGCGCGAGCGCGGCCAGCGCGATGTCGGGCGAGCGGTAGGTCGGATGCAGATGCGCGGCGGCGCGGAAGAACACGCCGTCGGCGCCCATGACCTGGAACATGCGCGAGCCGCCGAGGATCGCGATGTTGCAGAAGCCGAACGTGGAGATCGCGATGCCGGCGGCGATCAGCACCGCGCCGGTGCTGCCGAACGCGCGCTGCATGAGTTCGGCGGCCGGCGCCGTGCTCGCGGCCAGGCCGGCCTGGCCGAGCACGTGCAGGTAGGCGTAGTTCGCGAGCAGATAGCACGCCGTGCAGGTCAGCATGCCGAGCACCAGCGCGCGCGGGATGCTGCGCTGCGGATCTCGGATCTCGCCGGCGATGTTGTTGACGTAGAACCAGCCGCTGTAGGCGAACAGCACGGGCAGCAGCGCGCTGCCGAAGCTGCCGGCGCCGGTCGCGGCCACCGCCGGCGGCGGCTCGGCGGCGACGCCGCTGAACACCAGTCCGGCCACGACCACGGCGACGACCGCGAGCAGCTTCAGAGCGGTGGCGAGGTTCTGCACGAGCGCGCCGGCGCGTATGCCGAAAAAGTTGATGCCGGCCAGCAGCAGGATCGCGCCGATGGCGACCGGCTTGATCGCGGCCGGGTTCAGGCCGGCGACCTGGCAGAAGTAGGTCGCGAACGTCATCGACACGGCCGCGATCGAGCCCGAATAGTTCACGAGCAGCATGATCCAGCCGAACAGGAACGCGATCAGCGGCCCGTAGGACTCGCGCAGGTAGACGTAGCCGCCGCCGGCCTGCGGGCGGCGCGCGCCGAGTTCGGCGTAGATGAAGGCGCCGGCCAGCGCGAATACGCCGCCGACGCTCCAGGCCAGCATGACCATGCCCGGCGACTCGCTGCGCTGCGCGACGACGGCCGGATTCAGGAAAATGCCCGAACCGATGATGCCGCCGACGACGACCATGGTCGCGTCGAGAACGCCGAGGCGGCGGGCGTAGCCGGGGTTGCCGGAGTCGGACATGGTTGTCCCCTGGGAAGGTGGCGCAGCATGGGCGAGCCGCTGCGGCTTGGCAATCCGCGCGCCGCGGACGTCTGGCCATTTGCATATGCCGCGATGCTGCGCAGCGGCTTGCGCGTCATCGGGCTCCTCGCCAGAGTGCGGCAGATTTTTCCCGACGAGGACACGACGATGCGGACGATCCTGGCGGTGCTGCTGCTGGCGCTGGGCGGCATGCAACCCGCGGCGGCGCAGAAGACGACGCTGCTGACCCATGCCCGCGTGCATGCGCAGGGCGGAATGGCCGAAGCCGTGGCCTGGGACACATCCGGCCGCATCGTCGGCGTCGGCACGGATGCGGCGCTGGGCGCGCAGTTCGCCGACGCGCAGCGCATCGACGCCGGCGGCAGGACCGTGCTGCCGGGACTCATCGACGCCCACGGGCACGTGCTCGGCCTGGGCCTGTCGCTGCTGAACGCCGATCTGCGCGGCACGCGCTCCAAGGCCGAGATCATCGGGCGCCTGCGCAAGCAGGCGACCGTCATGCCGGCCGACGCCTGGCTGGTCGGCCGCGGCTGGGACCAGAACGACTGGCCGGAAAAGGCCTTCCCGACGGCGGCCGATCTCGACGCGGCGTTTCCGCAGCAGCCGGTCTATCTGAGCCGCGTCGACGGCCATGCGGCCTGGGTCAACTCGGCAGCGCTGCGCCGCATCGCGCGCGATCTCGACGGCGACTGGCAGCCCGACGGCGGCCGCATCGAGCGCCGCGACGGCAAGCCCACCGGCGTGTTCGTCGACGGCGCGATGGATCTGCCCGAGGCGGTCATGCCCAAACCCGATGCGGCGCTGAAGCGCAAGGCCTACGAACTGGCGTTCGCGGTCCTCGTCGCCAACGGCCTGACCGGCGTGCACGATGCCGGCGTCAGCCGCGACGACCTGCTGGTGCTGCGCGGGCTCGCCGACACCGGCCGGCTGCCGCTGCGCATCTATGCCATGGCCGACGCCGACGGCGCCGCGCTCGACGCGCTGTGCCGCGACGGCCTCTACGCCCATGCGGGCGGCCGCCTGCAGATGCGCGCGGTCAAGCTCTACGTCGACGGCGCGCTCGGCAGCCGCGGCGCCGCGCTGAACGCCGACTACAGCGACGATCCCGGCAACCGCGGCCTGTTCGTGACCGCACCGGAGGAGTTCCGCCGCATCGCCGCGAAGGCCAAGGGCTGCGGCGTGCAGGTCGCCACGCATGCGATCGGCGACCGCGGCAACCGCCTCGTGCTGGACACCTACGCCCAGGTGCTCGGCGACGCCGCGTCGGGCGATCACCGCTGGCGTGTCGAGCACGCGCAGATCGTCGATCCCGCCGACATCGCCCGCTTCGCGCAACTGCGCGTGATCGCGTCGATGCAGCCGACGCACGCGACCAGCGACATGCCCTGGGCGCAGGCGCGTCTGGGCCGCGAACGCCTGGCCGGCGCCTATGCCTGGCGGCGCTTCGTCGACGCCGGTGTGCCGCTCGCGCTGGGTTCGGATTTTCCGGTCGAGCAGGTCAGTCCGCTGCTCGGCCTGTATGCCGCCGTCACGCGCCAGGACCTGGCCGGCAAGCCGCGTCAGGGATGGCTGCCGGCGCAGCGGCTGTCGCTGGCCGAGGCCGTGCGCGGCTTCTCCGCCGGCGCCGCGTTTGCGGAATTTGCTGAATCGCAGCTCGGCGCGATCGCCGTCGGCCGCCGAGCCGACTTCACCGTATTGAAGGACGATCCGTTTGCGATTCCTGCGAGAGGGATTCCCCTGGACCGGGTTGAGGTAACCGTCGTCGACGGTACGGTGGTTTTTGGAGGATTCGGCCGGAAGGGTAGGTAGAAACCCGTATTTTCTCGGCAGGTTGGCACTCACCTCATAAGTGAGGTTTATGAAACACGAGGTGATCTTCGGGAGAGGTTATAGATTGTAGATTTTTCAAATGAGCAATAGTGTCCACAGTGCGTCATTTGTCGACCGTACGACGAATGCCGCCCGGGCCAGCCTTCACGACCGTGGAGCTCGCGGCTGCCGCCCGGCGGAGTTCCAGAGTCGGCGAGCCACACCCGTGTGCTCGCCTTAGCCGGAGGACACTATGAACACCTTGATTCAGTCTGTATCCCGTCGGAGTTCCGTTGCGGCCGCCCGTCGTGGCGGCGTACTCCGTTCCCTCTGCGTTTCCCTCGTCGCCGGACTCGGTTTCGCCGGCATCGCCAATGCCGGTTTCCTGACGGTACCGAATGGAGACTTTTCCGCGCTGGGCAACGCCGGCAGCGTCGGCGGCGGCGTGATCGGCGCCTCGGGCACGAACGTGCTGATCGGCAGCGGTCCCTGGACCGGGACCTACAACGGCGTGCTCACCCTGCTCGTGCCGCCGACTCTCGCGATCAGCCCGTCGCTGCAGACCGCGACGATCTCGGGACTGCTCGGCATCAACGCGGTCGGCATCGTCAACAACGGCGGGCATTTCGGCCAGACCCTGAGCAACAACGTCCAGTCGAACAAGCGCTACACGACGATCGTGGACATGGACGCCAGCGGCCTGCTCGACATCGGCCTGATCTCGGCGGCCGGCGTCGGCGTCTCGCTGCATGCGGGCGCGTCGACCCTGATCTCCAGCGACACGGCGGCGGCCGGTCCGCTGCGTGCCGACCTGCTCGGCGCGAGCACGGTCCGCGTGCAGATGTACCACGACACGGCCACGGTCGCGGCCGCCCCGCTGGGCCTGCAGCTGTTCGACCGGCCGCAGGGCCTGCTGACCGCGTCGCTGGTCGACAGCGTGAGCTTCAGCAACGTGCGCCTGGCCGAAACCACGATCCCGTCGGGCAATTCCACGCTGACCGTGTCCGGCGGCGGCTCGCAGTCGGCGCCGGTGGGCCAGCCGTTCCCGCAGTCGCTGACCGCGATCGTGCGCGACCAGAACGGCGACCCGGTGCCCGACACGCTCGTGACCCTGACCGCGCCGGCCGAAGGCGCCAGCGCGACCCTGCATGCGGGCACGGAGAGCGGCCGCGTCATCGTCGCCGTGACCGACGCCAGCGGCCAGATCACGTTCAGCGCCGACGCCAACGAGATCTCCGGCTGCTACATCGTGACCGGCGAGGTTCCGGGCATCGACAGCCTGGCCATCTTCCACATGCGCAACTACTCGCAGGCGCAGATCGCGGCCTACATGGCGGCGCATCCGGGGGTCAAGGGCATGCCGCAGGATTCCATCTTCTGCAACGGCTTCGAATGAGTACGGCGTACGCCGTCACCCCGCGGCGGCGTGCGGCGGCGATGTACGGCGAACTTCGGCAGCCGTACATCGCCGCGTTTTGACCGGTCTGCTCCGCCGGCGCCGCCCTCAGGGCGCGGGCTGGAAGCCGTCGAGGAACAGGATGTCGCTGGCGCGGAAGTTCGCCACGATGTCGGCGGTCTGGTTGCCGGTGCGGTGGTTGTCGCGCTGGTCGACGATGCCGGTCGGCGCGCCGGCGTAGCTGACCGCCGGGTTGGAGAAATGCGGGCGCCGCGTGCAGCCGGCCGGGCAGTTCGTCGCGTAGGCCATGACCGTGCGGAAGGAGCCGTCGACGATGTGGCCGAACGACCAGGCGTACGCGCCGTTGCCGTTGCCCGGGTCGTGGCCCATGCCCATGTTGTGGCCCATGCCCATGTTGTGGCCGTGCTCGTGCGCCCAGCTCAGGTTGCCGACCGCGCAGCCGCGTGCGGTGACCTGCACCGCGAACGGCGCGAAGCCCGCGCCCGGCGAGGACTGCACGTAGCCGCGGCCGCAGGCGTCGGGCATGCTCTCGATGATCAGCGACACGAGATCGGCGCCGACCTGGTCGCGCCAGCCGGCGACTTCCGCGTCGGCCTGCAGCCAGCTCAGGTCGGTGCCGCTGTCGCCGGCCTCGTTGCGCGTGGTCACGCGGAAGCCCGCGAGACGGAAGCGCGTGGTCATGTCGCTGTTGCGGAACGCCAGGTTCGCGCTGTCGACGGCCGACTGGGCGAACGCGCGCACCGGATCGATGCCGCCGAGCGCGGTCTGCGCCTGCGGCGAGAACACGATCAGCACGTCGGTCTTGTCCGGCGGGGCGACGGCCGGCGCCGCGACGCCGGCGGTGGCCGGCGGGGTCACGCGTTCGGCCACGCCGGTCGCGCACTCGGGAAACGCGTCCTGGTTCAGGGCCACGACGACCTGGCTGCCGTCGGCCAGGGTCGTGATTTCGTAGTTGCCCCCGGGGGCGCTGATCAGACCGCCGAGATAGCCGCCGGTCAGGCTCAGGCTGACCTGGGCCGTGGCCTCGCCGGCCAGGCTGCCGAGCAGCCAGAGATCGCCGCCGGCGCGCCGTTCCCGCGCGAGCACGTTCATGCGCGCCGTGCCGCCGCCCGGCAGCGGCAGATCCAGCGCGTCGGCCTCGTGCAATGCCGCCGCGTCGACGCGGATGCGCTGCATCGCGACGGCGGCGCGGTGATTGAGCACCGTCGCGAGATCCGGCGCGTCCAGCCGCTGCCAGGCCGTTGCCGCGGCGGCGTTGCCGGTCAGCAGCGCGAGCGAAGTCAGCAGTATCGATTGCATGGCGGTTCGTTCCCCGGAAGGTCGCGCCATCCTAGCCGCGCCGGCCGGACGACCGCCTGGGGCCGGCCGCCCGCGCGGCGCCCTTATTCCGCCTCGCCATGGCCGTTTCGTTGCGTTCTGCTGCGGCCGCGGAAAGAATCTGGCGCGCTGCGGTTCCGCGGCGCTCCCCCGAATTCAAAGGAACGGTGTGAATTCCCTCGCTACTGCGCCTGGCGCGCATGCCGGCTGGGTCGTCGTCAAGTTCGGCGGCACCAGCGTCTCCACGCGTCCCCGTTGGGACACCATCCGCCGCATCGCCAACGACTGGCATGCGCGCGGAAAACGCGTGCTGATCGTCGTGTCGGCGCTGTCGGGAATCACGGACAAACTCAAAGCGATCGCCGAGGCCGGCGGCGACCGGTCCCGGCGCGAGGCGCTGCGCGCCGAGATCGTCGCGCGCCACGAGGCCATGTTCGCCGAGCTCGGCCTGACCGAGCGCGCGCCGCTGCAGTACTGGCTGGACCGGCTGACCGCGCTGGCCGTCGACGCGCGCGCCGAGACCGGCGATCTGCCCTGGCAGGCCGAGGTGCTCGCGCTCGGCGAGCAGCTGTCCTCGACCCTGGGCCAGGCTTACCTGACCGCGCAGGGACTCGCGACGCGCTGGCTCGACGCGCGCGAACACCTGCTGGCACAGGCCATGCCGAACCAGACCGCCTGGGGCTGCTACCTGTCGGCCTCGGTGCCGACCGCGCCCGACCCGGCACTGGCCGCCGCGCTGGCCGCCCACGCCGACGTCTTCATCAGCCAGGGCTTCATGGCGCGCAACGCCGACGGCGAGACGGTGATCCTCGGCCGCGGCGGCTCGGACACCTCGGCGGCGTATTTCGGCGCGCTGCTCAAGGCCGAAAAGGTCGAAATCTGGACCGACGTCGCCGGCATGTTCTCGGCCAATCCGCGCATCGTGCCGGCCGCGCGGCTGCTGTCGCGGCTGGATTACGAGGAAGCGCAGGAAATTGCCACTACGGGCGCCAAGGTATTACACCCACGCTGCCTCAACCCCGTGCGGGAGGCGCAGGTGCCGCTGGCCGTACGCGACACCAACCGGCCCGAGCTGGCCGGCACCGAGATCGGCGCGACCGTCGCCGCGGCCGCGCCGAGCGTCAAGGCGGTCAGCGAACGCCGCGGCATCACCCTGATCTCGATGGAGTCGATCGGCATGTGGCAGCAGGTCGGCTTCCTCGCCGACGTGTTCGAGCGCTTCAAGCGCCACGGCCTGTCGATCGACCTGATCGGCTCGGCCGAGACCAACGTGACCGTGTCGCTGGACCCGTCCGAGAATCTCGTCAATTCCGACGTGCTGTCGGCGCTCGCGGCGGATCTCGCGGAGGTCTGCCGGGTCAAGGTCATCGCGCCGTGCGCGGCCATCACGCTCGTCGGCCGCGGCATGCGCTCGCTGCTGCCGCGGCTGGCCGGCGTGCTGGCCGAGTTCGACCTGCTGCGCGTGCATCTGGTGTCGCAGTCGTCGAACAACCTGAACCTGACCATCGTCGTCGACGAGGCCGCCGCCGACGGCCTCGTGCCGACCCTGCATGCGGCCCTGGTCAAGAGCGAGGCGCTGCGCGCGGAGGATCCGGCCGTGTTCGGCCCGGCCTGGAGCGAGCTCTATGCGAGCGCCGCGCCCGGCCATGAAACGCCGTGGTGGCAGCAGCGCCGCGACGACCTGCTGGCGCTCGCGGCCCAGTCCACGCCGCGCTACGTCTACGACCTGGCCACCGTGCGCGAACGCGCGCGCCGGCTGCGCGCGCTGGCCGCGCCGGACCGCTGGTTCTATGCGCTGAAGGCCAACAGCCGGCCCGAGCTGCTGCAGGTCATCGCCGAAGCCGGCCTCGGTCTCGAATGCGTGTCGCCGGCCGAGCTCGAACTCGCCGCGACCCTCGTGCCGTCCGAACGCCTGCTGTTCACGCCGAACTTCGCTCCCCGGGCCGAATACGCCGCGGCCTTCGCGCGCGGCGCGCGCGTGACCCTGGACAACCTGCATCCGCTGCAGCACTGGGGCGAGACCTTCCGCGGCCGCGAGATCCTGCTGCGCGTCGACCTCGGCGCCGGCCGCGGCCATCACGACAAGGTCCGCACCGGCGGCGCCGGTTCCAAGTTCGGCCTCAGCCTCGACCAGATCGAGGAGTTCCGCCAGCTCGCGCGGCGCCACGACGTCGCCGTCGTCGGCCTGCATGCGCACCTGGGCTCGGGCATCCTCGACGCGCAGCACTGGCGCGAGGTCTACGCCCAGCTCGCCGCGCTCGCGCAGCGCTTCACGCGGATCGAGGCGATCAACATCGGCGGCGGCCTCGGCGTGCCGGCGCGCGCCGACGAGGCCGTGCTGGACCTGGCCGCGCTCGACGCCTGCCTGACCGAGATCAAGCAGGCCTATCCGCAGTTCGAACTCTGGATGGAACCCGGCCGCTATCTCGTCGCCGAGGCCGGCGTGCTGCTCGCGCGCGTGACCCAGACCAAGCGCAAGGGCGACTACTGCTACGTCGGCGTCGACACCGGCATGAACTCGCTGATCCGCCCGGCGCTGTACGAGGCCTGGCACGAAATCGTCAACCTGACGCGGCTGGACGAGCCCGCCGACACGCTGTACCAGGTCGTCGGCCCGATCTGCGAATCCGGCGACGTGCTCGGCTCGAACCGGCGACTGCCTGGATGTCGCGAAGGCGACGTGATCCTGATCGCCCAGGCCGGCGCCTACGGCGCGACGATGGCGTCGCGCTACAACCTGCGCGAACCGGCCGCGGAGTCGGTGATCTGATGCGCCCGCGGCTCGTACTGCATCTGGCGGCGCTGGTGTTGCCGCTCGCGGCGGTCGCCGGCTCGCTGCTCGTGCTCGAAGGCGGCAGATTCCTCGCGACGGCCGATGACGTGCGCAGCTTCGCCTTCTTCACCTCGGCGGCCGTGCTGGCTGCGCAGATCGCCGCCGCGCTCGGCGCGCCGCTGCTGCTGCGCACGGATTCGCGCTGGCTGGTGCCGCTGGCCACGGGCTTCGGCATGGCCGCGCTGACTCACGTGCTGTTCGCGCCGGCGTGCCTGCTGATCATCGGGCTGATGGGCACGGGCATCACTACGGCCGGCGTCTTTCAGGGGGCACCGTTCATCGTGCTGATCTCCGTGATATTCGTCGGCTGGATCAGCGCGCCGCTGACGATGGCGGTCGGCGTGCTCGTCAACCGTCTGCAGGGCCGGGAGCTGGCGCGTGCAGGCTGATCCGGGCCGGAAACCGCAGCGCGGCGCGGGACCGGGATGCACCGCGGCGGAGTCGCGTCCGCCGCACGTACAATGCGCGGCCGCGATCGGACCGGCCGTCCGGTGCGGCGGTGATTTTTCCGATACGTCGACCGCGCCGCACCGCGCCGTCGCCGTCGGCCGCCACGGTCCGTTTTCGTTTTGCCAGGAGCTTCGTCGTGTCTCTGCCTGATCCGCGTCAAGCCGCGACTTTCCGCTTCGTCCGCGCCGACTACGCCGACGGCGAGGCGCGGCTGGTCTACGCCTTCGACGACGGTCCGGAACTGGTGGAGCGCATCGGCTTTCCCGATGCGCCGGAACTGCCGGCCGGGCGCGAGGCCGCGTTCGCAGCGGCGCTGCGGCTGCTGCATTTCGTCGCCGGCATCAGCTACTACAAGGCCGGCGTGCCGCGCCGCATCGCCGTCGACGGGGTCGCTCCCGACGCGGAAACCGCGCAGCTGCTCGACACGCTGTATCTGCACGGCCTCGGCGAATTCGCCTACCAGAACGGCCTGGACCTGCGCGAACACATCCGTTTTCCGCGCGCCGGCACGCACACGCCGGCCGCGGCGCTGGACCTGCCGGCGCGCAGCCTGCTGCCGATCGGCGGCGGCAAGGACTCGCTGGTCTCGGTCGAGCTGCTCAAGCGGCACGGCGAGAGCGCGACGGCGGTCTGGGTCGGCAACTCGCCGCTGATCGCCGCCTGCGTCGTCACGACCGGATTGCCGGGCCTGAACCTGCGCCGCCAGCTCGCGCCGGAACTGTTCGAGTACAACAAGGCCGGCGCCTGGAACGGGCACATTCCGGTCACGGCGATCAACTCGGCCATCCTCGTCGTCGCGGCGCTGCTCTACGGCTACGACACGATCGCGTTCTCCAACGAGCGCTCGGCCTCGAGCGCGACGCTCGAATACGCCGGCCAGGCGGTGAACCACCAGTGGAGCAAGGGCTGGGAATTCGAGCGCACGCTCGCCGCCTGGCTGCGCAGCCACGTCGCCGCCGACCTGAACTACTGCTCGCTGCTGCGGCCGCTGTCGGAGCTCGCCGTCACGCGCCTGTTCGCGCGCGAGTCGCGCTACGACGCGGTGTTCTCGAGCTGCAACCGAAACTTCCGTATCCTCGGGCCGCGTCCGGCCGACCGCTGGTGCGGGCAATGTCCCAAATGCCACTTCGTGTTCCTCGCGCTCGCGCCGTTCGTGCCGAAGCCGCGCCTGCTCGCGATCTTCGGCCGCAACCTGCTCGACGACGAGAGCCAGCAGCAGGGCTTCGACGCGCTGCTCGAGTTCCGCGAACACAAGCCGTTCGAATGCGTCGGCGAGGGACGCGAGTCGCGCGCGGCGCTGTACGCGCTGAGCCAGCGGCCCGAATGGCGCGAGGACGCGCTCGTGGCGCGCTTCCGCGACGTCGTGCTGCCGCAGCTCGACGCGGCCGGGCTCGCGCTCGAGCCGCTGCTGCGTCCCGAAGGCCCGCACGGCCTGCCGCCGCGGCTGGCCGGAGTGCTCGATGCGTTTCGCTGATCTCGACGGCAAGCGCGTCGCGGTCTGGGGCTACGGTCGCGAAGGCCGCGCAACGTTGGCCGCGCTGCGCCGGCGCCTGCCGGGCCAGCGCGTCAGCCTGATCTGCAGCGAAGCCGAAGCGGAACAGGCGCGCCCGTTCCACGCGGACACCCTGGATTACGTCACGACCGAGCCGTACGCGGGCCTGCTCTGGGGTTTCGACGTCGTGGTCAAGTCGCCCGGCATCAGCGCGTATCTGCCGGCCATCGTCGAGGCGCGGGCGGCCGGCGTGCGGTTCACCTCGGCCACTGCGCTGTGGTTCGGCGAAAACCCGCTCGCGCGCGTCGTCGGCGTGACCGGCACCAAGGGCAAGAGCACGAGCAGCGCGCTGATCGCGCACCTGCTGCGCGGGCTCGGCCAGCGCGTCGCGCTGGCCGGCAACATCGGCCTGCCGTTGCTGGAGCTGCTCGATGCGCCCGACACCGTGGACTGCTGGGTCGTGGAGCTGTCGAGTTTCCAGACCGGCGAGGTCGGCCGCGTCGACATCGGCCTGATCAACAACCTCTACGAGGAACATCTGGACTGGCACGGCTCGCGCGAGCGCTACGTCGCCGACAAGCTCCGGCTGGCCGACCGCGCGGCTATTCTCGTCGTCAACGGCCAGCAGCAGGCGCTGCTCGCGGCGACCGCCGCGCACGCGCAGCGCCGCGTGTTCGGCACGACCGCCGGCTGGCATCTGGCCGAAGGCCACGTCTGGCGCGGCGGCGAATGCCTGTTCGCGCTGCGCGAACTGCCGCTGGCCGGCGAACATAACGGCCTGAATCTCTGCGCCGCGCTCAGCGTGATCGAGGCTCTGGGTCTCGACGCGCGCGCCGCGCTGCCGGCCGCGCGCGATTTCCGGCCGCTGCCGCATCGTCTGCAGACGCTCGGCACGCAGGCCGGAGTGAGCTGGATCAACGACAGCATCTCGACCACGCCGCAGGCGACGATAGAAGCGCTGCGCAGTCTCGACGGCCGCGCCGTCAGCGTACTCGTCGGCGGCTTCGACCGCGGCCTGGACTGGAGCGATTTCGTGCGCCACGTACAGCACCGGCCGCCGCACGCGGTGATCTGCCTCGGCAACAGCGGCACGCGCATCGCGCGCCAGCTCGAGGCGGCAGGCCCGGCTTACCGCCTCGGCCGCTGCATTGCACTCGCCGAAGCCGTCGCGCTCGCGCGCGAATGGACTCCGCCCGGCGGCGTCGTGTTGCTGTCGCCCGGCGCGCCGAGCTTCGACCAGTTCCGCGACTACGCCGACCGCGGCCGCGCGTTCACCCAGCTCGCCGGTTTCGATCCGCAGTCGATCGCCGCGATGGAAGGGCTCGGCATCGCCTGATGCCGCGGCGCTGCGCGAGCAGCTTCGCCGCTGCGTGACGTCGGCTCGTCGCCGGGTGGCTGCCGTCTCGCGATCCGCGGTCGTCGCGTCATCGCTGTCCGCGGCGGGGCGACAGGTGCCATGCGCGGCTTTCGGCGGCCGGCCGCGAAGCCGCGAACGTTCCCTGCTCGCGGAAGACAGGGCGCGGGATTTGTTGACATTTCACTTCTTGTGAAACGTCAAAAGAAGCTCCGTAGCAGGGAGTCTGCGCGCCTGTCCGATCGGACAGGCATGCTTTCCGTCATCCCCGCAAGAGCAGCGATGACGACGGCGCCGGGGAAGCCGCCCCGCGAACGGCGCGCTTCCGGAACTCAATCCCCGCTGATGAAATCCGGACCCTGGCCGGCGGTCTTCTCATAGACACCGCCGCCGGCGCGGCGGTACTGGGTGAAGCCGTGCTTGGCCGCATGGCCTTCGCTGGTCAGGTGGCTGTTGCCGATGATCGTGTTCGGCGCGGAGATCTTGCGCCGCACCGGCGCGCCGCAGTCGGGACAGGCCTGCAGCTCGGCGTCGTCGAGCTTCTGCAGCAGGTCGAAACCGGTCGCGCAGCGGGCGCAGCCGTTTTGCTGGGCGATGTATTCGTAGATCGGCATGTGAGGGCGTGCGGACGTCGAACCGGCAGGATGAGGGCGCGGCGCGCGGCGTTCAAGCCGGGGCGGCCGCGGCGCCGCTCATGCGGCGACACCGGCGTTCGCCCCGGTCTCGCGGCGGTACAGGTCGTCCATGGCCTTCCAGCGGTTGACGATGCTGCAGAACAGCCGCGCGGTCTGCTCGGTGTCGTAGACGGCCGAGTGCGCCTCGTTGCTGTTCCATTCGAAGCCGGCCGCGGTGACGGCCTTGGACAGCACGGTCTGGCCGTAGGCGAGGCCGGCCAGGGTGGCGGTGTCGAAGCAGCTGAACAGGTGGAACGGGCTGCGCTTGTGTCCGGTACGCCGGATCGCGGCGTTGAGGAAGCTCAGGTCGAACGAGGCGTTGTGGCCGACGAGGATCGCGCGCTGGCAGTCGGCTTCGCGCATCGCCTTGCGCACGGGCCGGAAGATGTGGTCCAGCGCCTCCTTCTCGTCGAGCGCGGCGCGGAACGGATGCGTCGGGTCGATGCCGGTGATTTCGAGCGCGCGCGGGTCGATGTTCGCTCCCGGAAACGGCACGACGTGAGTCGATACGGCCGGTTCCGGATGCAGCCAGCCTTCGGCGTCCATGCGGATCACCACGGCGGCGATTTCGAGCAATGCGTCACGCTCGGAATCGAAGCCGCCGGTTTCCACGTCGACGACGACCGGCAGGAAGCCGCGGAAACGCTGGGCGTAATTGACGGGGGCGGATTCGGACATGGCGGCAGGATACCGGATGCGGTCGGCGCCGCCCATGGCCGGAGCTGACCGGACGTTCAGCCGCGGCGCCGGCGCACGACGGCGATCGCGGCGAGCACCACGGCCAGCGCGAGCAGGACCAGGCCGAAGACCGGTATCAGCATCAGGAAGGGCAGGCCGAGCACGGCGGCGGCGAGCGCCGCGGCGAACAGGTCGGCCTGGGGCTGCAGCGCCGGTGCGCCGGACGCGCGCGCGAGCAGGTGATCGAGACTGAGCTTGCCGGCGCCGCCGAAGATCAGCGGCAGCAGCATGACGACGAACAGCAGCGGCAGCTTGAAGTTGCCGTGGCCGCCGTCGCTGATCGCATAGCCGGCGAGCAGGTCGCTCCACATGCTCCACATGTCGGGCCAATGCACCGCGGCCGTCGCGACGAAGGTCAGGAACATCAGCGAGAACGCGAAGAAGCGCGTGCCGAGGCCGAGCCAGAGCATCACCGCGCCGGCGAGCTCGAAGCCGGTCGCGACGGTCCACGACAGATCCACGGGCAGCACGTCGAACGGCCACGGAAACTTCTGCCGGATGTCGGCGAACCAGTTGTCGCCGTGCAGTTTTTCGAGGCCGGATTCCCAGAACTCCCAGCCCATGACCAGGCGCAGCACGGCCGGCGGAACGACTTCGGCGGCGGCCTGCAGGCGGGAGGTCAGCGCATTCCGTACGTTGATCAGGTGTGCAATAGTGGACATTTCGGCAGCCGCTGGGGTGATGGCCAGGAGACCGGCCGTCGCGGCATTCGCTTTCGTCGCGCACGGTCGCCGGTGCGCGTTTTTTCTTTCAGGTCGGCTGCGTGCCGAGCAAGGCGTCGCGGGCCTGCAGGTCGCGCAGGATCGCTTCACCGGCGGACTGCAGCGCCGCGGCGTTGGCCGGTGCGACCTCGGCCAGCAGCGCGGCGACGACGTCGGCGCCGCTCGCCTGCGTATTCGCCTGCAGGCGTTCGATCAGCGCGGCCGTCAGCGCATTGATCTCGAGGAAGCTGACCTCGTCGCGGCGGTCGCGGATCAGCAGCAGCAGGGTCGGCTCGGCCGGCGCCTCGGCCGGACGGAAATCGGCGCCGATGCGCTGCACCGGAAACCGGTAGCCGAGCACCCAGGCCAGCGGCGAGAGTACCGGCACATGGCTGACGACGTCGCCGTCCACGTCGTGCGCGATCGCGGCGATCTCGTGCTCGTCGAGCGCGAGCGCGAGTTCGGCCCATTCGTAGTGCGCGAGTTCGAGCAGGAACGGCGCGTCGTCGCGGCCGTCCTCGCGGCGCTGTTCGAGCCAGCGCAGGAACTCGCGGCCGATCTCGGGAAACAGCGGCGTCTGCGCGCGATGGTCGTGCAGGAACGCGGCGACCAGCGCGTTCCAGTCGGCCTCCGCGTACAGCGTGCGGATGACCGGGAAGTTGCTCGACAGCAGGCCTTCGACGTTGTTGAAGAACAGTTCGCGGTAGACCTGCATGCGCCGCGACGCGACGCCGGGCGGCAGTTCGTCGCGCGCCGGATCGCGGATGCACGCGGCGAAGTCGCGCTGCAGCGCGTGCAGCTCAGCCGTGCGCGGCATGGCGTCCGGCCGGCGCGTGGCGCCGCTGCAGCGCGCGGATCTGGTCGAGTTCCGCGACGAGTTCGCCCAGCGGCGGAAAATTGAAATCGCGTTCGAGCAGGGTCGGCCGCGTGCCGAAGCGCGCATAGGCGCGCTCGAGCAGGGCCCAGACCGGATCGATCACGGCCGCGCCGTGGGTGTCGACCTTGAGGCCGGGCTCTTCGTCGTAGTGGCCGGCGATGTGGTAATAGGCGATGCGCTCGCCCGGCATCGAATCCAGAAAGGCCTCGGCGTCGTAGCCGTGGTTCACGCTGTTGACGTGGATGTTGTTGACGTCGAGCAGCAGCTCGCAGTCGGCCGCGAGCAGCACTTCGCGCACGAAGTCCGCCTCGTCCATCTCGCGTCCGGGCGCGGCGTAGTAGGAGACGTTCTCGATCGCGATGCGCCGTCCGAGCAGATCCTGCGTGCGCCGTATGCGCGCGGCCACCCAGTCGACCGCTGCGCGCGTGAACGGAATCGGCATCAGGTCGTAGAGATGACCGTCGTCGGAGCAGTAGGACAGGTGCTCGCTATACAGCGCGATGCCGTGCGCGTCGAGCAGGCGGCGGATCTTCACGACCAAGGTTTCGTCCAGCGGAGCGGGGCCGCCGAGACTCAGGCTCAGGCCATGGCAGACGAACGGATGGCGTTCGGTGTAGCTGCGCAGCTGGCGGCCCAGCGAGCCGCCGACGTTGATCCAGTTTTCCGGCGCGATCTCGAAGAAATCGATGGCCGCCGGCGTGGCGCCGGCGGCCGGAAAACCGTGTTCGGCGAGCGGGCCCAGCAGGGCCCGCCGCAGGCCGAGACCCGCACCGCAGGGAAGTTGGCGCGGACTCATGCCGGTTCCGCTCAGGCCTGGCCGCCGCAGGAACCTTCCTTGCCCTTCTTCTCGCCGCCGCAAGAGCCTTCCTTGCCCTTCTTGTCGCCGCCGCAGGAGCCTTCCTTCGCCTTGGCCTTGGCCTTGTCGCCGCCGCACTTGCCTTCGCCGCACTTGCCTTCCTTGCCCTTGTGCGCGGCGTCCATTTCGGCCTTGCTGATCGAACCGTTCTTGTCGGTGTCGAGCTTGTCGAAATGTTCGCCCTTGGCGGCGTCGAACTCGGCCTTGGACACTTGGCCGTCCTTGTTCGTGTCCATCTTGTCCATGCCGCACTTGCCTTCGCCGCACTTGCCTTCGCCGAAGCCGGTGGTCATGTAGCCGCTGGCGAGCTGGTTGAGCTGGAACGCCGTGTCGGCGCTGGCCATCTGCGCGAGCGACATCGTGCCGATGAAAGCGGTGCCGAGAGCGAGCGTCAGCGGTTTCGCGATCTTGGTGGACATTGCAAGTTCTCCGTGGATTGACGGGCCTGGGCCCGCAGGGGTAACTGCTGCGTGAGCAGCGGTGACGCGCCCCGCGGCGGAGAACCTGCGATTGCAAGGTTCTGCCCTCCGTACGCGATGGCGCGTTGACTACGCGCTGAGCGCCGCACGGCTGCAATTGCTGCAGTGCAACGCTTCAGTTCGGACTACCAGACCGGATGCAACGGCGAATTCTTTCATACCGACATGGCAGTTAAGAACATGCGACGCCGGCCATGGTGGAACGGCGGCGGCGCCGCCGGAAGGCGACTCTACTTCGTTCCGGCGCGAGCCGGATTCGGCCGGGCGCAAGCCGGTCAGTACCGAGCGGATTCGCAACATCGGCCCGGGAGGGCCGGCCTCGGTCTGTCGGGTGTCGTCTCGCGACGGACGGGCGTGGTCGCTGCGCTGCGCGGGATCGTCGTCGCTGCCGAGGCTCCGTCGATCAGGGCGGTCGTTCGATGCCCCTGCGGCGGACACTGGGGCGGCGGCAATATGAGATGAGCGGACGAATCAGAGCCGGCGGAACGACTTGCGTCGGGTCCGGGGTCATCATCGACGCGGCATGTCGAGGACCGGCTTCGTGCTGTCGGAGCGCCCGGCGTCGAGAGGGTGAAGCGCTATAGCCGGAACTGCAGGCTCCGATCGTTCCGGACGCCCGCGCAGCGAGCGTTCGGCGCGGATTGCGAAAACCAGCAGAGGGGCGCCGAAGCGATACGGCGGACGTTGCTCAGAAGGATACTTGTGCGCGCAGCTCGGTGACTTTCGGGTCCAGCGCGAGCGTGCCCTTGTCGCTGAACGCGCGGATGTAGTTGGCCTGCAGTTTGAAGTGCTGGCCGAGGTACCAGTTCAGGCCCAGCGTCCAGTCGTGCTGCTTGCCGCCGGCGACGAGGCCGTCGTTCAAATCCAGCGTGGAGTAGCGCAGGCCGACTTCGACCGCGCCGTAGTCGTTCTTCGGCTTGACGTTGCCGAATGCGCCGCTCTTGTACGGCCGCGATTCGCCGGTCAGCACCCAGCTGCCGTAGAGATAGGCGCCGTCGCCGCTGAAGTCGCGCGCCGTATGCCGCGCCGCGGCTATGGTCAGGTATTCGCCCTGCAGCGAGAACGGTCCCTGCGCCCAGGCGCCTTCGAGGCCGGTGCGGCGGATGCGCTCGGTGCCGGCGAGATTGCCCGTGTCGATCAGGCGGATCGCGCTCAGGTTCGCCTCGGGGCGCGCGCGGATGCGCGCGATTTCGTCGTCGCGGTCCTCGACCGAGGCGGCCACGCCCAGATGCACGACGGTCGTCTCGTTCCTGACCGGATTGAACACCACGCGCGCGGCCCAGGTCGTGCCGTCGTTGTCGCCGTTCAGATCGCCGCCGTTGAACACGGCCGCGTTGAGCAGCCAGCCCGGCAGGCGCTCGTAGGTCCAGTCCAGGCCGACGCGGCGGCCCTGGTTCACGGCCTGCACCGGCAGCGCCCGTTCGAGGAAGGTCGTCGAACCCGAGCCTGTCGCGCCTTCCTCGAAGCCGACCGGCGTCTTGAACTGGCCGAGGCGGAAATCGCCGGCTTTCTTGTTGAACAGGCGGAAGTACGCGTCGACCCAGAGATGCGACTGGAAGTCGTAGCCGGCCGCCAGCTCCCAGACGCCGTTCTTGCGCGCATAGAGGTAGGTTTCCTTGCGCCGCCAGGTCTGCAGATCGTCGAAGCGTTCCTGGCCGTTCGGCAGGGTGTCGTCGGAGAACCGGTTGGTGTCGTACTGGATGGTGCCGCGCACGCCGTACTCGATGCCGGAAGCGGTCTTGAACCGGGTCGGCCAGTCGTTGAGCAGGTCGTAGGCCTGCGCCGGCGCGGCGAACAGCGCGGCGACGGCGGCGGCGAGCACGGGCAGGGGGCGGGCGGCGGAAACGCGCGATGTCATCGGTGGTCCTGTAGGGCGAAAAGACGACCCGATTGCAGCATCCGCGCGGCGACGGTCGAAGTTAGCAGAGGTAGTGTGCTTATGCCGTTTCCGTTTCGGGCGTCTTGTCCGGGTACTCGCAGAGATCGCGTATCACGCAGACCGGGCAGGCCGGCTTGCGCGCCTTGCAGACATAGCGGCCGTGCAGGATCAGCCAGTGATGGGCGTCCTGCTTGAACTCGGCGGGCACAGTCTTTTCGAGCTTGTCCTCGACCGCGCGCACGGTCTTGCCCTTGGCCAGGCCGGTGCGGTTCGCGACACGGAAGATGTGCGTGTCGACGGCGATCGTCGGCTGACCGAACGCGGTATTCAGCACGACGTTGGCCGTCTTGCGGCCGACCCCGGGCAGCGCTTCGAGCGCCTCGCGCGTGCGCGGCACCACGCCGCCGTACTGCTCGACGAGGATGCGGCAGGTCGCGATGACGTTCCTGGCCTTGGCGTTGTAGAGGCCGATCGTGGAAATGTACTTTTTGAGACCTTCCTCGCCGAGCGCGAGGATGGCCTGCGGCGTGTTGGCGACCGGAAACAGCTTGCGCGTGGCCTTGTTCACGCCGACGTCGGTGGCCTGCGCCGACAAGGTCACCGCGACCAGCAGCTCGAACGGCGTCGTGTAGTCGAGCTCGGTCGTCGGTTTCGGATCGAGCTCGCGCAGACGGCGGAAAATTTCGTGGCGCTTGGCGTTGTTCATGGACGGGCCGGGGAAACAGGGAAGATTGCGGCGGGAGAGGTGCGGCGCATGCGCGGCGATCGTCAGCTCGGCGCCGCATCGCCGGCGCGCGTCGCCGCGGCGGCGCCGCGCAATTGCCGGTACAGCGTGAGCGCGAGCGCGGCCACGATCGGCAGGCCGGCCGGCGACAGCAGCCAGGCGCTCGCGCCGGTCAGGAAACCGCCGTCGTCGATGGCGGCCAGCCAGGCCGAAGCGCTGCGCAGGGCG
>NZ_JANFVR010000359.1 GCF_024609805.1 Tahibacter caeni | reverse complement strand
CGGCGATGCGCGCGCTGCCGGCGGCCGCCGCGGCACGCGATGCGGCGGTACGGCCCGGGCCGCGCTGGCCCTGGTTCCTCGCCTGGCTCGCGCCGGCCGGATTGCTCTGGTGGCTGCAACGCCGCGCGCGGCGCGACGGCACATGAAAGCCCTGTCGCACCGGCACCGCGCCGGTGCTGTCCGCTACGACCGCACCGCTGCGTCTTCGGACAGGCGCGCGGCACCGAACCGATCCGTGCGCTGCCGCAGTTCGGCGATCCGGCAGGGGCGGAAGCACGCGGTGCCCGAATCGGCGGACGGGCGGCACGGCGGCGCGAATCCGCGGAACGGACGACGCCGGCACTTGAATCGGCATGGCTCGTGCAAGCGCCCACGACCCGGCGGCGCGAGTACGATCGGGTATGCGACGCCGGCAACGGCTCCGCGATCACGCAGCCGGCCAGCTTGACGCCGGATGCAAACCCGCTACCTTCACGACGATGAACAGCTCCGGGGGGAAGCTCGATGCAAGCACTGTTGGCCTTCGCGCTCGCGCTGAGCAGCAATGCCCCGGGCGTGACGTACAAATGCCGCGACGTCGACGGTAACTGGACCGCGCGCGCCTGCCTCGTCGCCGCGCCGCTGCCCGAGACCAACTACATCCGCCAGCAGCGCCTGCGCCAGGCCGTCGCGCGCCAGCGCCAGGAAGTCCGCGACCGCCTCGCGATGTACTGCTTCCGGCTCGACCCCAAGGCCTCGTTCTACGACTGCGTCGACCACCAGATGCTCGCGTACGACGTGATCAACCAGCTCGCGAAGAAGCTCGGCCCGGTCTCCCCCGACAGCGCCAAGCTCGCCCGCTGCATGGCCACGAACCTCGACAACCGCAGCCAGGCCACCGACTACCGGCGCACGATGGAATGCTATTTCGCGCGGTGAACGCGAGAACGCGCAGTCCGCCCGCGGCCAGGTCCGAAACGCCGGCGCCACCGAGCTGACGCTCCGGCGACAACCGGGCAGCGCCGGATGCCCAGGCTTCTCCCCCGCCCCGGCCCTCTCCCCAAGCACAGGCGCGCTTGGAGGAGAGGGAGACGAGCGGCGTTCAGGCCGAAGCAAAGCGCGGCTGCAGCGTCGAGCCGAAGCCAAGGTCATTCAGTCGCCGGGCCGCACCGGCGCAGCATGTCGCTCCCTTACCTTCAAACGTGCTGCGAAAGAGCAGCGGCATTCGGGCCGAAACCAAGGTCATTCAGTCGCCGAATCGCGTAGCACGGCGTAACGCCCCTCTCCTCCAAGCTCGCTCGCGGGAGAGGGTCGGGGTTAGGGGGAGAAACGTCAGCGAACGCGGAGAAAGGCGTTTCGCAGGAACGGCACGCTTTGAAGACCCGCGGAAAAATTCAACATCCGGCCGGCCGAAACCGGATCCGGCGCAACGAACGCGACGGCGTCGGTAATCGAGAGCCCAAGCGCCTCAAGCCGCCTGCTCGAACCCGTCGGCGAACAGCATTTCCCCGCGCGTGCCGAAGGCCGGGTCGCTGACGCCGGGGAAGCCGTTCTCGAGATGACCCGCGAGGCGGCGCAGCCAGCGCTCGTCGTGGTCGCTGGTCAGGCTCAGGTCGTACCAGCGCTGCTGGGCGGACAGGTTCCAGATCGTGTCGACGGCCGCGCCGGCCGGCAGATCCAAGCTGCGCGCTGGTTCGGCGCTGTAGCGGTTCGGCCGCAGGGTCACGCGGCAGGCGGCGCTGCCGCCGTTGCGCAGGCGCAGCGCGAGCGCGTGGTTGTCGACGTCGTACAGCGCGACGATTTCGGGATTCGCGCCCGCCGCCGCGCGCGCGAGGTCGCCGCCGAAGCTGCGCAGGAAGCCGTTCGGGCCGTGCACGTGCAGGTCGTAAACGCCGGCCGTGACCGCCTGCGCGCTCCAGTAGTCCGAGCGCTGCGTGCCGCTCTCGAGCGAGTAGTACCACGGCCCGTCGCTGCGGTTGTCGGCATAGACGTTGAGGCCGGCGCCGGCCGCGCCGTCGTTGTAGAAATCCAGCCAGTAGCGCCCGGCGGCGGCGTCGATGCGGCCGTTGACGCTCAGCGAATACGGCAGCGCGCGCGCCGGCCGCGAGCCGGGCTCCTGCGCGGGCAAAGCATTGTCCGCCGGCGGCTGCGGCGGACTCAGGCCGCAGCTCAGGTTCGCGTTCGCGATGTAGCCGCTCGTATCCGGCAGCACGGGCCACAGCGGATCGGCCGCGCTGAAATCCAGGGTTGAGGTCAGGTCGCCGGTCATCGCGCGGCGCCAGGCGCCGATATTGGGTTCGGGCACGCCGAAGCGCGCTTCGAGGAAGCGGATGACCGAGGTGTGATCGAATACCTGCGAGTTGACCCAGCCGCCGCGGCTCCACGGCGACACGACCAGGCTCGGCACGCGGATGCCCAGGCCCAGCGGCACGCCGTTGTGATTCTCGGTCGCCGTCGCGACGGTGCTCTGTCCGAGGCCCGCGGTCAGCGCCGGCACGTGCGAAGGCACGTGGTCGAAGAAACCGCCGTTCTCGTCGTAGGTGATGATGAAGACGGTCTTCGACCAGACCTCGGGATTGGCCGCGAGCGCCGCGAGCAGCTGCGCGGTCAGCGCCTCGCCGTAGGCCGGCGCGGCCTCGGGGTGCTCGCACATCGAGAACGGCGCGACGATCCACGACACCTGCGGCAGGGTGCCGTTCTGCACGTCGTTGTGGAACTGCCGGATCAGCGGCTGGCCGAGCGTCGTGTAGGCGTTGGCCGCATTGGAGCCCGGCGCGTAGTCGCGGCCGCGGCGATACAGCGGGGAACTCGTGGCGATGCCGCGGAAGCTGCGGAAATAGGCCAGCGAGTTGTCGCCGTAGTTGTCGTATTCCTGATAGACCTTCCAGCTGACGCCGGCCTGCTCCAGGCGCTCGGCGTAGGTGGTCCAGTCGAACGCGTTGAACGCGGCGTTGTCGCGCGTGATGTCGGCGGTCCAGTTGCCGTCGTCGACGTTGTTGACGGCGTGATTGCCGGGACGGTTCACGGCCAGGCCGCTCGTGCCGGCGAACAGGTGCATGCGGTTCGGATTTGTCGGCCCGTGCACCGAGCAGAACCAGGCGTCGCAGACCGTGAACGCATCGGCCAGCGCGTAGTAGAACGGCAGGTCGGCGCGCGTGAAATGGCCCATGCACATCGGGCCTTTTTCGCGCACCCAGTGATCGAAGTTCTTCCAGCGCGCGTGACTGCCTTTCCAGCTGTGGTCGATGTCGTTCATGCACTGGGCGCTGCTGAGCTGCGTGTCGAGGCGGAACGGCAAGACCGTGCCGCCTTCCGTGCGCGGCTGCTGCCAGACGCTCGCGCCGCCGGGCAGCCGTATCGTGCGCGGGTCGTCGAAGCCGCGCACGCCGCGCAACGCGCCGAAGTAATGATCGAACGAGCGGTTTTCCTGCATCAGCACGACGACGTGGCCGACGTCCTGGATCGTGCCGGTCACGCGCGCCGCCGGCACGGCCAATGCCTCGCGTATCGCCGGAGGCAGCGCGGCCATCAGTGCGGCGGCACCGGCCGATTGCGCGGCCAGGCGCAGGAATTCGCGTCGATTCGTACCGGCCATGTCCGTGCTCCGCCGCCGTCCAGCCGCGGACGACCGCGGCGGCCGGCATGCTCGGCGCGAATTGTTGCAGTGCGGTGTAAGCGTGTTGAAGGTTTGGATTTTGTGCGGATCGCGGCGCGTTCGCGCCGCGATTGCCGCGCAAACCGCGCGAAAACCGCCGGACTCAGCCGGCCAGCGCGCGCAGCAGGCCCCAGCAACCGCTCAGGAAGACGACGACGAGGGCCGCCGCGGAAACCAGGAAACCGGGACTGCGCTTTTTCGCGGCCTGCGCATAGGCCAGCGCATACCAGAAGCGCGCGGCGACCCAGACCAGCCCGGCGATGCCGGCCACGAGCGGCGAGCCGTAGGTCGCGCCGAGCCAGAGCACCGGCAGGAACATCACCGTGCTCTCGATCGTGTTCATCTGCGCGCGGAACACGCGCTCGAATCCTTCGTCGCCGCTGGTCGCCGGTGCGCGCACGCCGTAGCGCCCGCGCGCGCGGCCGACCATCCACATCACGAACATCAGCAGCACGATGTTGAGCACGACGACGAGCGCGGGCAGATGGGCGGCCATGGAGGTTCTTCGCAGGATGAGGCCGTCACGATAGCAAGCGGGGCTCCGGCCGGCCATGCCTCAAGGGAGTTCATCGACGTGGGAAGCGGCATCGCGGCGGCACGGAGTCGCGGCGCGCGGCGTCGCTGCCGCGGGCGGCCGGCATTGATTTCGCGCCGGCCGGTCCAACCTCGATGCCATGAGCCGCGCTTTCGTCAAGGATTCCGAACGTCCCGATCCGCTGCCGGAGATTCCGCTCAGCGCGCATCCGAACCGGACGACGCCGGCCGGCCTCGCGCGGCAGCAGCGGCGCCTCGCGGAGCTGCGCGCCGCGCTGCAGAGCGACGAGGCGCCGCAGGACGACGAGCTCGCGCGACAGGCCGTCGCGCGCGAGATCC
>NZ_JANFVR010000358.1 GCF_024609805.1 Tahibacter caeni | reverse complement strand
GCCTTGCGGCAGCGACCAGCCGCGCGCCGCGAACGCGGCGGCGAGCGCCGGCGCGCGTGCGGCGATCACGCGCGGCGCACCGGTCCGCAAGGTGCCGGCATCCTCGCGCCGGAACGGCGTGGTGCCCGAGATCACGTACGTCGCGACGGCGCCGTCAATGGCATTGCCGAGCGCGGCGAGATGCGCCGCGGCGACATCGCGCGCGTCGATGCCGCGGTGCAGGCGGTAGACGGCCATGCGATTGGCCGCTTCCGGAAAGCAGCGCGACAGGCGCAGGATGCGCACCGCCGGTCCGCCGTGCTCCGCGGCTTCTGCGAGCACGCGTTCGGCGTCGAGCTTGGTGTGGTGATAGATCGTGAGCGGCGCCGGCACCAGGGTTTCGTCGACCCAGCCGGCACGGTCCGGCGGCGTCGCCGCGTCGCCGTACAGCGCGGTCGTGCTCGTGAAAACGATGCGGCGCAGACCGGCGGTCGCTGCCGCCTCGAGCAGCGCGCGCGTGCCGTCGACGTTGACGCGCCGGAATTCCGCATCGGGCAGATGGCCGACCTGCGGCGCGTGCAGCGCGGCGGTGTGCACAACGGCATCGATGCCGTCGAGTGCCCTGCGCAGCAGGCCCGGCGACAGCAGATCGCCGACGACGTCGGCCGTCGACGACGGACTGCGGTCGAGACCGCGCACGCGGATGCCGCGGCGCGACAGGGCGACACGGATCGCGCGGCCTATGCGTCCCGACGAACCGGTCACGAGCACGTTCATGCTGCTCTCCGTGGCGACGGATCAAGCATCGCACGACATTACGTCGATGCGGAGGCCGCGCGAGCGTCGTGCGAAACGGGCCGCGTCGTCCGCCGCCGTCCGGCATGCGTCGTCACTGGAGCAGCTCCAGCCGCTTCGCCGCGAGCGCCGCGAGGTACAGGCCGACACCGAACAGCGTGTGCGTCAGTACGGTCTGCGCGCGGACGCGCCAGGGTCGCGGCGTGCGCGACGCGGCGACGCCGGCGCCGAAGCCGGGCTGCAGCAGCAGGAACGGTGCCGCAGCGCTGGCGAGGCCGACCAGCAACGCCGGAGCGAGGGTCGGGTCGCTCAGCCAGCCGGCGCCGGCGACGACGAGCAGCGCCGCGGCGAACGCGACGCCGATCAGGTAATGCGCGGTCCAGCCGATCAGGCCTTCGCCGCGCACGGCATCGGCCGCGGCGATCGACGCGTGACGGAAACGTCCGCGCGGCAGATGCGCGAGCCAGCGACCGACCAGCGCATAGTCCAGCGCCGGAATGCCGAACAGCCGGCGGCGCAGCAGCGCCCAGGCGTCGATGAATACGGTGGCGGCCACGCCGAGCGGCACGGCGGCCGCGAACGGTTGCAGGCACTCAGACATGACGTACGTCCGTCGGCGCGCCGGCGCGCGCTTCGATGAGCCAGCAGGCGGCGGTGAAGCGGACGTCGTCGCCGTCGACGAAGCGGTCGAACGCGGCGCGCACGGTCGCGACCACGCGCGCGCGGGTCGCGTCGTCGGCGCCGCGCAGTGCAAGGCCGACCGGACCCAGGTGGCTCAGGTAGGTGATCAGCGACGATTCGGGCAGCCGGCAGACGAGGTCGACGGGCCTGAGCTCGACCTCGCGCCAGCCGGCCGATTCGAGGATGCCGCGCACGCGCGCCGCAGCGCCGAACGCGAACTGTCCGGGCGCATCGGCGCGCCGCGGCGGCAGCGCCGGCAACAGCGGAGCGGCCGCGCGTTCGGCCGTCGTCATGAACGGATTCTCCTCGGCGCCGCGCCAGGCGACGCAGCGCAGGAGCGCGCCCTCGCGCGCGGCGCGGCGCAGATTCGCGAACGCGGTTTCCGGCTCGTCGAAGAACATCACGCCGAAGCGCGAGACCAGCAGATCGAAGCTCGCCGGCGCGAACGCCCGGGTCTGCGCGTCGGCGCAGACGAAGCTCAGGCGCGCATCGGTCGTCGCGGCGACGGCGGCGGCGATCATGGGGGTCGAGACGTCGACGCCGACGCAGCGGCCGTCGGGTCCGAGGCACTGCACGATCGTGCGCGCGACCTTGCCGGTGCCGCAGCCGATGTCGAGCACCTGCGCGGCGCCGGCCGCGGCCGGCGTGTCGACGAGCAGGTCCTCGAACGGCTGCAGCATCGCGTCCAGCAGTTCCTGGTGGTCGACCCAGGCCTGTCCGGCCGGGCCGTTCCAGAGCGCGGCGGTGTCGTTGACGGGAGCGGCGGTGTCGTTCATCGGGTTTTCCTCGCAGTCCGGGAATTCGGCTGCGCTAGACTTTGCCAATTCAAGTCGACTTCAAGTCAAGCCCATGCAGGTTCTGGATATCGGCGAAGTCGCGCGGCGTTCCGGCATCAGCGCGTCGGCCCTGCGCTACTACGAGGAGAAAGGCCTGATCGCATCGGTCGGCCGCCGCGGCCTGCGCCGTCTGTTCGATGCGGGCGTGCTCGAGCGGCTGGCCCTGGTCGCGCTCGGGCAGGCCGCCGGTTTCTCGCTGGACGAGATCGCGCTGATGTTCGCGCCGGACGGCCGGCCGCGCATCGACCGTCGCGCGCTGGCGGCCAAGGCCGACGAACTCGACCGCACCTTGCGCCGGCTCGCCGCGATCCGCGACGGTCTGCGCCACGCGGCCGCCTGCCGCGCACCGAGCCACATGGAGTGCCCGACGTTCCGCCGCATCCTGCGCGCGGCCGCGAGCGGGGCCGTCGATGCTGCGCGACCGCGTCCGTCGCGTAGGACGGGCAAGGTGGTGCCGGCTCCGAACAACATCGGCAGCGTAGGCCGCCGGTCGGACCGCAGGAAGTAGGACGGTTGGTTCGATATGGACGGTGCCGCCGGCCGCCGCGTTTCAGACCGGTTGGGCGATCACGTATTGCTTGCGCCATTCCAGGCCGCGATCGGTCCAATCGCCGGCCCAGCGCGCGAGGGCTTCGCGCACCGGCGCATAGTCCTCGCCGTTGATGCGGCAGTCGGCATCGGTTTCGCCGTTGGCCTGGCGCATCACGAACAGTCGCGCGGGAATCAGGCGCCCTTGCAACAGCAATGCCTTGAATGCATCCAGCGATCGAGTGAACAGGCAGCAGTCGCAAAAGCCCGGATCTTCGCCTTCGGCCAGGCGAGACGGATCGTCGAGAAAATGATGGACGGGGCCGAACAGCACGCGATAGTTGCGCGGCGGCGTAGGCGCACCCGTGGTCGGATCGTTGGCCGGATCGGCGCTCCAGCTCATGGTCTGGCAGCGCTGCGGCGTTTCGTGCAGCGCATCGAGCAACACGACGAAATCCAGCAGATACCAATTCTCGAAGCCGCGGCGAAGGGCTTGTTCGGCATCGACGCCGTAGCCGAACTGATATTCGACGATGGGGGTGTCGCCGAGTTGCGGATGGCTCGCGGCGATCTGCGTGTCGCTGCGGCAATGGCCGTTGCGGTTCTCCATGCCGTCGAGCCGGAGGCTCAGCACGAAGCCTTCGACGCCCAGCGTCGCATCGCCGACCGTGACGGCGTGGCCGTGTTCGCGCAGCAGATCCGCGAGCACCGGTAGCGCCGCGGCCGCTTCTGTCGCCATCGGCGCCGCTTCCGCAGGAGCGAAGTTCGTCGAACCCCAGGTCACCGAAGTGATCGTGACCGGTACGTCAACCGCGGCGGTGGAGGCGGACAGCGAAAACGTCGCAGAGTCGAACGTCCGGGGCACGGATGTCCTGGACGCCGATGCGACAGATGTCGATGCCGGCGCCGTCGATTCTGTGGGCGGTGCCGCAGACCTGGGTTCCGCAGAGATTGCGGCAGCAGATTGTGTACGCGGTTTCGTTCCGAACCATCGGCTGAGCCAGCGCATGCGCGTTCTCCCGAAAAAGCGCACGGTAGACATTCGCTGCGGCGGAATCCACCGGCGCGCTACTGGTACGACAGACCAGCCTGGCTTGAGGCGGCATCGTCGGTGTCGCACTTGGCTGCATCGTTCCGGTTCCGGCAGCACTCGCTGCCCGGGGAATCGCGCGACGGCGGCAAAGCGGTGCTTCGACCAAAGTCGGATCTCCGCGAGGTCAACATCCGCGACGGCAGGCCTTGCTGTGCTTTCGCCGCGGTGCGGCGCCGGCTAACCTCGGCGCATGCTCAGGCAACTGCTCCGTTTCGGCGATTGCACGCTGGACATCGCCGCGCGCGAGCTGCGCCGTGCCGGCGAGCGCGTGGAACTGCCGCCGACCGTCTTCGACTGCATGACCTATCTGGTCGAGCATCGCGACCGCGCGGTCGGCCGCGACGAGCTCGTCGCCGCGGTCTGGGGCAAGACCAGCATCAGCGACACCATGCTCGGCAAGGCCGTGCTCGCGATCCGCCGCGCCGTCGGCGACGACGCCGAGCGCCAGACTGTACTGCGCACGGTGCCGCGCTTCGGCTATCACTGGGTCGCGCCGGTCGTCGCCGCAGTCGCCGAAACGCCGGCAGCGTCGGCGCCTGCGGCCGTCGCGACGCCTGCCGGCATCGGCGACATCGCCGCGGTGCCGGCGCCGTGGCCCGGCGCCTCGCCGGC
>NZ_JANFVR010000357.1 GCF_024609805.1 Tahibacter caeni | reverse complement strand
CGCGCGCGGTTGCGCGCGAGCGTCTCGCGCGCGTTGCGCGCCTGCTGCTCGGCCGCGCGGTTTGCGTCGATGCGCTGCCGGCGCGCGTCGCGGTCGCGCAGCCGCGCGGCGAATTCCGCGACGCCGGCCAGGCGCCGCTCGGGATCGCCGTCGGTCGCGAGGCGGATGTCCTCGCGCAGCAGCTCGTCGTCGACGTCCTGCTCCCAGCCCGAAACCATGGGCTTGTTCAGGCGGCCGGCCAGCAGCTGGTACAGCAGGATGCCGAGCGCGAAGACGTCGCTCTGCACGGTCGGCGCATGGCCGGTGAACACCTCGGGCGCGACGTACAGCGGCGTGCCCGAGGACGAATCGGTCGCGACGCTCTGCGTCACGGTCAGGCCGAGCCGCGTGATGCCGAGCGATTCCAGCCGCTCGGGATCGAGCAGCCGGCCGCTACCGAAATCGGTCAGGCGGATCAGCCAGTCCTCGCCGTCGGCCGCGATCAGCACGTTGGCGGGCTTGAGGTCCTTGTGCAGCACGCCGACGCCGTGGGCCGCGGCGACCGCGTCGGCGATCTGCAGGAACAGGGCGACGCGCGCGGCGCTGTCGAGCGCCGCGAGGTGATGCTCGGACCAGGCCGGCAGGCTGTCGCCGCCGTATTCGCATTCGAGGAAGAACGGCGGGCTCTCGAAATTCCAGTCGATGATGTCGACGAAGTGGCGGCGGTCCTCGAGGCTTTCCTGCAGCACGCGCGCGAGCGTCGCTTCGCGCTTGAGCGCGCGCAGGCGCTCGCCGTCGGCGCCGAACTTGTAGACGCGCTTCTCGCGCGTCTTGGCGTGCTCGGCCAGCCAGACCTCGCTGCCGCGGTTGCTGCCGAGCTGGCGGCGCAGCAGGAAATTCTCGCGTCCCGGCACAGGCCGGCCCGCGGCCAGCTCGAGCTGGCTGACCAGGCGACGGCCGACCGCGATGCGCTCGATCGCACCGTCGAGGCGGTAGCCGATGCGGGCCTGGGTCAGCAGGCGCTCGGCATTGGCCTCGCCGAGCGCGCGGCGCAGCTTGTTGACCGCGTTCGGCAGCACCTTGTCGACCGTGATGCGTCCGGCCCAGACCTCGCGCAGCAGCTCTTCCTTCGTGACGACTTCGCCGGCGTGGCGCAGCAGGTAGGCCAGCACTTCGAGCGCGCGGCGCTCCACGTCGACCGGCAGGCCGGCGACGCGCAGCTCGAAACGCGCCTCGTCGAACTCGGCCGAGCCGAAGCGATAGCAGTAATGGGTTCGTTCGGGGAGATCGTGCTCGGTCTTCATGGTGCTGAAAAGGCGCGCGGCGGCCGCCCGGCTGAAGGCGGCGGCCACGTGGAAACGCGCACGAAAGCGTCACGCCGCGCGGTCGGGACGGCCGTCGGGAAGGCGCAGAAAAGCGCCGTCCCGTACGGCGTTACCCATTCGTTACCGCGCCGTTATCCATCCGTGCCTACGAAAGCTGTCGTGAACCCTAGCATGCGAGCGCGTTCCGGTTGTAAGGCGTCGGTTACGGACGACGCCCGACGCCGGCGCATGGAAAGCCTGAATCCGGAGACCCTCATGTTGAACAGCAAGCTCGCCGTCGCGCTCGCCGCGGCACTCCTCCACACGCCTCTGGCCCTGGGCCAGACCACGACCTGGCGCGTCGCCGCCGGCGAGGACGCCCGCATCGTCATGCCGGGCGTGCCCAACGGCGTGAGCCGCTGGTTCGCCGACATCGTCTACGGCGACGTCGGCCGGGGTCTGATCGGTTTCCGCATGGCCACTCCCGACAGCCTGGCCGGCTACTGGGCCAGCGTGCCGGGCACGTTCACGCGTTACGCGCAGCTCGGCACGACCGACGACACCGGCCCGGGCCGCAGCGGCAGCGAGGCCGGCAACGTGTTCCTGAACATCTACACCGGCGACGGCGCGGCCGCGCCGAACGGCCAGCGCGTATTCCAGGGCCGCGCCGGCGACGCCGCTTCGCCGGCCACGGCCAGCTACGGCGTCTGGCGCTGGGACGGCGTGCGCAACGTCGAAGTCGCGCGCAGTCTCGTCGGCGATCCGCTGGGCCCGGGCCTCGGCGCCGGCTGGACCTTTCCCAACAGCTCCGGGTTCGCCGCGGCGCGCGCCTACGGCACGGCCGGCCACGTGCTGCTCGACGCCGACGTCAGCAGCCCGACCGGCGCGTCGGGCCATGCGCTGATCCGCCACGTGCCCGGCGGCGGCAACCAGCCCTGCCTGCGCAGCGGCGCGACCGACGCCGCGCTGGCGCCGGGCCTGACGGCCGGCGACTCCTTCCAGAACAATTGGTCTCTGCTCGGCAACATCAGCGTCAGCAGCGCCGGTCGCGTCTACGGCAGCTTCGATGCGACCGGATCGCGCTCCGGCATCTGGGAACTCTGTGCCGGCGCGCCGCGCGCCCTTGCGGTCGACGACGAAACCGGCGCGCGCGGTCCGGCCATCGGCATCGCCACCGCGACCTTCACGAGCGGCTTCGAGGCGCCGTATCCCGGATCGGCGGGCCAGTTCTATTTCTTCAGTTACTTCCGCCGCGCGGCCGGCGTGAACAGCGAATACGGCCTGTTCCAGCACGACGGCAGCGCGAACCGCCCGATCGCCTACCAAGATTCGAACGGCTACTACGGCCCGAACTGGATCGACGCGACCTGGCGCACGTTCAACGTGGACTCGCTGAGCGCCGGCGGCGAGTACGCCGGGTTCAGCGCGTCGATGACCACGACCGACGGCGGCAATCCCACGGGCTTCTGGCGCGTGCGCGCGGGCCGGCGCCCGGAACTCGTCGCGCTGATCGGCATACCGGGCCAGTACGGCCCCGAGCCGAACCGCACCTGGCGCGCGTTCGGCGCGAGCGCGGTGCTGGCCAACGGCGACCTCGTGCTCGAAGCGCGCACCGATCCCGGCGACATCAGCGGCCTGTGGCTGCTGGAAGCCGGCCGCGCGCCGCGCAAGCTGCTCGAGGCCGGCCAGGCCATCACCCTGCCGACGACGACCGGCGCGCAGGCCAGCACGATCACGAGCTTCGACCTGCCCGGCAGCGGCTCCGACCACGGCCGCGGCCGCGACCGCTGGATGGGCGCCGACGGCACCCTGCTCGTGACCGCGACCGTGGCCAGCTACGGCACCGTGCTGCTGACCACGCAGGCGTCCGACCGCATCTTCCGCAGCGGCATCGACTGACCTCCCCCGCCGGATCATCGGGTCGCGGGCGACGGTCCAGGGAGGGCCGGAAAGCCCGGGCCAGGCGCGCGCGGACCCGGCCGGCACGCCTGGCATCGATGATCCGGCGCCTTTTTCCCGGAAGCCGCGGCGGCACGGAGGCAGCCACCGCGCGAGGCAGGGAATGCCGCGGCTTCCGGGGCTTTTTTCGGAACGACGCCGGATCAGCGCCGCCGCGCGAGCAGCGGATGGCCGATCACGGCCGCGACGATGATCAGCACGCCGAGATAGAAATGCCCGTCGAGCTGGCGCTGTTCGCCGAACAGCAGCGCGGCGATCGCGATCGCGTAGACCGGCTCCAGGTTGATCGCGAGCTGGGCCGTGAACGCGCTGATCTGGCGCAGCGCGACGAGCGACAGCGCGAACGGCAGCAAGGTGCAGCCGTAGGCGAGAACCGCGAGCAGCAGCGCGTCGCGCAGGCCCGGCAGCGGAAACACCGGCCCCGTATGCGGCAGCAGCGGCGCGGCCAGGGTCAGCAGCACCGTGCCGGCGCCGAGCTCGATCGCGGTCACGCTCAACGCGTCAGCCTGGCCGACGTAACGCTTGTTCAAGGCCGAGAACGTCGAGGCCAGGAATGCCGAGATCACGCCGACCAGCAGTCCGAGCTGCATGCCGGCCGGCGTGCCGCCGACCACGAGCAGTACGCCGGGCACGACGAACAGGCCGAGGCCGAGTTCGCGCGGATCGAACGGCCGCCGCGCGATCCAAGGCTCCACGACGGCCAGGAAGATCGGACACAGCGCCATCGCGATGACCGCGACCGAGGCGTTCGCGAGCTTGATCGCGCCGTAGAACGACAGCCAGTGCAGCGCGACCACGCAGCCGATGCCGGCGTACGTCGCGATCAGCTTCGCCGGCAGCGCGCGCAGCTGGCGCACGACGCGCGGCAGCAGCAGCGCCGTCGCGCTGACCAGCAGCATGCGCCACCAGACCAGCGCCGCCGCCGGCAGGCTGATCAGCTTGCCGAGTATCGCGGTGAGTCCCCAGAGCAGCACGCAGAAGTGGATCTGCAGCAGGGCCCTGGACTGGGCGGAGACGGGCAAGCGGCACCAGAAGCGCGAAAGGGGACGACGAGCATGCCAGCTTCACGCGGCCTCGTGCCAACTACGCCACACGCGGCCGCGCGTTGCCGAAAGCGCGCGTCCGTGCCGACCGGCTTCCGCCGTGCGTCGCCGTCGGTTGCACTGCCCGCACGGCACGGGAAAGGGGGACACGTGACGATGACATTACGAGTGCTCGGACTGGTCGCGGCGGCGGCGCTCGCCGCGGCGGATGCATCGGCGCAGCGGGCCGACTCGCGCCGGCTCGCCGCCGACGTCGCGGACGACCTGTCGCCCGGCC
>NZ_JANFVR010000356.1 GCF_024609805.1 Tahibacter caeni | reverse complement strand
CCGGCCGCCGCGCGGCCCAGGCCGCGTCAGGCTGCGCAGCCTGACGCGGCTGCCGCTCCGCGCGCGCCCGCGAAGACTGCCACAACGCCGGCGCCGCTGCCCGTGGCTTCGTCACAACCGCCGCTGCCGGAACTGCCTGCGCTGCCGGCGGCCGTCGAGACCGAACGCAACGGCACCGACGTGCTGACGCCGCCGGTCGATCCACTCGTCAATTCGGCCACCGTCCGCGTGCTCGAGTGGCTGGCCCAGCACCGCCGCTATCCGGGTCCGGCGCGCCGCGCCAGGCTGCAGGGCACGGTCGAAGTCATCGTCGTGCTGATGCCCGACGGCCGCCTCGTCGACCAGCGCATCGCGCAGAGCTCGGGCCACGCCATCCTCGACAAGGCCGCGCTCGACCTGCTGCGCCGCGCCTCGCCCGTGCCCGCCTCGGCCTTCTTCACCGGCGAAGCGCGCCAGCTCGAGCTGCGCCTGCCCATCATCTACCGCCTGAGCATCTGATGCCGCCGATCCCGTCCGCCGCGTCCGGCCTGCGCCGGCACGCTTCCGCCCCCTGCGTCGCCGGCGGTCGCTGGCGCGCATGAGCTCGACCTCGCCCCGGCCCGCGCCCGATGCCGAAGCCCAAGCCATCGCCGAGCTGTACGCGAGCTGCTACGGCGAACTCGTGGCTTATCTGCGCCGGCTCTGCGCCGACCACGGCCAGGCCGAGGACCTGGCGCAGGAGGCCGGCATGCGCCTGATCGCCCAGGCCCGGCGCGAGACCATCGCCAAGCCGCGCGCGTTCCTGTTCCACGTCGCGACCAATCTCGCGCGCGACCAGCTGCGCCGGCGCATGGTCAGCGACACCTACGCCGGCGACGGCGACTACGAGGACGGCGGCCACGCGCCGGGCGCCGATCACATCGCGACCGTGCAGGAAGACGTCGCCCGGGTCAGCGCCGCGCTGAACACCCTGACGCCGCGCGCGCGCGACGTGCTCGTGCTCGCGCGCATCCACGGCCATACCCAGAAAGAAATCGCGGACCGGCTGAACCTGCAGCCCAAGACGGTCGAGAACCACCTGACCCGCGCCCTGGCGCAGCTCGGCGCGGCGCTGAGCGGGAGGCGCAGGCAATGATCAGGTCCGTGACGGGCTCAGCAAGAAATTCCCGGTCCCGGCGTTGGGGGCAATCCGGCACTCGCGCGTCTAGGCGGAAGACATGGCCATGAACTCGACCGAATCGCTGCTGCAACAAGCCGCCCGCTGGCACGCCATCGCCAGTGGCCGTGACCTGTCGGCCGACGAAAGCCGCTCGCTGGACGGCTGGCTGGCGCAGAGCGCGAGCCACCGCCTGGCCTATGCCGACATCTGCGCGGCAGCATTCGCGCTCGAGCAGAGTCCGGCTGCCGCAGAGGCCCGCCCATCCGCGCCGGCCGCGCGCAGTCCGCGTCCGTGGCTGCGCTGGGGCGTCGCCGCCGGCGCGCCGCTGCTGCTCGTGCTCGCGCTGCTCGCGGGTCCGCGCGTCGCGCCGAGCTGGCAGAACTGGAACAGCGATCTGTACACCGAAATCGGCAAGCCGCTGTCGCAGAAGCTCGCCGACGGCTCGGTGCTCGAGCTCGACACCGACAGCGCCGTGCGCGTGCGCCTGAGTCCCGAGCGCCGCGACATCGAGCTGCTGCGCGGCCGCCTCGCGATAGCCGTCGCCAAGGATCCGAGCCGTCCGCTGCACGTGCTCAGCGGCGGCGTCGACGCGATGGCCGTCGGCACGCGCTTCGTCGTCGACCGCGGCGATCTCGGCACCGAGGTCGGCGTGCACGAAGGCATAGTCCGGGTGACCGCGGGCCGCGGCAAGGCCGTGGATCTCGGCGCCGGCCAGCAGGCCTTCGTCGGCAACGACGACGGCGCGGCCCAGGTCGGCGCGCTGGCTTCCAACGACGGCTGGACGCGCGGCGTGCTCAGCGTCGAGCAGATGCCGCTGAGCAAGGTGCTGGCCGAGCTCGACCGCTACCTGCCCGAGCGCGTGATCCTGGCCGACGAAGCGCATGCGGCGATGCCGATCACGGCGACCCTGCCGCTCGACGATCCGGCCGCGGCGCTGCGCGCCCTGGCCCAGACCTCGCAGCTGAGCCTGCGCCACATTCCGCGCATCGCCTACGTCATGCGATGAGGCCGGCCCGCCTGGGCCGCCTCGCTGGCCTGCTCGTCGCCGCCGTTCCGCTGGGCCTGCACGCGGCCGGCGATGCGGAAACGGTCTACGACATCCGTCTCGAAACCGGGCCGCTGCTGGGCTGCCTCGAACGGCTCGCGCTGCTCGCGAACGTGCCGATCGTCGATCGCACCGAACGCGTGGCCAGCGCCGAATGCACGGGCCGCCGCCTGCGCGCGACCCTGCCGCAGGCGCTGGACCAGGTGCTCGCGCCGACCGGCCTGAGCTGGCGCCGCCGCAGCGACGGCGCGATCGACATCGTCGTCGCCGCGCCGGAGGAACGCGTCAACCTCGACGCGCTGACGATCGAAGACACTCCGCTGCCGTCCCTGGCGCCGGTCACCGCGGCCACGCCGCCGGTCACCGCGATGGTGCACGACGCGATGAGCGTCACGCGCATCGAGCAGGAACGCCTGGCCGGCTCGCCGCTGCTGAGCCTGAGCCAGATCGGCCGCTACGCGCCGAACGTCTACGCCAGCGGCGCGAGCCTCGCGATCCGCGGCCAGGAACGCGACCTCGACCAGTTCAGCGGTCTCAGCGTGCGCCTGGACGGCATCGATCTCGGCACCAGCCTGATCGAAGGCGACATGGTGCCGGTCGAAGGCCTGGCCAGCCTGCAGCTGCAGCGCGGCCCGCGCAGCTTCGAGCGCGGCGGCAGCGCGACCGCCGGCGCGCTGGACCTGTACACCGAGGCGCCGTCGGAGACGCCGAGCCTGCGCGCGAGCGCCGGCATCGGCAATGCCGGCGCGCTGCGCGGCTCCACGGCGTACTCGACGCGCTTCGGCGACGGCGAGAGCGGCGTGCGCGTCGCGCTGGAACGGCGCGTCATGCCCGACTACGTGCATGAGGTCTACGTGCCCGAGGCCAACCGCGAGCAGCGCATCGTCGACAACGTGTTCACCAAGCTCAATCTCGTGCCCGAGTGGCTGCCGGGCTTCAGCCTGGAGTTCTCGCTGCTCGGCGTTTCCGGCGACGACCCGGCGCTGTACACCGCGCGCGGCGAATTTCCGTTCCCGCTGCCGGAAGACCGTACGAGCTACGCGCGCGACACGGCGCGCACGCAGACGCGCGCGCTCGGCTCGGCGCTGAACCTGCAGTACGGCCGCGACGACTGGAACCTGCGCCTCAGCGCGAGCAGCACGTTCGCGCGCCAGAAAGGCCTCTGGCTCGGTTCGGGCTTCGGCCCGAGCGGCGATCTGAACGACGAGCGCCGGCGCAACGTCGGCCTCAGCGGCCGCTGGCTCGGCGAGCGCTGGGAAATGGCCGGCGGCGTGGAGTTCAGCGCGGTGTCGTTCGCCGATCTCGAAGCGGTCTGGGTGGCGGGTTTCCGCCGCGTCGGCGACAACCGACAGGACATGGACTTCCGCACGCGCAGCGGCTGGCTCTGGCTGGGCCGCCACTGGGATGAGCGCTTCAGCGTCGGCGTCGGCCTGCGCCAGGTCGAGGAGAAGGCGCAGCAGAACTACGTCAGCGTGGCCTGCAACGTCGGCGCCGACCTCGTGCCGCGGCCCGGCGTCTGCGCCGATCGCGATTCGGAGCTGCAGTTCCAGCAGTTCGGCCGCATCGACACGAGCACGCCGGTGCCGCTCGTCGTCGGCAACTGGAACCTCGACGAGACCAACAAACTGAGCCTGAGCCACGGCCGCGGCGTACGCAGCAGCGCCGGCGTGCGCCCGGAGTTCATCCAGCCGGCCGAGCGCGACGACTCGACCCAGCTGGCCTGGCAGTCCGAATGGCTGCAGCAGCGCCTGAAGGCGCGCCTGGCGCTGTTCCGCACCCTGATTCGCGAACGTTTCCACTATGTGACAAACCACGTCGGCGCGCGCGGCCGCGTCTACGGCGCCGAGCTCGAGCTCGACGCGCGCCTGTCAGACCGCTGGCAGGCAACACTGGGGCTCGGCCGCCTGAGCTCGCGCTACGACTACTACCGCTACTACAACGAAGACCCGACGCCGCGCCTGCCCGGCGCGCCGAAATACACGGCGCTGTTCGGCCTGCGCTACGGCGCCGCGCTGGGCTGGTACGGCACGCTCGACGCGTACCACACCGCTGCGGCCGAAACGACGCTGGACATCAATCCCGGCAACCGCCGCCCGGCCTACAGCCTGGCCGACGTACGCATCGGCTACCGCCTCGAAGAAGCCGACTTCTCGATCGCCGTGACCAACGCGTTCGACGAGCTGTACCTCGACCGCGTCGACTTCCGCTACAACGACCGCCGCCAGGAAACGCGCTACCGCCTCGGCGATCCGCGCCGCATCGAGCTGCGCTGGCAGTACGAGTGGCGCTGAAAAAAATACGGCCGCTCGCGCGGCCGTATCGGGTACTGAGGCAGGCGTGGGGGGCCCCCCCGGGCCGCGGGCCCGCCCGGCGGGGGGAC
>NZ_JANFVR010000355.1 GCF_024609805.1 Tahibacter caeni | reverse complement strand
GGCGGGAGCGGCGGCCTTCGGTGCTTCGGCGGCCGGGGCGCTGGCGGCGGCCGGCGCCGCGGCGGCGACGGCGCCTTCCTCGATCACGGCGATGACTTCCTGCGAGTTCACCGTGTCGCCGCTCTGGCGGCGGATTTCCTTGAGCACGCCGTCGGCCGGAGCCGGCACTTCGAGAACGACCTTGTCGGTTTCCAGATCGACCAGGTTTTCGTCGCGCTTGACCGCGTCGCCGGCCTTCTTGTGCCAGGTCGCGATGGTCGCGTCGGAAACGGATTCGGGCAGGACCGGGACTTTGACTTCGATGGTCATTTCTTCTTACTCCGAGGCGTGATCAGTGCCGATCGGCGCGACCAGCGCCTGCTCGACCAGGGCCGCCTGTTCGGCGACGTGGGTATTGTGATGGCCGCAGGCCGGCGCCGGCGAGCGCGCGCGGCCGGCGTAGCTGAGGCTGTGTTCGGCGCCGAGGCAGGCGCGCAGGTGGTGCTGGATCTGGTACCAGGCGCCCTGGTTCATCGGTTCTTCCTGGCACCAGACGACTTCCTTGGCCGTCGGGTACCTGGCCAGCTCCGCCTTGACCTCGCTGCGCGGGAACGGATAGAGCTGTTCCACGCGCACGATCGCGACGTCGCCGACGCCGCGCTTCTCGCATTCGTCGACGAGATCGAAATAGACCTTGCCCGAGCAGAGCACGACGCGGCGCACGGTCTGGCCGGCCTTGGCCGTGGAGTCGCCGATGACGAGCTGGAAGCGGCCGCCGGCGAGGTCCTCGAGCGAGGATACGGCGAGCTTGTGACGCAGCAGCGACTTCGGCGTCATGACCACGAGCGGCTTGCGGCAGTCGCGCACGAGCTGGCGGCGGATCATGTGGAAGGCCTGCGCCGGCGTCGTCGGCACGCAGACCTGCATGTTGTTCAGCGCGCAGAGCTGCAGGAAACGTTCCAGGCGCGCCGAGGAATGCTCGGGGCCCTGGCCTTCGTAGCCGTGCGGCAGGAACAGCGCGAGGCTCGACAGGCGGCCCCACTTGGCCTCGCCCGAGCTGATGAACTGGTCGATGACGACCTGGGCGCCGTTGGCGAAGTCGCCGAACTGGCCTTCCCAGATCACGAGCGTGTTCGGCTCGGACGTCGTGAAGCCGTATTCGAAGGCCATGACGGCTTCTTCGCTGAGCACCGAGTCGATGACTTCGACATTGGCGCCGGCGCGCAGGTGGGCCAGCGGCAGGTAGGTGCCGTCGGTCTTCTGGTCGTGCAGCACCGCATGACGGTGGAAGAACGTGCCGCGGCCGACGTCCTGGCCGACGACGCGCAGGTCGTGGCCTTCGGCGATCAGGGTCGCGTAGGCGAGGTTCTCGGCGAAGCCCCAGTCCAGCGGCTGCTGGCCCGCGGCCATCTTGGCGCGGTCCTCGTAGATCTTGGCCACGCGAGGATGCAGCACGAGCTCGGCCGGCAGGTTCAGCAGGCTCTGGCTCAGCGCGACGAGCTTGTCCTTGGCCACGCCGGTGTCGTACGGCGCGTCGAGGCGGCCGTCGATGAACTTGGACCAGTCCAGCGCGTAGGGGTCCTTGAAATCCGGATCGAGCTCGGCGACCGGCTGGCCGGCCTCGAGCTTCTTGCGGTAGCCGTCGACGAGGGCCTGCGCGTCGCCGTCCTTGATGATGCCGGCGGCGAGCAGGCGCTGCGCGTAGAGCTCGCGCGGCGTCTGGCGCGCACGGATGATCTGGTACATGACCGGCTGGGTCGCGGCCGGCTCGTCGGCTTCGTTGTGGCCGTGGCGGCGGTAGCAGACGAGGTCGATGACGACGTCGCGCTTGAATTTCTGGCGGTAGTCGAAGGCCAGGCGCGCGACGAACAGCACGGCTTCGGGATCGTCGCCGTTCACGTGGAACACCGGCGCGTTGACCATCTTGGCCACGTCGGTGCAGTAGTACGTGCTGCGCGCGTCCTGCGGGTTGGACGTCGTGAAGCCGACCTGGTTGTTGATGACGATGTGCACCGTGCCGCCGACCGCGAAACCGCGCGCCTGCGACATGTTGAACAGCTCCATGACCACGCCCTGGCCGGCGAAGGCCGCGTCGCCGTGGATCAGCACCGGCATGACCTGGCCTCGCTCCGTGTCGCCGCGGCGTGTCTGCCGCGCGCGCACCGAGCCGGCCACGACCGGATCGACGATTTCCAGGTGCGAGGGATTGAAGGCCAGGGCCAGGTGCACCGTATGGCCGGTCGTCTTGATGTCGGCCGAGAAGCCCATGTGGTACTTCACGTCGCCGGAATGGGCCGGATCGTCCGGATGGTCGAACTTGCCCTCGAACTCGGCGAACAGCTTCTGCGGGGCCTTGCCCAGGGTGTTCACGAGCACGTTCAGGCGGCCGCGGTGGGCCATGCCGATGACCATGTCCTTGACGCCGTCGGCGCCGCTCTGGCGCACGAGCTCGTCGACGAGCGGGATCAGGCTGTCGCCGCCTTCGAGCGAGAAGCGCTTCTGGCCGACGTACTTCGTGTGGAGATAGCGTTCGAGGCCTTCGGCGGCGGTCAGGCGCTCGAGCACGCGGCGCTTGTCGTCGGCACCGAGGCCGAAGTTGCCGCCGGCCTTTTCGAGCTGCTCGTGCACCCAGCGCCGCTGCACCGAGTCGCTGATGTGCATGAACTCGGCGCCGATCGTGTTGGCGTAGGTGGCCTTCAGCAGCGCAACGAGGTCGCGCAGCTTCAGGCGCTGCGGGCCGGCCAGCGAGCCGGTGTTGAATTCGGTGTCGAGGTCGCCGTTGTCGAGGCCGTGGAAGCCGAGCTCCAGGTCCGGCGCCGGCAGCTTCTCGGCGAGATCCAGCGGATCCAGCGAGGCGGCGAGATGGCCGCGCGAACGGTAGGCGGTCACGAGCTTGAGGACGGCGGCCTGCTTCTGCGCCTGGGCGTCGTTGACCGGCGCGGCGGCGGCCGTCGCCGCGCCGCGGCCGTTGAGTTTCTGCGCTGCGGCGATGCGCGCGATCGCGTCGGAATGCGGCCGGTCGCCGCGGCCCTTGAAGCCGTCGAAGTAACGCTGCCACTCGGGCGAGACCGTCGTCGGATCGCGCAGCCACGATTCGTAGAGGTCTTCGATGAACGCGGCGTTGCCGCCGGATAGCTGGGAAGTCTCGCTGAAGAACTGGATCAGGTTCGCGCTCACGTCGGGGATCACCGGAGTGTGGTGCTGGCTGCACGTCGGAAGGGCTCGATCGGGCTCGATCGAAACCCGCGGATTATACGCTCATCGTGTTGCGACGCGACAAGGCGACGTTGGTCATAAGTGCGGAGATTTCGGCCGGTTTTCGCCGTTCGCGCCGGTCCGCTACAGGTGCAGTTCACGCAGGCCCGGCGGCGGCAGCGAACGCTCCCAGACCTGATTGAAGTATTCGCGCAGCTGCGCCTGGCGGCCCGGGGCGTAGGTCTTGGCCTCGCCCTCGAAACGGCTGCCGAGCGGACGGAAGTAATAGCCGCGACGGTCCGTGATCAGGAAGGCCGACGCGTACTGCTGGTCTTCCTCGATCTCGGGCGTGCGGAACTGGAACACGCTGGGCAGGCGGTGGGCCAGATGGATCAGGCGGTGGCCGTCGGCGACGATCGCGGCCGGCGACTGCACGATGACGCGGATCAGCGCGCCGCGGCCGGCCGTGCCCAGGCGCTTGAATTCCTCGAGCACGGCTTCCTGCTCGTACAGCGCCGGATCGAGGTCGCGCGTGTACACGCAGAGCTCGCGCTTGGCCGTGCGCAGCAGCTCGAGCACGGCGGCTGTGGCCTGCTCGCGGTTCTCGATCGCGAAGGTTTGCGGTTCGGGCGTTTCGTCGAGCTGGCTGCCGGGACGGTAGCTCGCATCCGGCGGCGCAAGCTCCAGGCGCATCCGGCGGTGCGGGATGTCGCACTCGATGAATTCGTCGCCGTAGGGCTCGAAGCCGAAGCGCTGATAGAACGGAATCGCATAGCTCTGCGCGTGCATCTCCAGCGCCGGACGGTGCTGCGCGCGCGCGCGTTCGATCAGCGCGCGCATGATCGCCGCGCCGACCCGGCGGCCGCGCCAGCTGTCGAGCACGGCCATGCGGCCGATCTTGTCCTCGGGCGTGAGCCGACCCGTGCCGATCGGACGGCCGTCGTTGTCGCGCGCGATCACGTGGATCGAGCGCGCGTCGAGTTCGTCCCATTCCTCATCCTCGGGAATGTTCTGGCCGAGGATGAACACCTCGGTGCGCACGAACTTCAGGTCGGCCTGGTCGACGATCCAGTCGGCCGGCTCGACGCGGAAACGGTCCTCGATCATCGGCGGCTCCGGCGTTGGGGACGGGTGAGCACGAGCTGTCCCGCCTGCAGCAGCGCGAGCAGCACGGCCTTGTCGCCGGCGGCGAGCGTGTCGACGTCGGCGCCGGCGATCTGGCGCTGCTCGCAGATCAGACGGGCGAACGCGGCCGAACAGATGTGGCTGGCGCCGGCCACATACAAGGTCGCGCCCCGGCCGCGACGGATCCAGGCCGTGCGCGCCCAGGGGAAGCGCACGAGGCCGGCGCCCTTGGCCAGCGCCGCGTCGAGCTCGGCCGCCGTGGTCGCGCGCGGCGG
>NZ_JANFVR010000354.1 GCF_024609805.1 Tahibacter caeni | reverse complement strand
CCGCCGTTCCGTTTCGATCAGGGTTCGCGCGACACCGTGATCCAGCGCATCGCTCACGACCCGCCGCCGCTGGCCAGCGGCGCGGCCGGCGAGAACGCCGACGCCGCCGTCGCGACGAACCGCCGCCTCGCCGACGTCGCGGCGCTGGCCGCCGCGCTGCGCGGCGACCTGGACACCGTGCTCGCGAAGACTCTGCGCAAGGCGCCCGACGAACGCTACCACTCGGTCGACGAACTGGCCGCCGAGCTGCGCAACGTGCTCGAATTCCGTCCGATCGCCGCGCGCGCGTCGGAGCGCTGGTACCGCCTGCGCATGCTGCTGCGCCGGCATCGCATGACGGCCGCCGTCGCCGCGGTGCTGAGCCTGGCCGTGCTCGCGACGACCGGCGTGTCGGTGGCGCAGTATTTCCGCGCCGAAAGCGAACGCGGCCGCGCCGTCGAGGCGCTCGCGGCGGCCCAGACGCAGCGCGACCATGCGCAGCATGTCGCCGATTTTCTGATCGACGCGTTCACGGCGGCCGATCCGGGCCGCGGCCGCGCGACCGAGATGCGTGCCGGCGATTTGATCGAACGAGCCGCCGGCGTGCTGCAGAACAAAAGCGCGACCCTGGAACCGGTCGTATATGCTCGGCTCGCACAGACACTGTCGTATCTGTACTTCCGGATGGACAGCCGCGAGGAAGCGGCCCGCCAGGCGGAGATCGCACGCAATGCGATGGCCACGGTCGCCGACCCGCCGGTGGAATTGCTGAGCCGACAGGACCTGGTGGAGGCCGGCGTCGCGGTTCTCTACGACAAATATACGAAGGCCGCCGAACTCACCAGCCGCGGCGTGGAACGTATCGCCGATCCCGCCCGCTTCGGCGACCCGGAACTGCTGCAACAGCTCTGGGAGCTGCGCGTGCGCAGCGCGATTTTTCTCGGTCAGCCGGCCAAGGCCATCGAATACATCGACACGGTGCTGGCTCTGCTGCGCGCGCGGCCCGACCATCGTCCCGAACAGATCGACTGGCTGCGCCAGCGGCGAGCCATGATCGTGTCGGACAGCGGAAACTATCGCGAGGCGCTCGCGGAAATGCAGGCCCTGGTAGCCGAGCGGCGCGCCGCCGGCCGCGTCAACGACCTCAACCATGTCGAGATCCTGCGGCTGCTGGGCCAGTCCCATGCCCGCGTCGGCAACTATCGGGCGGCGCTGGAGGTCTACGACGAAGCGCTTTCGACGCATCGGGAGATCCGAGGCGACAACGGGCGCGACGACCGCGTTCTCATGCACCTGTACGGAGGAATGGCGTCGGTCTACGCCAACGTGCAGCGCGCGCCGGAAAGCGTGCAGATGTTTCGCCGCGCCATCGACACGGCGCGCGCGAAATACGGCGAAACGAGCACGTTCATGGCCAGCGCGTACTTCAATCTCGCGGACACCTACCAGTTCGCGATCGGCGACCCGGCGCTGGCCGAATTCTTCTATCGCCGAGCCCAGCAAGCCACGCCTGCGGAAGCCCTCGGCAACCGTGCGATATTCCGTCGCTGCCTGGCGCAGGTCCTGCTGGCAGAAGGCAAGCTGTTCGAAGCGGCCTATGAACTGGAAGGGGCCCGTGAGGAGTTGCGCAGCGTCTACGGAGGCCGTGGCTCGCAGAGCGACGCGGCGCGCATCAACCTGGCCGAGCTCAGCCTGCGGCGCTTCGATCTGGCGGGCGCATCCGCCTTCGTGGACGGATCGGTGCTCGCGGCGGGGCGGACGAGCGCTGCCGACAGCGACGTCGTTGTCCAGGCCGAGCGCCTGAGCGCCTACTTCGACTGGAACCGCGCCGACGGCTCGACGATAGCCCCGCCGCTCAGCCGCTGAAACCGCGGCAATGGTGCCGCAGACCGGCCGCGAGCTCCTCGCAGCGGCGTTGCGCCGCGTCCGCATCGGCGCCGCTGTACAGCACGACGCGACGCGGTCCGGGCAGACCGAGCACGCAGTCGTAGCGCGCGTCGCCGTCGTCGTCGCGGGCATGCTCCACGCGCGGCGCGACGAGATCGCGCGTGCGGTAGCGCGCCTCGGTCGCGCGCAACGGATAGCGCTCGCGCAGCCGCAGGCCGTCGGCGTTCAATTCGACGCGCAGCAACGGGAAGCCCGCAGCCCAGCCGGCGATGCCGACGCCGGCGAACCAGAAACCGCCGAGCAGCGGCCAGGTCCAGCGGCCGGTCTGCGGAATACCGCCGTCGCGCCAGACGATGTAGCTGAAGCAGGCCAGCATCGCGATCCAGGCCGCGACGAACAGCCATAGGCCCAGCGCCGTGTCGTTGCGGAACACGCGGCGTGGAACGGCATTCGATGCGGCAGTCGGCATGCGTGCGCAGCGTAGCCCGCTTTGTTGACGACGGGATGATAGCCGTCGCCGGCGCGTCGTCCCGCCGCGATGCGCTGCGAACGGCGCAGCGGCCGAAGCCGGCGCCTTCGGGCCGTGCGGCGACCGCCGTTTCAATACCGCGCGCGTTCCGCCGCCGGCCGGCGCACGCGGAACGCGAGGCTGATGCGCGCGCCGACCGGCGTGCGCTGTTTCGGAACGCCGTGGTCGTAGTGCAGCTGCGTCGCGTAACTCATGAGCAGCAGGCTGCCGGCCTCCAGCGGCAGCCGCAGCACGCGCCGCGGCGGCCGCTTGGCGCGGATCACCATCTCGCGCGTCGCACCGAGCGAGATCAGCGCGATCGGCTGGCCGGGCTGCAGCTCCTCGAGATGATCGTTGTGCGGCGCGACGCTGTCGCGTTCGTCGCGGTACAGATTCAGGCCGACGTGAGTGAAGGGAGCCCCGGCCTGCGCGGCGACGCGTGGCACGAGCGCGGCAATCGCCGGCGGCACGGCGGCGTCCAGCGCATAGCTCGCGAGCAGGCGCGGCGTGTCGACCTCGCGCTCGTACATGCGGCGACGCTCGGCGTGCCAGGGCACCTCGCGCAGCAAGGCGCCGAACGCGTCGGCGGCCGCGGCGGCCGGCACGAAACCCGCGTGATAGTCGATGCGGCCGAGCGCGTCGTCGACGAGACAGGTCGCCGCCGCGTCGAACAGGCCGGGTTGGGACTGACGGAAATCCATGCGGCACAGATGGGTGCGCCCGGCGCCGGCGCAACCGCGGTACTGCCGTCTGCACGGTCGTCGCGACCGTTCGGGACGACTGCCCGCCGCGACGCGACGCCGGCGCGCCGGCCGCGTCGGCAAATCGCCGCCGCTGCGCACACTTGTGACGCGCGGCGCGGCCTGCGGGCCCGTGCGCTCCCTGGTATCCCGCTTGCGTCGTCCTGGCAGGCAAACCGCCTGCCATCGGCCGAGGTCGCCATGCGCCGCGTCGTCGTTCTGCTGTCCACCGCGCTGCTCGCCGCCTGCGGCGACCACGCCGTGCTGCCGCTGCACCAGGCCACCGGTCCCGACCCTGCCCTGCCGCCGCCGCGGCACAGTCCCGTGCCGACCGTCGACGTCGCCACCGCCGTGGGCTGGCCGGACGGCGCAAGGCCGCGCGCGGCCGACGGGCTCGCGGTCGAGGCGTTCGCGCGCGATCTCGATCATCCGCGCTGGCTCTACGTGCTGCCCAACGGCGACGTGCTCGTCGCCGAGACTAACGCGCCGCCAAAGCCCGCCGACAACAAGGGGATCAAAGCCTGGTTCATGCAGCGCGCGATGAAGAAGGCCGGCGCGGCCACGCCGAGCGCGAACCGCATCACCCTGCTGCGCGATGCCGACGGCGACGGCCGCGCCGAACGGCGCACGGTATTCGCGAGCGGCATCAATTCGCCGTTCGGCATGGCCCTGGTCGGCGAGGATTTCTACGTGGCCGCATCGGATGCCGTGCTGCGCTACACCTATCGCCGCGGCGACACCGCACTCGGCGGCAGCCCCGACACCGTCGTCGCGCTGCCGGCCGGCCCGCGCAATCACCACTGGACCAGGAACCTGATCGCCGACGCGCAGGGCCGCCGCCTCTACGTGACCGTCGGCTCCAACAGCAACGTCGCCGAGCACGGCATGGACGAGGAACGCGACCGCGCGGCCGTGCTCGAAGTCGACCCGGCGGCGCGCCGCTACCGCGTCTTCGCGAGCGGGTTGCGCAATCCGAACGGTCTGGCCCGGGAACCGAAAACCGGCCGGCTCTGGACCGTCGTCAACGAGCGTGACGAGCTCGGCTCGGACCTCGTGCCCGACTATCTGACCTCGCTGCGCGACGGCGGCTTCTACGGCTGGCCCTACAGCTATTTCGGTGCGCACGTCGACGAACGCGTCAAGCCGCCGCGGCCGGACCTCGTCGCGCAGGCCATCGTCCCCGACTACGCGCTCGGCGCGCACGTCGCCGCGCTCGGCCTTGCGCATTCGGCCGGCAACGCGCTGCCGGACGCCTACGCCGAAGGCATGTTCATCGGCGAGCACGGTTCCTGGAACCGCAAGCCGCCGAGCGGCTACGCGGTCGTTTTCGTGCGCTTCGCCGACGGCCGCCCGGTCGGCGTGCCGCAGGACGTGCTGACCGGCTTCCTCGACGAGCGCGGCCGCGCGCGCGGCCGTCCGGTCGGCGTCGCGATCGACGGCCGCGGCGCGCTGCTCGTCGCCGACGACGTCGGCAACGTGATCTGGCGTGTGACGGCGGCGCCGTGAGCGGCGCCGTCG
>NZ_JANFVR010000353.1 GCF_024609805.1 Tahibacter caeni | reverse complement strand
GAGCAGCGCGGCGAGCGCGCCGCCGCTGCCGGCCGGATCGTTGAGCAGCGCGTCGGCGTCGACGTGCAGCACGTTCAGGCCCTGCGCCGCAGCGGCCGGCGCGAGGTGCGCGGCGGCGCCGTTGAGCCAGCGCGCCGCAGCGGCCGCGTCGTGGAACGCGAAGCCGGGCATCCAGCCGTAGGCCAGCCAATTCAGCAGCAGGTCGCGCGGATCGCGCCCGACGATGACGACGCCCGCGCCCGGGAAGGCCTGGCGGATCAGCGGCAGGAAGCGCGCGTCCCAGCGCACGAGCCAGTCGACCACGCGCGCGTCGGTGTCGGCACCGGCGGCCTGGGCCTGGGCTTGCCACTGCTCGCGCACGGCCTGCGCCGTCGCCGCATCGATGCCGTTGCTCCAGCCGGCGAAGTCCGGTTCGGCGAACGCGTCGCGGCGCGCCGGCGCGAACGCGCGGTCGCGCAGAAGCTGCACGCCGGGCTGCTGGTGCAGCAGCGCGGCGACGCGCTCGACCATGCTGCCCGGCAGCCCGACGAGGAAGATCGGCGGATTGGCCAGCGCCGCGGGCGCCGGCGCAGCCAGCGCGGCGGCGAAATCGGCCGGCAGCGCCGGCTGTTCGTGGATCTGCGTCGGCAGCATGGCCTGCGATTCGAGCCAGGCCGGCACGGCCATCTGCACGTCGTTGCGCCGGTCGGCCAGCACGCCGAACTGGTGCGCGGCCTGCATGATCTGCAGCGGCGCGAGATTCAGCGCGCGCAGCGATTCGAGCAGCACGAGCGCGTCGCTGTCGCGGCCTTCGCGCTGCGCCGAACGCGCGCGCAGCAGGATCAGGTCCGCATCGTCGGGCAGCGCACCGGCGACGCGCTCGGCCAGCCGGTCGGCGCCGGCCGTGTCGCCGCCGCGCTCGTGCAGCAACGCTAACCGCGCGAGCGGGATCGGATCGTTCGGACGGCGCTGCGCCAGGCGCTGCCAGAGCGCGAGCGCACCGGCCTCGTCGCCGAGCTGCGCGAGCAGTTCGGCCTGCGCGGCTTCGATCGCGACGGTTTCCGGGTGCCGGCGCAGGAAATCGGCGTACAGCTGCAGCGCTTCCTCCTCGCGCGCCGCCGACACGAGGCAGGCGCCGAGCAGTTGCACCGCGCGCGTCTGGTCGGGCTGCAGCGCGAGACCGGCGCGGTAGTGTTCGATGGCCTGGTCGAGCCGGCGCTGGTGGCGCGCGACGTCGCCGAGGCCGAAGCGCGCGATGGCCTGGAAGCCCGGCGCCTCGCTGAGCACGGCGAACGCAGCCTGCGCCTCGTCGACCTTGCCGTCCTCGAGCAGCACCTGGCCGAGCAGGTAGCGCGCGCCGTGCAGCTCGGGCGCGATGGCGAGCGCGTTGCGCGCGGCCTGTTCGCCGAACGCGCGATTGCCGCGCAGCACGAGCGCGCGGGCCAGCGCGAACTGCATGCCGGCGTCGCGCGGCGCCAGCTCGACCGCGCGGCTCAGATAAGCCAGCGCCTTGTCGGTCTCGCCGCGGTCCAGCATCAGCCGGCCCAGGCCGCCGATCGCGTGGGCGTCGTTCTCGTTGCTGCGCAGGGCCGTGCGGAACAGCGATTCGGCCTTGGGCAGATCGTTGTCGACGACCGCGATGCGCGCGAGCAGCGTGTGCGCGCCGGGCTGGTTGGGGTTCTGCCTGATCGTGGCCTCGATCAGCACGCGCGCGCCGACCAGGTCGTTGTCGAGGAAGTACAGGCCGGCCAGCTCCAGCGCGACGTCGCCGCGTTCCGGAGCGAGACGGCGCGCCCGGTCCAGCAGGCGGCGCGCTTCGGCCAGGTCCTGGCGCTGGCGGCGCAGCAGGCCGAGCAGATGCAGCGCATCGACGTTGTCGGGTTCGCCGGCGAGCAGCGCGCGGTAGCCGGATTCGGCCTCGTCGAGCTGGCCTTCGGAATGCAGTCGGGCAAGATTTTGCAGCATGGAATCCACGGAATAGACGGCCGGTCGGATGCGAGCCGGGCATTATGCCGCAGCTCCCGGCAGCTCGCTCCGCGGCGGGCTACGGGCGGAACGGGCAGGATCCGGAGCGCGCCTGCCGGCCCGGCGGCCGCAACGCGGCGAACGGCGGCAGTCCGACCGGCCAGAGCGGCTGCGGCGGAGCATCCCACAACCGGACGGCGGCGAAAGCGGCGCCGACCCAAGCCCACAGGATAGGCAACGCCGGCCGGGTCAGTCGGCCAGCCGGCCCAGGCGTTCGGCGATGAAATCCTCGGTCCAGCTGCGCAGGCTGAAGTCGCTGATGAAGCCGCAATGGCCGCCGGCCGGCGCGATTTCGAGCTCGGTGGCCGGCGCGAGCTTGAGCGCGCGGAAACCGTCGACCGGGATGATGGGATCGTCCGAGGCGGTCAGTATTGTTGCCGGCACGGCGAGATCGGCCAGGCGGTCGCCGGCGATGGAATAGCCGTCGAGGTAGGCGTCCAGGCTGCCGAAATCGGTATGCCGCTGGACCATCGTGCGGGTCAGCTCGCGCATGGAACTGCCGAGCTCGGCCGCGCTGAAGCGCGCCGACTCGGGGAACAGGCGCTGCTTGCGGCGCAGCGATTCGCGCCACTTGCGCATGAAATACGCGTGGTAGAACCACGGCGCGCGCTCGATCGCTTCGAGGATGGCCGGCGGATGCAGCGCCGGGCAGACCGCGAGCGCATAGCTCAACGGCAGGCCTGCGGCCGGCGCGCGCAGCGCGACGCGCAGCGCGAAATTGCCGCCGAGGGAGAAGCCGGCCACGGCCATCGGCCGCGGCGCGAAGCGCCGGGCGATTTCCTGCAGGGCGCCGACGACTTCGTCGAGGCGGCAGGAATGGAACATCTCGGCGTTCAGGTGATGCGTGTCGCCGTGGTCGCGGAAATTCAGCCGGAACACGTCCCAGCCTTCGGCCAGCAGGCGCGCGCCGGTGTGCAGCAGATAGCTCGACTGCACGCTGCCCTCCCAGCCGTGCAGCAGCACGACGAGGCCGCGCGCCTGCGCGCGCACGTCCTGACGCGAATGAAAGCCCTGCAGGCGCACGCCGTCGCCGCAGTCGAGAATGAGTTCCTCGGAACGGGCTTCCAGCGCCGCGCGCCGCCCGCGCAGCAGCCAGCGGCGCACGCCGCTGGATGCGAGCACGGACTGTACGTGCGGATTGCGCAGCAGGCGGTGGGGGCTGAAGTCGTCGGCGCGCACGGCGGTCTCGGTTCGCGGCAGGCGGATGGAATCAGTCGTCGGCACTGGCGGCGCCGTTGCGTGTCGGCACGTCGGCGAGGCCCAGCGCCGCGCAGATCTCGCTGCGTGCGCGCTCGGCGATGCGCCGGCGGCCTTCGTCGTCGAGAGGTATCGGTGTACAGAAATGCACTTCCGCGTCCATGCCCGGCCCGCCGAGCAGGCGCAGGAAGTTGCCGAAGAAACTCTCACCGGGCGCGAACGCGACGGCCGGATCCTGGCGGCCGCCGTTGCCGTAGCGCAGCGCGACCGGCTGCACCGGCACGCCGGCGTCGAGCGCGACCTGGAAGATGCGCGCATGGAAGGTACGCACGCGGTCGCCGGCGCCGGTGCCGCCTTCGGGGAACACGCCGACCGGCAAGCCTTCGCGCAGGCGCTCGACGACGCGCGCCATGACCGCGGCCAGCGAATGGCCGCTGCCGCGCTGGTGATAGATCGTGCCCGCGCGGCCGGCCAGCCAGCCGACCAGCGGCCAGCGGCTGATCTCGGCCTTGGCCACGAAGCACATGAAGGCCTGGCTGTGCAGCACTTCGATGTCGAGCCAGGACAGATGATTGGCGACGAACAGGGTCGCGCCCGGGGACGGCGTGCCGAAGCGGCGCAGGCGGAAGCCGAAACAGCGCACGAGCCAGCGCGACCACCACGACGTGGTCCAGTGATCCAGGCGCTGGCCGCCGATGCGGATGCGCGCGCCGAGCGGATTGATCACGAGCAGGGCCAGCGGCAGCGCGATGAGAACGTGCAGCAGCAGCAGCGGCGTGCGGCAGAAATAGCGCAGCGGGCGCAGGCGGTCGGGACGGGGGGCGTTCACGGCGCCGTCGGCGGCGGCGCTCATCGGCAGGCGCTCGCCGGAGCGCAGGCTCCGTAGCCGGAGCGAGCTGCCGGCGTCGGCCGCGAGGGTCCGGCAACGCCGACGGAATGGACGAACGCGCGCCGGGCGGGCGTTCGGCAAGGCTGGAGGAACTGGCAGCAGAGCACAGGAACCGCGCAGGGGACTGGTTCGGACCCGCGCAAGGGTAGCGAAGCATGCCGGCCCGCGCCAATGAGTAAGCGCGCAGGCTTATTCCTGCAGGCGCCGCACGGCCTCGGCGAGGTCGGCCGTGTGCTGCTCCCACCAGCGCGGCTCGGCGACGAACGGAAAGCCCTGCGGGAAGGCCGGATCGTGCCAGCGCTGGGCGATCCAGCCGGCCCAGTGCACTTGGCGCAGCAGGCGCAGCGCGTCGATCAGGCCGAGCTCGGCATAGTCGAAGTCGCGGAACTCCTGATAGCCCTCAAGCAGCAGCTCCAGCGCGCGTTCGTCCGGCGCGAGCATCCAGAGGTCCTGTACGGCCGGGCCCATGCGCGCGTCGTCGAGATCGACGAAATGCGGACCGTGGTCGGTCCACAGCACGTTGCCGGGATGACAGTCGCCGTGCAGGCGCAGGCGGCGCGCGCCGGCCGCGGCCAGGCGTTCGCGCAGCGGCGCCTCGAGCGCGGCGAT
>NZ_JANFVR010000352.1 GCF_024609805.1 Tahibacter caeni | reverse complement strand
CGTTCGCGCGGCGGCCGCGCCGGGCGCTCGCTGCGCTCCGGCCGTTCGCTGCGGTTGCCGCGTTCGGGGCGTTCGCCGCGGCCCGGGCGCTCGTTGCGGTCCCCGCTGCGCCGCTCGGCCCATTTCTCGCGTTCGTGGCGCTCGGGCCTGGCTTCGGGTTCGAGCAGCAGCGGCGTGTCGCCCTGGACCAGGCGCGCCAGCGCTGCGGCGATTTCCACGGCCGGCACGTCGTGCTCGGTCTCGTACTGTTCGATGAGCTGCTGGAACAGCTCCAGGCCGCCGGCCGCGCGCGTGTCGCTGATGCGCTGCTTGAAGCGTGCGATGCGCTGATCGTTGACCGCCTCGACGGTCGGCAGGTTCATCGATTCGATCGGCTGGCGCGTCGCGCGCTCGATCGCGCGCAGCATGCCGCGCTCGCGCGGCGCGACGAACAGGATCGCGTCGCCGCTGCGCCCGGCGCGGCCGGTACGGCCGATGCGGTGCACGTAGGCCTCGGTGTCGTACGGAATGTCGTAGTTCAGCACGTGGCTGATGCGCTCGACGTCGAGGCCGCGCGCCGCCACGTCGGTGGCTACGAGGATGTCGATCTGGCCGTCCTTGAGCCGCTGGATCGTGCGCTCGCGCTGCTGCTGCTGGATGTCGCCGTTGATCGCGGCGGCGGCCAGGCCGCGCGCGGCGAGCTTCTCGGCGAGCTCCTCGGTCGCGGCCTTGGTCCGCGCGAAGATGATCATCGCGTCGAACGGCTCGGCCTCGAGGATGCGCGTCAGCGCATCGAGCTTGTGCAGTCCGCTGACCGCCCAGTAGCGCTGGCGGATGTTCGTCGCGGTCGTGGTCTTGGCCTTGATCGTGACTTCGACCGGGTCCTTCAGATGGGTCTGGGCGATGCGCCGTATCGGCGCCGGCATCGTCGCCGAGAACAGTGCGATCTGGCGTGTCGGCGGGGTCTTCTGCAACACCGCCTCGACGTCGTCGACGAAGCCCATGCGCAGCATCTCGTCGGCTTCGTCGAGCACGAGGCACTGCAGCCGGGAAAGGTCCAGGGTACCGCGGTTCAGATGGTCGATGACGCGGCCCGGCGTGCCGACGACGACCTGGACGCCGCGGCGCAGCGCGTGCAGCTGCGGGCCGTAGCCCTGGCCGCCGTAGATCGGCAGGATCTGGAAGCCGGGCAGGTGGGCCGCGTACTTCTGGAACGCCTCGGCGACCTGGATCGCGAGCTCGCGCGTCGGCGCGAGCACGAGCGCCTGCGGGTAGGCTTTGGTCGGATCGATGCGCGCGAGCACCGGCAGGGCGAACGCGGCGGTTTTTCCGGTGCCGGTCTGGGCCTGGCCGAGCACGTCGCGGCCGGCCAGCAGCGGCGGGATCGTGGCCGCCTGGATCGGCGACGGCGACTCGTAACCGACCTCGTCCAGCGCCTGCAGCACCGGCGCCGGCAGGTCCAGTTCGCGGAAGGTGGTCGGCATCGGCGGGGCGCTATCGGTGGGTTCGGTCATGGGCAGGCTCGCGGCGGGGCGGCCTATTGTCGCCGATGCGGCCGCGAAATGCTTGATAGACCACGGCGCCGAACTGCGCTTGGCCTGTTCCGCGCCGGAAAAGGAAATAAGGATAAAAATATAACTCGACTGCGCGGCCGGCCGCGCGCGGTCTTCGCCGCGGCCGACGGCCCAGGTGCGGCAGGCCCGGGTCGTGCAGGCCGGCGGACCGGCCGGCGCCGGCGTCACGCGGCCGTAAAAAGGGAAAGACGGATTTTTTCAAAGACTCTTGCCAGAATCGCCGTGCCGCGCCGCGGCACCCACCCCTGAACCGGCCGCGCTTCGGCGCGGCGTCGCGAGGAGCAGTTCCGCATGACCGCACCGTTCAGCACTACCGCCGGCGACAGCGTCGGCCAGATCGGCATGACCATGGCCTCGATCGCCTATGCGCCCGACCAGGCGACGATCGCGAGCCTGCTGGCCGACACCAGCCTGGCCACCCAGGGCAACTGGAATCTCGTCTGGTACGCCGCCGACAGCGGCAACCAGGTCTACGTCGCCCAGGACAAGGTCAGCGGGCAGTACGCGATCGCGATCCGCGGCTCGGTCACCAACCCGGAAACCAAGGCGTTCTGGATCGACTGGTTCGGCCAGGATCTCAGCGTGTTCCGCAGCGCGGCCTGGCCCTACGGCGGCGCGCCCGACGGCGCGCGCGTATCCAACGGCTCGCTGCACGGCCTGGGCAGTCTGCTCACGCTCAAGGACGCGACCCAGGGCGATCTCGCGACCTTCCTGCGCGCGGCGCAGCGGCCGTACCTGACTGCCGTGATCGGCCACAGCCTCGGCGGCGCGCTCGCGACCATGCTGGCGGCGTATCTGCACCAGCAGTTCTCGCCGGGCCAGAACGTGCTGGATTTCTGGCCGGTGACCTTCGCCGGCCCGACCGCCGGCAACGATGTCTTCGCCGGCTGGCTGCTGAGCCAGTTCGCGATGGGCAACAGCCGCTACTACAACGTCGACGACGTGGTGCCGCATGCGTGGCAGGAGCTGGCCTGGATCCGCAGCTCGTTCCCGGGTCAGCCCAAGCTGCCGCTGCTGCTGATCCCGCCGATCGACGGGATCGAGCGTCTGCTGTCGCTCGAGAAGGAGAACTACACGCAGCCCGGCAACGGCACGCCGCTGCAGGGCACCATCGACCTCAACGACGACTGGTATGCGGAGGCAGGCCTGCAGCACAGCGGCCAGACCTATCTGAAGCTGCTCGGCGCGCCGCCGGTCGACAACGGCAGCTGAGGCCGGGACCGGATCGGGAATCGGTCGGCACGGGAGCGGGGCCGCGGCGCGGCCGCTACACTGGGCGGCCGCCGTCTTCGTCCTTCATCCCCATGCGCCAGCCCGCCGAGCCTTCCGTTGCCACCTTGACTCCGGCCCAGGCGCGGCTGCTGCAGCTGGCCGCGCAGGGGCTGCTGCTCGCGCCGCGCGCGAAGGCCACGCCGGCGCGCCTGCTCGCCGCGATCGCGCGCATGCAACTGCTGCAGATCGACACGATCCACGTCGTCGCGCGCAGCCCGTATCTCGTGCTGTTCTCGCGCCTCGGCGCGTATCCGCCGGCCTGGCTCGACCAGGCGCTCGCGCGCGGCAGCCTGTTCGAAACCTGGGCGCACGAAGCCTGTTTCGCGCCGATGGCCGACTTCGACCTGCACCGCGATTTCCGTCCGGCGCGCGCGAATCACTGGGCCCAGCGCCATGCGGCGCGCATACGCAGCAGCCATCGCCGCGAGACCGACGACCTGCTCGCCCACGTGACCGAGCGCGGGCCGGTGCGTTCGGCCGACTTCACCAACGGCGACAACCCGGGCAGCGGCGGCTGGTGGGGCTGGAAGGCCGAAAAGCGCTGGCTCGAGGCCTTGTTTGGCACCGGCGAGCTGCTCGTCGCGCGACGCGACAATTTCCAGCGCGTCTACGATCTTGCCGAACGCGTGCTGCAGGCCGCGCGGCGGCATCGCGTCGAGCGCGATCCGCAGACGCCGCAGACGGTCAAGCAGGAATGGATCGCGCGTTCGGTCAAGGCGCTCGGCATAACGCCGGCGCGCTGGATCGCCGACTACTTCCGCCTCGGCCGGCAGATCACGGCCGAGGAACTCGAGCCGCTGCTCGCGCGCGGCGAGATCGTCGAGGCGCGCGTCAACGGCTGGGACAAGCCGGCCTACGTGCATGCGGATCACGCGCTGGTGCTGCGCCGCGCCGCGGCCGGCGGCCTGCGCGCGACCCACAGCACTCTGCTGTCGCCGTTCGATCCCGTGGTATGGGATCGCGCGCGCGCCGCGGCGCTCATGGAATTCGATTACCGCATCGAGTGCTACACGCCCGAGGCCAAGCGCCGCTACGGCTACTACGTGCTGCCCATACTGCGTCGCGGCCGCCTGGTCGGCCGTCTCGACGCGAAGGCGCATCGGCGCGAGGGGCGCTTCGAGATCAAGGCGCTGTTCCTCGAAGACGGCGTCGCGGCGGACGACGCGCTCGCCGCCGACGTCGCTGCAGCGATCCGCGACTGCGCCGTCTGGCACGAAACGCCGAAGGTCAGCGTGGGACCTTGCGAGCCGCGCGCGTTTGCCGCGCCGCTGAAGCGCGCGCTACGCGGGCTCGGCCAGACAGCGTAGCTCGGCGACGAACAGCGCATAGGCGTCGGCGCGTTCGCCCGCATCGCGCAGGCGCAGCAGGTACGACGGATGCACGGTCGCGAACGCGCGCACGCCGCCGGCGAGCTCGCGCCAGCGGCCGCGTTCCCGCAGCAGACGGAAGCTGCGGCCGAACAATGCCTGCGCCGCCATCGAGCCGAGACAGACGATACGGCGCGGCCGTACGCGCGCGAGCTCGGCATCGAGCCAGACGCGGCAGGCCGCCTGCTCGGCGGCGTTCGCGCGCGCATGCAGGCGGCGCTTGCCGCGCAGGCGGAACTTGAAATGCTTGACCGTGTTGGTCAGGTACAGGTTGGCGCGATCGACGCCGGCTTCGGCCAGCGCGCGGTCGAGCAGCTGGCCGGCGGGGCCCACGAACGGACGGCCGAGCAGATCCTCGCGGTCGCCGGGCTGTTCGCCGATCAGCATGTCGCGCGCATGCTCCGGACCTTCGCCGAACACGGTCTGCGTCGCCGGCGCCCAGAGCGGACAGGCGCGGCAGCGCAGCGCCGCCGCGCGGACCGTGGCGAGGCTCGCCCGCGCGCCGGGTACGCCG
>NZ_JANFVR010000351.1 GCF_024609805.1 Tahibacter caeni | reverse complement strand
CCGCCGCCGCAGCGGCACCGGCGGCCGCACCGGCACCGGCGGCGCCGCAGCGCACGTCCCTGTCCGCTTCGGGCCAGCCCATGCGCACGGCGCCGCCGGGCGCAGCACCCGTGCTCGGCCAGCCCGAACAGCTCAAGGGCGTGCGCCGCAACATGGCGCGCGTCATGGCCGAGGCGCACGCGAAGGTCGTGCCGACGACGCTCTGCGACGACGCCGACCTGCACGCCTGGCTGCCGGGCAACGACATCACGGTGCGCCTGATCCGCGCGCTCGTGCGCGCGTGCAAGACCGTGCCCGCGCTGAACGCCTGGTTCGACGGCGACAACCTCACGCGCACCCTGCATCCGCACGTCGACGTCGGCATCGCCGTCGATACCGAGGACGGCCTGTTCGTGCCGGCGCTGCGCAACGCCGACGTGCTCGACGCGGCCGGGCTGCGCCAGGCCATCAATCGTCTGCGCGACGCGGTCAGGAACCGCAGCATCCCGCCCGAGGAGCTCAAGGGCTATACGATTTCCCTGTCCAACTTCGGCGTGTTCGCGGGCCGCTACGCGACGCCCGTCGTCGTGCCGCCCTGCGTCGCGATCGTCGCGGCCGGCAAGCTGCGCCACGAACTCGTGCCGGTCATCGGCGGCGTGGAGACGCACCGCCTGATGCCGCTGTCGCTGACTTTCGACCACCGCGCCGCGACCGGCGGCGAAGCCGCGCGCTTCCTCAAGGCCCTGCTCGACGACCTCGCGCTGGCCACCTGAGCACGCGCCGCCGCCGCGCCGGCGCAACGCTGGCGCGGCGGCCCGGCCGCTGCTAGCCTCGCCCGGGCCATAGGAGTTCGGGGGAATCCATGTCGCACAATCCATACGCGCCGCCGGAGGCGCGCGTCGTCGGGCGCGCTGCGTCGTTCGACGGTGCGCAGCAGGTATGGCGGGCCGGCGACCGCGCCGTGTTCAGGCCCGGGGACGATCTGCCGCCGCGCTGCGTGAAGTGCAACGCCGACGCCGAGCAGCCGGTCAAGGAACGCGCAATGCACTGGCATACGCCGTGGCTGTATCTGCTGCTCCTCGTGAGCATCCTGATCTACGTGATCGTCGCGCTGATCGTGCGCAAAAGCGCGAAAGTGAGCCCGGGCCTCTGTGCCGAGCACCGCCTCGCGCGCCGCAACATCATTCTCGGCAGCTGGCTCGCGGCGCTGGCCGGCATGGGCCTCATGGCGCTGAGCATCGACCGCTCCAGCGGCCCGCTCGCGCTGCTCGCGGCCGCCGTAATGCTCGGCAGCCTGATCTTCGGCATGGTCAAGGGCCGCATCGTCTATCCCACGCACATCGACGCACAGCGCATCGAGCTCAAGGGCTGCGGCGAAGCGTTCCTGGCTTCGCTGCCGCAGCGGCGCTGATCACGCCGCGCGCGGTTTTGCGTATTGGTTGCTCATGAATAATTTCCGTGTTTTCCGCACCTGCCTGACCTTAACGGTTCTGGCCGCTCAGCCAGCCCTGGTCGGCGCCGCCGAACTCGAAATCGTCAACCGCACGACGTTGGTCGCCGCCATCGACAGCAACGGCGACAGCTCGGCGCCGCGCAGCGCCAGCTTCGACGGCCGCTACGCGCTGTTCAGCTCGCGCGCGAGCAATCTGGTTCCCGGCGACACGAACGGCCGCGCCGATCTGTTCCTGCACGACGCGCAGACCCATACCCTGGAACGCGTCAGCGTCGGCAACGACGGGGCGCAGGCCAACGGCGACGTGGGAGCCGTCGGCAGCGTGTCCGACGACGGCCGCTACGTCGTGTTCGACTCGAACGCGACCAACCTCGTACCCGGCGTCGCCAACGGCATAAGCCAGATCTATCTGCGCGACCGCAGCGACGGCACGACGACCCTGCTGAGCCGCGTCGGCGGCATGCCGGCGCCGTTTCAAAGTGCCAATCCACGCCTGAGCGGCGACGGGCGCTACGTCGTGTTCGACAGCCGCTCGGCCCTCGTCGCCGAAGACGACAACGACTGGGCCGACATCTACCGCCTGGACCGCAGCACCGGCAATCTCGAGCTGATCTCGGTGTCCGCCGACGGACGCCGCGGCAACGGCGACAGCTACGACCCGCAGATTTCCGCCGACGGCAGCAGCGTGCTGTTCTACACCTGGGCCAACAACCTCGTCCCCGGCGATACCGACAACAGCCGGGACCTGCTGCTGCGCAAACCCATCGCTGGCACGACGCAGCGCGTCAGCGTCAATTCCACCGGCGCGGGCTTCGCGAGTTTCCCCCTTGCGGCAAACCAGGCCCTGACGGCCGATGGCCGCTATGCGCTGTTCAACACCTACCAGCCGGCCTTCGCCGGCGACACCAACGGCGCGAGCGACGGCTATCGCTTCGATAGCGCGGATGGCAGCGTACAGCGCGTGACGCTCGGGGTGAGCCACACACAGCTCACGGACTACTCCAGCGCCAACGCGATTTCCCGCGACGGCCGCTGGCTGCTGATGCACAGCAGCGACCCCAATCTGCCCGGCGCCTCGGGCTCGTCGAGAAGACACTATCTGCGCGATCTGTCCAACGGTGTCGTCTATCTGGTCGGGTTTCATGCGGGCGGCATGCGAACACAGGACGAAACCGATGGCGGGGCGTTGTCCGGCGACGGCAATATCGTGTTCGCGAGTTCACGCAATGACGGACTGGCCGACGATGACCACAACGACATGCGCGATGCACTGCGTTACCGGTTCGACTTAGTGCGGAGCGAGCGCCTGAGCCTGCCGCACGCAGGATCAGCCGGCGCGTTCGCCAACGGTCACAGCGGCGGTGCTGATACCGGCTTCGACCTCAGCGCCGACGGCCGCTACGTCGTCTTCGACTCGGACGCCGACAATCTCGTCGTCGGCGACTTCAACGGCGTCGGCGACGTCTTCCTGCGCGACCGTCTGCTCGGGGAGACCCTGCGCATCAGCCGACGCGCCGGCGGCGCGGAAACCCATTGCCGCAGCTTCTCTCCGAAAATCAGTCGTGACGGCCGCTATATCGTGTTCGTCAGTTGCGATGCCTTGACTCCCTACACCTTCGGCGGTTCGTATGAAGTCTTCCGTTACGACCGCCAGACCTCGCAGATGAAGCTGGTCAGCCAGGGGATGGTTGGGCTGAGCTCCGGTGGGTTCAACACGCACCCCAGCATTTCCGACGACGGTCGCTATGTGGCGTTCTCGAGTTCCGCCGCACTGGTCACCGGGGACGAGAATGGCTTCCGGGATTGTTTCGTGCGCGACATGGACAGCGGCGTCAACGTGCTCGCCAGCCGCACGCCGGACGGCAATGGAAGTAACTGGGACTCGCTGGTGCAGCGTCTTTCGGGCGACGGGCGCTATCTGCTGTTCAACAGCAACGCCAGCAATCTCGTCGCCGGCGACACCAACGGTGCCAGCGACGGTTTCGTGTTCGACCGCCTGGCGCAGACGGTGGAGCGGGTCACCCTCGGCAACGCCGGACTCGAACCCGACGGCGACAGCTATCCCAGCGACCTTTCCCGCGACGGCCGCTACGTGGCATTCACGAGCGTGGCGCTGAACCTGACCGGCGCGACCCCGCTGAGCTACTCGCGTGCGTTCGTGCGCGACCGCCAGAGCGGAACCACCGAACAGATCAATCGGCGCAGCGACGGTCAGCTGCTGAACGGCGGCAGCACCATCCCCAAACTGTCCGATGACGGCAACCGCGTCGCGTTCTATTCGTTCGCGTCCAATAGCGGCGAAGGAAATCATGCCGCGCTGCCCTATCGCTACTTTCTCTACGAGCGCGACAGCGGCCGGCTGAGCTCCGTCGCCGCGTTCGCCGAGTATGAGCAACCGTTCAGTGAGTTCGTCCTTTCAGGCGACGGCGACCATCTCGTCTTCAGCAGCAGCAAGACCGACCTCGTACCCGACGACGGCAACAACCAGTTCAGCGACGTGTTCCTCGCGCGCCGGCTCAGCGACTTCCTGTTCGCCGACGGCTACGAAACGGCCGAATGACGCGCTGATCCGCTTGCCGCTGCGGCCGCTCCGCGAGCGTTGAATATCCGGCGAAGATTCAAGCAGGCGCGCCGCCGGCGCCGGCGGCGCGGACCGAAATAAAGCGGGCGGAATCCGTCCGCCTTCGCGCTAAGCTTTGCGCCGGATTTCCTGCAGGAGCTTGCTCATGCATCACAGCCGACTGTGCACGTTGGTACTCGACTGCAGAGTGGACGACCTCACCGAATCCGCCGCGTTCTGGAGCCGCGCCCTCGGCAAGCCCATCGTCACCTTGGACCAGGACGGCGACGGCCGCTACGCGGAACTCGAGACGGCCGAAGACGAGCCCATCATCCTGCTGCAGCGCGTCGACCACGAGAGCCGCGTACACCTGGACATCGAAACCGACGACGTGCAGGCAGAGGCCGAACGCCTCGAAGCGCTCGGTGCGAAGAAGATCGCGTTCCGCCACGGCCGCTGGTGGGTCCTGGAAGCGCCCAGCGGCCATCGCTTCTGCGTCGTGCGCCAGCAGCGCAAGGCGTTCGGACCGCATCTGAACCGCTGGGAGTGAGCGCCGCCACGGCGGCGGCGCCCTGGACGATCAGTCGAAGCCGTCCCAGGCCGCGCCGCGGCAGAACGCGTCGCGGTGCCGCTGCAGGTCGCGCAGCTCGCGCACCGCGTAGCCGGTGCGGTGCGCTTCGGCGACGAGCTGGCGGGCCAGCGCGCAGGCCTCCG
>NZ_JANFVR010000350.1 GCF_024609805.1 Tahibacter caeni | reverse complement strand
AGCCGATCCTGCGCCGCGCGCCGGCCGATTTCGACGAGCAGCGCCGGCGCCTGCAACGGCTGCGGGCCGATCTGGCGCAGCGGGCCGCGGCACCGGCGGCGCGCCCGGCGTCGGGCTGACGACGCCGAGCCTGCGGACGCTCGCCGCCGGACGGCTTCCGCGCGCAAGCCGCCCCGTGACGACGAACGCCGCATACGGCCCTCGCCGCAGCCGCTCGCGTCACCACTGCGGCACCGATGAGGGAATCCGCCGCCGCACGACGCTACTACGGCCATCTCCCCCGGGCCTCTCGCCATGCGCACGATCGCCGCGTTCCTGCTTGCCGCTTTCCTCGGTTTCGCCTTCCATCCGGCGCGGGCCGTCGACGTCGCCGCCATCCGTACGACCGACGGACTGTCGGCGGACTGGCGCAACGTCATCGGCGCGAACCAGAGCGCGACCGCCGGCTGGGCGTTCCGCGTCGGCGCCGAGGCCGTGCAGGTCCAGGCGCTCGGCATGTACGACGCGGCCAACGGCATGAAGGATGCGCACCCGATCGGCCTGTGGAGCGCTAGCGGCACCCTGCTCGCGCAGGCCACCCTGCCGGCCGGGACTGCTTCACTGCGCGTCGGCAGCTATCGCTATGTCGCGATCACGCCGATCACATTGAACCCCGGGCAGGTCTACGTCATCGGCGCCTACTTCGGCCCCGTGGCCGACCAGTGCGGCTCGGCCTGCGGCGACGTGATGCTGTATCGGGGCAACGAGACCTACGACATGCGCATCAGCTTCGTCCAGTCGCGCCAGACATTGTCCATCGCCGGTGCCGGCCCACTGGCCTATCCCGGCGTGTTCGCCGGCGTCGACGAAGGCTTCTTCGGCCCGAATTTCCTGCTCTCGGCCGATCTCACGCCCGACCCGTTCGCGTTCCCCGCGCAGACCGACGTCGCGCCGGGCGCGGTGGCGACCTCCAGTCCCGTCACCGTCAGCGGCATCAACAACCCGACGGCGATCAGCGTGACCGGCGGCACCTACGCCATCAACGCCGGCGCATACACCGCCGCGGCGGGCACGGTGTTGCCGGGCGACACGGTGACCGTGCGGCTCACCGCACCACCGACGTTCGCGACCACGGCGACGGCCCGGTTGACGATAGGCGGGGTCAGCGCGGACTTCGTCGTGACCACGGTCGCCGAGGATTCCACACCCGATCCGTTCGCGTTCGCCGCGCAGACCGGCGCCGTGCCCGGCAGCGTCGCGACGTCGAAGGCCATCGTCGTCACCGGCACCAACAGCCCGAGCGTCATTTCCGTCACCGGCGGCCGCTATTCCGTCAACGGCGCCGCCTACACCACCGCAACGGCGACGGTGTCGCCGAACGATTCGGTCACGCTCCAGCTGACCGCCGCACCGACGTTCGCCACCGCGACGACGGCGACGTTGACGATCGGCGGCGTCAGCGCCGACTTCATCGTCACGACCGCCGCCGCCGACACCGTGCCGAACCCGTTCGCGTTCGCGCCCCAGTCCGGCGTCGCACCGGCCACACTCGTGACGTCCAACGCCATCACCGTCGGCGGCATCGACAGCGCGAGCCCGATATCCATCGCCGGTGGCGCCTACTCGATCAACGGCGCCGCCTACACCAGCGCAGCCGGCACCGTGCAGAACGGCGACACGGTCAGCGTCCAGCTGATGTCGTCGGCCAGCTTCGCGACACCGGTCCAGGCCACGTTGACGATCGGCGGCGTCAGCGCCGACTTCATCGTCACGACCGCCGCCGCCGACATCGTGCCGGACCCGTTCGCGTTCGCTCCCCAGTCCGGCGTCGCACCGGCCACGCCGGTGACGTCGAACGCCATCACCGTCGGCGGCATCGACAGCGCGAGCCCGATATCCATCACCGGCGGCGCCTATTCGATCAACGGCGCCGCCTACACGAGCGCAGCCGGCACCGTGCAGAACGGCGACACGGTCAGCGTCCAGCTGATGTCGTCGGCCAGCTTCGCGACACAGACCCGGGCTACGTTGACCATCGGCGGGGTCAGCGGCACGTTCGACGTCGTCACGCGTGGCGCGCCGCCAGCGCAGCCCGTGCCGCTGCTCGGCCCTGGCGCGACTGCGCTGCTCATGGCGCTGCTCGCACTCGTGAGCCTGTTCGCGATGCGGCGGACGCACGCCTAAATCGAAGCTGAATCCGCCGGAATCCGGGCCTCTTGAAGCGCATTTCTCCGGTTCACATGTCCCGCGCGCAGGCGCCAACCGGGCCTGCACGGCGCGGCGACGATCGCGCCGACAACCATGTTGCTTGATGAGGATATGGCCATGAGAACGACCCTCGATTTTTCCCCGCTGTTCCGCACCGGCATCGGCTTCGATCGCCTGTTCCAGGTGCTCGACACCGCCAGCCGCGTGCAGCCGATCGACAACTGGCCGCCCTACGACATCGTCAAGGACGGCGAGGATCGCTACCGCATCGTCATGGCGGTGGCCGGCTTCACCGACGACGAGCTGACGGTGACCGACAGCCCGAACCTGCTGGTCGTCGCCGGCGCGAAGAAGGAAGCGTCCCAGGGCGTGGACTACCTGCACCGCGGCATCGCCGGCCGCGAGTTCGAACGCCGCTTCGAACTGGCCGATCACGTGAAGGTCGCCGGCGCCTCGCTGACCCAGGGCCTGCTGACGATCACGCTGGAACGGCAGATCCCCGAAGCGCTGAAGCCTCGCCGCGTCGCCATCCGCAGCGAAGAAACCCGCGAGACTATCGAGGCGAGCCGGCAGATCGAAGCGCCGAAGGCGGCGTAAGGAACGAGGGGCGGGACGCGCGGCGTTCCGCCCCTTTTTCATGCCCGGATTGCCGGGATGTGGGCAAGCCGGCGTCGATCGTCATATCCGCCGACGGTCAGGTCAGCACATCACCAGCCGGCCGGTACACGCCACGAATCGCTCACTGCACGTCGAAGCGCATCAGCTCCACCGGCGTGGTTCCCGGCGGACCGAAATAGACCTTGTCCAGCCGGAATACCGTCGTCGTGCCGAAGGTGGAGAACAACTGGTACGAGAGGAGCACCGACTGCGTCGGGCCGCCGCCGGGCAAGGGATCGGTGGGCACCGAGCCGCTGTACTGCACGTAGCTGCCCTGGATTCCGGGCACCGTCGCGCCGGGGTCCGCGTAGGTCGAACGGGTCAGGCCGGAGCCGCAGTTCGGCACCGCGAGGAAATCGACGCTGAGCCCGTGCGTGAACGCGCCGGTGCTGCTGACTTGGCGCAGGCGTCCGCCGAACACCCACGGACCCGGCCCGAAGCTCGGGATGCACTGGCTCACGGTAACGCTCCCCGTATCGAACGGGTCGCTGCCGGTCACGCTCATCTCGAGACTGCCGGCCTCCGGAGATCCGTCGACGGCCGAGATAGTCGCCGTGGCCTTTCCTGTGACCTGGATGGTCCACCCGGCGGCATCGACGCGGAAATCGGGATTGATGACCAGATTGTCTGCCTGGGCCACTGCCGGGGCGACGGCAACGAGCGTGACGAAGGCGATACGTAGCGACATGAACGGAGTCCCTGGGCGCGAGGATGCGCGAAGGAAGCTTCATACCTGAAAGTGCGGCGCCAGGGAATCGAGGAAGGGAATCGAGAAGGGGAATCCAGGACACCCACGATTCGGAATTCTCCGACGGCTTCCTCGGAGTTCCCGCATCCACGCCGAAGAACTCTTCCGATGAGGCCTTGGCCAGCCGCCGAACCGGCCAACCGACTCGGGAACGGACGGCCCATTCAGCCCGGCTGACACCCCGCCGCATCCATCAACCCCTTCGCATCGCACGACAGAGTCGCAATCGCCGCCATCACCCGCACAGGCGAGCACCGGCTGGGAAACATGGCGTTGTCGCAGTGCGCGCGGTCAGGCGAGTAGCGTTGCCGCCACCGCGAAGCGACGTGCGCCATCCGAGGCGCACTCGGGACAACCGATCAGCGCTGCCGTCATGTTTCCGCCGCACGCCGCCGTGCGCCCGATGGCAGGTCGCGCCATTGCCGCCGCTGCGTGAAGGCGGATCTGCGCTCGAACGGCTGCTCCGCTTCGTCATCGTCCGGGCGTGGAACCGTGGCAGATCGCCGGCACGCGTGACGTTCAGCGTGCGCGACTCACGGACGTCCATCGCCGACCGAGCAAGTTGCACGACGGCCGCACGAGAATTGCGCGTTCTCACGCGACTCCGGCGCCGGCACGGAGCATGCCCTGCGTTGGCGACAAGCCGGACATGGTGTCCGGAATCGCCAAGGGGACCATCATGGAAAGAACCACTGTCGATCCGTTGCCGCGTGCGGTCACCGTGAGTGACCCGACTTTCCCGCCAGCCTCAGCCGTCTCCTGGGGAGCGATCCTGGCCGGCGCCGTCGGCGCGGCGGCGCTGTCGTTGATCCTCGTGTTTCTGGGTTTCGGCCTGGGCCTGTCGAGCATCTCGCCGTGGGCCGGCGACGGCGCCAGCGCAAAAGCGCTCGGCATCGGCTCGATACTGTGGGTGACGCTGACCCAGATCGCGGCCGCCGCGCTCGGCGGCTATCTGGCCGGCCGGCTGCGTACGCGGTGGCTGCGCACGCATGTCGACGAAGTGTATTTCCGCGACACGGCCCACGGCTTTCTCGCCTGGGCCGTCGCGACGCTCGCCACCGCCGCGCTGTTCGCCTCGACGATCGCCGGCATCGCGAACGGCGGCGCGAAGATCGGCGCGGCGGCGCTCGGCGGCGCGGGAGCGGCCGCC
>NZ_JANFVR010000035.1 GCF_024609805.1 Tahibacter caeni | reverse complement strand
CGGCCGCCGCGGCGGCCGCCCTGCCTCAGCGACCCGCGGTGCCGGCGGCCTTGCGGCCGGCGCCGGCCTCGCCGCCGAACAGCTGTCGCGCGATGGCCGCAGCGAATTCGTCGAGGTCGGTCGCGTCGGTGTTGGCCAGGATCACGATCGTGGTGTCGTCGTCGACGAGGCGGAACAGCTGGGTCTGCGCGCCCATGATGCGGCCGGGCCGCTTGACCACGCGGTGCGGCCGGCCGGCGATGGTCATCGCGTAGGACCAGACGCCGTAGCCGTAGTCGTCGAGGCCGGGCCTGGTCATCGCGGCCAGCGATTCGGCGCGCAGCAGCTTGCCGCCGAACAGCGCGTCGGAGAACGCGAGCACGTCGGCGGCCGTGGAATACAGGCTGCCGGCGGCGTACCAGTTCTCCGGATAGACCGGCAGGTCGTCGGCCAGGCCGTGCAGGTCGTCGCGCTGCATGTAGGTGTCGGCGAGGCCGTCGACGATGCGGCCCTGGCGCAGCAGGCCCGTGTGCCTGAGCCCGAGCGGCTGCAGCAGGCGTTCCTGCAGCAGCGCCTCGTAGGGCTTGCCGGCGACTTTCTCGAGGATCAGGCCGAGCACGATGTAGTCGCAGTTGTTGTAGTCGAAGGTGCTGCCCGGCGCCGCGACCGGCGCGCCGCTGCAGTGGCGCGACACGAGCTGGGCCGGCGTCGCCGGCTTCTGGTAGGCCGGCACGCCTTCGCTGAGCGCGGTCTGCAGGTCCTTGACCTGGTCGAAGTTCGGCAGGCCCGAGGTGTGGTTCAGCAGCTGCTGCACGGTGATCGCGTCGCCGCCGCTGCCGGCGTAGTCGGGCAGGTAGCGGCGTATCGGCGCCTGCAGGTCCAGGCGCTGCTGCTCGGCCAGCTGCAGCACGAGCACGGCGGTGAACGCCTTGGTGATCGAGGCGATGCGGTAGCGCGTCTGCGGCGTGTTGCGCACCTTGAACGCGATGCTCGCGTAGCCGAAGCTCTTTTCGTAGCCGATGCGGCCGTTCTGCTGCACGACGACGGTGCCGCTGAAATGGTGCTCGGCCGCGTAGCGGTCGATGAATTCGGCCGGGACGGCGGCGCCGGCCGGCGCGGCCAGACACAGCGACAGCAACAGCACGGACAGCAGACCTTGCATGGCATCCTCGCGACGGTTCGGTGGTGCGCATACGGATACACGCACCGTCCGCGCGGTTGCAGCCGCGGCCGGCGAGGCGGCGACTGCCGCGCAGGATTCAGTCGACGCGGTAGACGCGCGCCTTCGGATAGTCCTCGTCGACCTGCAGGAACCAGCGCCCGGCCAGGCCCGGTACGACGAGGATCTCGGGCGACTCCAGCGGCTTGCGCAAGGTGATCTCGCCCTTGAGCACCTTCCAGGTCTGGCCATTGTCGAGGCGGAACTCGGTGCCGGGCGCCCAGCCTTCGACTTTGCCCTTCAGACGTGCCTTGATCGTGCGGATTTCCAGATCCGGCGGCGGCTCGCGCGAGGCTGTCGTGCCGCGGCTCGCGGCGCTGACGTCGCCGTCGGCGGCGGCCGTGTTCGCCGCTGCGGTCGCCGCGCCGGCTTCGGCCCTCTCGCGCAGCAGGCGGTTCAGCAGTTCGAGCTGCGCCGGGCTCAAGGTGTCCAGGCCGGTCGCATGCTGCTGCTCCGGCGTGAGCTGGCGTTCCAGCGGCAGATAGGGCGTGGCGGCAGCTGCGGCGAATGCGGCCGACAGCAGCGGCAGGGCGACGACGGCGAGGCGGAATGACGGCACGACGGATCTCCGGGGGCAGCCCCGCGCGGCGGCGGCGGGGCGGCACACGCTAGATCGCTCGTGTGTCAGAAATATGACGCGTCTCGATCGCGGTGCCGCGCCCGCCGCGCGCTCAGGATTGCGGCGCTGCCTCGCGGCGCCGCAGCCGCTGCAGCGACGACTTGTCGATGCCGGCGACGAGGCCGACGCTGCGGCCGGCGAGATTGGCGACGCGATACTGCACGCTGCTGCCGAGCACCTGCGCCGCGGCGGAAACGTCGAGGCCGTAGTCCTGCTGCAGCCACTGGATCAGGCCGGACGTCGCGCTGCGCAGCGCTTCGTCGAGCGAGCCGGCCTGGCCGAGCACGAGCAGCTGCTGCGCCGATTCGACGCGCGGCAGGTTGATCGCCGCGCCATGGACGAGACCGACCTCGAACTCCACGTCGAGCGAGGTCTCCAGCGCGTACTGCGAGGTCTCGCCGTCGCCCTGCGCCGCATGGCCGTCGCCGAGATAGAGCAGGGCGCCGGGCTGGAACACCGGCAGGTAGACCGTCGCGCCTTCGACGACGGCGTTGAGATCCATGTTGCCGCCGTTGCGGCCGGTGTCGCCGGTGGACTGCGGCGCCGCGCCGAATCCCGGCGCGACCGCGAGCCCGCCGAGCATCGGCCGCAGCGGCACTTCGAAGCCGGCCAGCGGCGTGCCCGCGGCGGCCGGGTACGCGACGTTGCGCTCGCGGTCGATCGTCCAGCGCACGGGCCTGCCGAGTTCGCGCGTCGTCGCGGCCAGCGCGGGGCTCTGCGCGCGCGCCACGAGCGCATCGAGGCTGTCGGCCCAGCCGCGGTTCGTGCGCAGCTGCCGGATGTGCACGACCAGGGTATCGCCGGGCACGGCGCCGCCGACGTAGAACGGGCCGGTCTGCGGGTTGCCGAACAGCGCGCGCGTGACGCCCTGCGCGTCGACGCCGCCCGAATCCAGGGTGCTCGTGCGCACGCGGTCGCCGGGCCAGATCGTCAGCACCGGCGGCCGGTGCGGCGAAAATTCGTTCGCATAGTCGCGCGGCTCGAACACGTGCAGGCGCGGGCCGCCGGCCGGGCGCCCGGGCAGCCGGCGCGCCGTGAATGCGTGGTGCACGCGGCGCGCCGCATCGTTCGGATCCGGATAGTCGGCCTGGCCGTCGACGGTGTCGCCGCGGCGCCGGCCGTCGAAGTCGTACTGCGCGCCGCCGGTGGTGACGGCGCGGAAGCGCAGGCGGTCGCCGTCGCGGCGGCCCTGCAGGGCATCGCCGCCGAGCGTGCCGCTCAACTGCGCGCCGTCGCTCTTCAGCTCCAGCGCCTGGTATTCGCGATTGCCCCAGCGGTCGGTTATCAGCAGCCAGGATTCGTCGGCGGCGCCGGCCGCTGTCGTGGCTGCCCAGGCTGCGAGAAAGAGCGTGATTCGCCGGAACATGTCGATCGTCCTGAGGAAGGTTTCCAACGGATGCGCCCGGACGCGCAAGGGTCGCAGCGCCGTGTCACTGAGAGGTACGGCGCACTCGTGCCAGAACTGACAGGAAAGGCCGTCAGGAGCGACCGACGGTTGCCGGCGGGCCGGAGGGGAAGAATGTGGAAGAGCGTATTTTTTTCCAGGAATCGGGCGTCGTCGTCAGCAACGCGCGCTTCATCGTGCCGACGCAGACTTTCACGATGGCCGGCATCACCTCGATCACCACGTTTCGCGAAGCGCCCAGTCGCGGCGGACTGATCGTGCTGATGCTGTTCGGTCTGGTCGTGTTGTTCATCGGCGCCGCCGCCGGCAGCGGCGGCGCCATACTGTTCGGGCTGCTGCTGGGCGGCGGCGCGGTCTTCGCGATGACCCAGCAGCGCGACTGTTACCACTTGCTGCTGAAGACGGCCTCCGGCGAAGCCAAGGCGTTGACGAGCCTGGACCTGGCCTTCATCCAGCGCGTCGTCGCCGGCTTGAACGAGGCCTTCGTCCACCGCGGCTGAGCGCCGGCGTTCCACTTCAGTCGTCGAGCAGCGGCCGGTTCAGCTCGGTCTCCCAGGTCGCCGCGTCGGCGCCGGATTCGGGGCCTCGGACGTAGCGCTCCCACAGGGTGCCGGCGCTGCGCCGGCCGCCGGCCTCGATCCAGCGCATGAACTCGCCCCAGGCCTGGCCGAGTCCTTCGTACGGTCCGCGGTAGACCGTGCGCGCGACCGTCGCGGCCGGCAACTGGCCGGGCTGCACGCGGCCGACCGGCGCGACGGGCTTGCGGACCGGAAAGCCGACCTCGAGGTCGAAACTGTCGGTCGGATTGCGGTGATGAAAGGTATACATCGGGCCCGCCGGGCCGGCGTCCTGTGCGGTGATCGCGCCGACGAGTTCGTCGATCGCCGCGTGCATGACGCGAGGCATTTCCTCGCGCGGCACCGTGAAACGGATGACGGCGGTCTGTTGCGGCTCGCTGCGGACGATCTGCGGTACGTCGATCATGGCGCGACTCCCGTCGCCGTGGGCACGGCGCCGATGCTAGCCGCAAAACCACGCGCCGCAACGGCCCGCCGCCGTGTCCGCGCGCGGGCACGGTTCGGCACGCCGGTCGCGGCGGATGCTCTGCGGTGCTGCAGTCGCCACGGTGCTGAAAGAAGTGCATCGTGGAGAAAAATATTCGCGCGGATTCGGCCGCGAAAACGGCATTTTTCGCGTTTCGCCGCGCCGCCGCGTCAGATGTGCGGCCCGGTACGATGATTGCTACGCATGGCAGGCCCACGCAAAGGAGGCCGAGCATGCAAGCCAGCGAGAAAGCCAGCGCATCCCGCTCGCGAACTGCAACCGCAAAGAAAGCCACGTCCACGGCGGCGAAGTCGACGCCGAAGCCGAAGCCGGCGACGAATGCCGACGCGGCGGCGGCCGAAACCGACGCGGGCGCGCTGCTCAAGCGCGATCACCGCCTCGTCGAACAGCTTTTCGCGCAGTACGAGTCGCTGCAGTCCGCGCAGGAAAAGAGCGAGCTCGTGCGCCGGATCTGCACGGAGCTGATCAACCACACGCGCATCGAGGAGGAGCTGTTCTATCCGGCCTGCCGCGCGCAGAACGTCGACGACGACGATCTCGACGAAGCGCAGGTCGAACACGACGCCGCGAAGATCCTGATCCGCGAGCTGCTCGAAGGCAGCCCGGAGGACGCGTACTACGACGCGAAGGTCTCCGTGCTGAGCGAGCAGATCAAACACCATGTCCGCGAGGAAGAGCGGCCGTCGACCGGAATCATCGCGAAGGCGACCGCTGCCGGCGTGGACATGAATGAGCTTGGCCGCCAGGTTCAGGCTCGGAAACAGGAGCTGACATCCGCCGAGACGCGCCCCGGCGCGCCGCGGCCGGTGTCGCTCCATCTTGCCCTTGGCGACAATATCCAGGAGGAACACACCATGGCATCGCAATATCGACGGGAACGCGACGAGCAGGGCCGCTTCATGAGCGACGACGACGATCGTTACGGCTCGCGCGGCGGCGGCAATCGGGGCGGTCAGAGCCGCGACGAATACGGCCGTTTCGAGAGCGACGATCGCGGTTCCGGCCGCTACGGCCGTTCGCACGACGACGATGACGACCGCGGTTCGCGCGGCGGCGGCCGCGGCGGCCAGAGCCGCGACGAATACGGCCGTTTCGAGAGCGACGACCGCGGTTCGGGCCGCTACAGCCGTTCGCGTGACGACGATGACCGCGGCTATTCGCGCAGTTCGCGTGACGACGACGATCGCGGCCGCGGCTGGTTCGGCGATCCGCGCGGCCATGCCGAAGCGGCGCGCGAAGGCTGGCGCAACCGCGACGACGACCGCAGCTCGCGTTCGCGCAACGACGACGACTATTCGCGCAGCTCGCGTTCGCGCGACGACGATGACGGTCGCGGTCGCGGCCACGGCGGCTGGTTCGGCGACTCGCGCGGTCACTCCGAAGCCGCGCGCGAAGGCTGGCGCAACCGCGACGACGACCGCAGCTCGCGCTCGCGCAGCGACGACTCCTCGCGCAGCTCGCGTTCGCGCGACGACGATGACGGTCGCGGTCACGGCGGCTGGTTCGGCGATCCGCGTGGTCATGCCGAAGCGGCGCGCCGCGGCTGGCAGAACCGCTAGCGCGGGCCTGCACGGGCCCGGGGCTCTCCGGGGCGCGCCGCGGCTTTATTCGCGGCGCGCCTTTCTTCGGGAACGCGTGGATGCGGATGCGGCGGCAATGGCCGCCGCTGTCCGTTGCGGCCGGTCCGTGCCGCGGTTCACTCGGGTCGTGTTTTACGGTTTTCCCGTGGACCATGCCGTCGCCGGCGCCCGGTGCCGGCGACGGCATCGCGCTACATCAGCCGGGCTGGCCGAGCCGTCCATAGCGCCGCTGCATTTCTTCCGCGCTGACCTGTTCGATGCTGTGTCCGATGTTCCAGCGATGGCCGAACGGGTCGCGGATCGTGCCCGAGCGCTCGCCGTAGAACTGGTCCTGCACCGGCATCAGCACGGTCGCGCCGCGCCCGAGCGCACGTGCGATCGCCGCGTCGGCGTCGTCGACGTGAACATGCAGGCTCACGCTCGTCGGCGCGCCGGGCGCCGGGCTGCGGATGTCGTACTCGGGAAACTCCTCGCAGATCATCAGCACGCCCGCGCCGATGTCCACCTCGGCATGGCCGATGCGGCCGCCGGGTTCGACGAGGCGCAGCTTTTCCGTGCCGCCGAACACGTCGCAGTAGAAACGGACGGCCGCGTCGGCGTCGGCGACGCAGAGATACGGAAACAGTTCGTGTACGGTCATGGCGGATCTCTCCGGGGGCGAGGTCGCGCCAGATTAGCCGCGAGAGGCTGGCCGGTCTTGAACGAAATTGACCGGTGCGGGCGCAGGTTCGGGCAGATGATGCGTCGATCCGGTCTGCGCGCGACGCCAGGTCTGCGGCGTCAGGCCCGTCAAGGCACGGAACTCGCGCTGCAGATGGGCCTGGTCGCTGTAGCCGGCGGCCAGCGCCCGTTCGCTCCAACCGCAGTCGGGTTGGGATTGCAGCGCCCGTTGCAGGCGCAGCACGCGCGCATAGCGCTTGGGCGGCAGGCCGACCGCATCGCGGAACAGCGTGACGAAATGCTTGTGGCTGCAGCCGCACGCGCGCACGAGCGCGGCGATGTCGCTGTCGGCGGTGACGGCCGCGAGCGCGTCGGCGATCGGCGGCGGCACGGTACGGACCGGTTGCAGCCGGTGCAGCAGCACGGCCTGCAGCAACTCGATCTGTCGCGCCGTATCGGCAGCCTGCGCGAGGCGCTGCAGCAGCAGGTCGGCTTCGTCGCCCCAGAATTCGCTGAGCGCGACATGGTGATCGACCAGCACGGCCGCGCTGCAGCCGAACAGCGCGCGCGCGGCGCCCGGACGCAACACGGCGCCGACCGAGCGCGAGGATTCGCCCGCATCCTTGAAATACGGCCGCGTGCGTACGCCGGCGACGACGGCGTTGGCGATCTGCCGCCCGTCGGCGTCGTGCGCGTCCGCATACAGCCGCAGCCCGGCGCCGTCGAGCCGCAATGCCAAATGCAGCCGGCCGCTGGGCAACACGCGTTCGCGCGCTCCGGCGAGAGCGGGCTGTGCCGCGCGCGCCCAGAACAGCTCGACGAAGGGCTGCAATGCGGCAGTGGTCGGTGCGCCGAGCATGCGGCTAGCTTAGTGCCGCAGACGCAGCCCGCAAGCGGAAGTGCGCGGTCCTGTCCGATGTCGCATTCCCGCACCGTCATCGTTGCCGCTGTTTCGCTTCCGCGAGTCCCGCGAAGCGAGCGGGAACGCAGCGGCCCGGTTGCGGCGCGCGTCCGAGCGCTCGCCGATGTCGCGCTCAACCCGCCTGCGTCAGCGCCTGCAGCAGGTCGGCCTGGTTTTCCTGCGTCAGTCGCTGGATCAGGTCGTCGAGATCCCCTTCGACGATTTCGGGCAGGCGGTACAGGGTCAGGCCTTCGACGCGGTGGTCGGTGATGCGGCCCTGCGGAAAGTTGTAGGTGCGTATGCGCTGGCTGCGGTCGCCGGAGCCGACCTGGAGGCGGCGGCTCTCGGCCTGTTCGGCGGCCTGCTTGCTGCGCTCGGCGTCGAGCAGGCGTGCGCGCAGCAGCGCGAACGCGCGGGCGCGGTTCTTGTGCTGGCTGCGTTCGTCCTGGCATTCGACCACGATGCCGCTCGGCAGATGGGTCAGACGTATCGCCGAGTCGGTCTTGTTGACGTGCTGGCCGCCGGCGCCGGAAGCGCGGAACGTATCGACCTTGACGTCAGCGTCCTTGATCTCGATCTCGTCGACTTCGTCGAGCTCGGGCAGGATCGCGACGGTCGCGGCCGAGGTGTGGATGCGGCCCTGCGCCTCGGTCGCCGGCACGCGCTGCACGCGGTGCGTGCCGGACTCGAACTTGAGCCGCGCGAACGCGCCCTTGCCTTCGATGCGCGCGACGATTTCCTTGTAGCCGCCGTGCTCGCCGGGATTGGCCGAGATGACCTCGACGTTCCAGCGCTGGCGCTCGGCATAGCGGCTGTACATGCGGAACAGGTCGCCGGCGAAGATCGCCGCCTCGTCGCCGCCGGTGCCGGCGCGGACTTCGAGGAACAGGTTGGCGTCGTCGCGCGGATCCTTCGGAATCAGCAGGACCTGCAGTTCCTGGTCGAGTCTTTCGCGCGCGGCTTCGAGCTCGGGAATCTCGGCCTCGGCGAGCTCCTTCATCTCGGGATCTTTCAGCAGGCCGCGCGCCGAGCTCAGCGCGGCTTCGTTCGCATCGAAGGCCCTGAGCGCCGCGGCGACGGGTTCTAGCTGGGCGTATTCGCGATTGAGCGCGCGGAAGCGGTTGGTGTCGGCGGCGGCGTCGGGCTGGGCGATCAGCGCGCCTACTTCCTCGAAACGTTCGGCCAGCTGTTCGAGCTTGCGGCGGATGGTCGGGGTCATACGTCCTTGTCGTCGTTGGCGGCGGCGCGATCGAACAGCCGCGCCGCTGCCTGGATCAGTTCGCCGTCGCCACGCAAGGTGGCCGCGCGCAGGTTCGCGCTCGGCGCATGCAGCAGCTTGTTGGTCAGCGTGTTGGCGAGGAAGGCCAGCGCTTCTTCGGGCCGGCGGCCGCGCGCGAGCAGCGCCGTGGCGCGTGCGAGCACTTCGTCGCGCTCGGCTTCGGCCTGGCGGCGCAGGTCCTGCACCGGATTGCCGCGCTCGAGCGCGCGGCGCCAGCCCATGTAGCGCTCGACCTGCAGGTCGATGATCGCCTCGGCCTCGCGCGCGGCGGCTTCGCGCGAACGCAGGTTGTCGTCGATGACCTGGCGCAGGTCGTCGATCGTGTACAGGTACGCGTCGTCGACCTGGCCGACCGACGCCTCGATGTCTCGCGGCACCGCAATGTCGACGAGGAACATGGGCCTGCGCCGGCGCCGCTTCAGCGCGGCTTCGACCATCGCGCGGGTCAGCACCGGCTCGCGGCTCGCGGTCGAGGAAATCACGATGTCGGCCTCGGCCAGATGCGCGGGCAGGTCGGTCAGCGCGATCGCATAGCCGCCGCAGCGGTGGGCGAGGTTCTGCGCGTTGTCCAGGGTGCGGTTCGCGACGATGAGGCGGCGCACTTTGGCGTCGCTGAGATGGCGCGCGGCCAGTTCGATGGTCTCGCCGGCGCCGATCAGCAGCACGCAGGCGCCGGCGAGGTCGGCGAAGCGCTGCTCGGCCAGGCGCACGGCGGTATAGGCAACCGACACCGGGCTCGCGCCGATGCGCGTGTCGGTGCGCACGCGCTTGGCCACCGCGAAGGTGTGCTGCAGCATGCGCTCCATGGGCGCTTTCAGCGTCTGCGCGGTGCGCGCGAGCTGGTAGGCGTCCTTGACCTGGCCGAGGATCTGCGGCTCGCCGAGCACGAGCGAGTCGAGCCCGGTCGCGACGCGGAACATGTGCCGCACGGCGGCCTCGTCGTCGTGGCGGTAGAGGAACTCGTCGAGCCGCCCCAGAGTCAGCTGATGGTGGCGGTGCAGCCATTCGGCCGGAACGATCTGGGCGCCGTCGGCGACCGAGCAGTAGAGCTCGGTACGGTTGCAGGTCGACAGGATCAGGGCTTCTTCGACACCGGCCTGGGCGGCGAGCTCTTCGAGCGCCGGCCGAGCCTGTTCGGGACCGAACGCGACTTTTTCGCGCAGGTCCAGCGGAGCGGTGACGTGATTGAGACCGAGGGCTAGCAATGCCATGGATGACGGGGCCGCGCGGGCAACAATCGGCTAAGCTTGGACGCGAGAAAGGTCGCCTGGGGCGCCCGGATCGCGGCTATCAGTCCGCCGCGCCGCACAAAATCGCGACTAGTGTGCGGTCGCGCCCCGGCAAGATCAAGCAAGCCGGCCCTCGCCGGCGGATATAGACGATGGTGGAAGTGAATGAAATTTCGCGCTGACCGCGGCGTGACCGCAACCGGCCTGGTAATGGCCATCGCGTTGCTGCTGGGCGCCTGCACCGCGACACCTCCGCGCCGGATCGCGGCCGCGGCGCAGCCGGGTCAGGGCACCGTGGCGCCGACGCCGCTGGAGCAGGACCTGCTCGCGCAGATGCTGGCCGGCGAATTCGCACTCGGCAAGGCCGACCTGACCGCCTCGGCGCAAAGCTATGCGCGCGCCGCGGCGCTGAGCGGCGATCCGCAGGTCGCCGCGCACGCGACGCGCGTCGCGCTCGCCGCCAGGGACTGGAAGCTCGCGCGCGAATCGCTCGCGCGCTGGCGCGCGCTCAAGCCCGACGATCCGGGCCAGACCCAGGTCGAAGCCAGTCTGGCGCTCAGCGACGGCAACACCGATCAGGCCTACCAGGCGCTCGCGCGGCTGATTGGGGTACCGGACCAGCAGGGCTGGCGACTCGTCGGCCAGGTGCTGCTCAGTACGACCGACAAGGCCGCGGCGGCGACCTTGCTGCGCCGTCTGGCCACGCCGCTGAGCCTGGCCAAGGCGCCCGAGGAAACCTGGATCGCGATGAGCCAGCTCGCGTTCAAGCTCGACGCCAAGCCGTATTCGCGCGAGCTCGCCGATGCGGCGCTGAAGAAGTTTGCGAGCGCCCCGGCCTACGGCTGGTCGGCCCAACTGGCCGTCGACGAAGGCGACAAGGCACGCGCCGGCCGCGACTATCAGCAGGCGATCCAGCGCTCGCCGAAGGACATACGCCTGCGCGCGGCCTACGCGCTGATGCTCGGCCAGCAGGGCGACAACCGCGCCGCGGCCAAGCTGCTGGCCGACGGTCCCCAGGACGACTACAGCTATGCGGCGCGCGCCGCCTACGTCGCGCGTGCGAACGACAAGAACCTGATCCAGTCGCTCTACGACGAGCTCAAGGCGCGGCCCGGCGACGAACGCCTCGCGCGCGCGCATCTGCTCGGCCAGCTCGCCGAGATGCTGGAGCAGAAAGCCGTCGCGCTGAGCTGGTACGAGCAGGTGTCCACCGGCGACGAGGACTGGTTCGCGAGCCAGGTGCGCATCGCCGTGCTCGTCGACGACCAGGGCAAGCACGACCAGGCGCTGAGCCTGGCCCACGAACTCCAGCAGCGCGTCGGCGACCAGCCCGCCGCGCTCGGCGACGCGTTCATGCTCGAGGCCGAGCTCCTGTCCAAGCGCGAGCAGCACGAGGCCGCCCAAGCGGTCTATGCGCGCGCGCTCAAGCAGATGCCCGACGACACGCGTGTGCTCTACGCGCGCGCGCTGCATGCGGCGGCCAACGGCCTGCCGGACCGCGCCGAGACCGACCTGCGCCGCGTACTCGAGCTCAAGCCCGAGGACATGGATGCGACGAACGCGCTCGGCTATACGCTCGCCGACGCGGACCGCAAGCTCGACGAGGCCCTGAGCCTGATCGAGCGCGCGCTCAAGGCCAAGCCCGACGACGCGGCCGTGATCGATTCCTACGGCTGGGTGCTGTACCGCCGCGGCGATCTGGCCGGATCCGAAAAGGCGCTGCGCCGCGCGTTCGAGAAGCAGTCCGACGGCGAAATCGCCTCGCACCTGGGCGAAGTGCTCTGGATGCAGGGCAAGCACGAGGAGGCGCGCGCGATCTTCGAGCAGGCGCGCAAGAAGGACGCGAAGAACAAGGCCCTCGTCGAAGCCATGCGCAGGCTCGGCGTCTGATGCGGCCGCACCTGCGGTTCGCCGCGGCGCGCCTGCTGCCGCTGCTCGGCCTGTTCCTGCTCGCGGCCTGTGCGCCGCTGCGGCTGCGCGAGGACAACGCGACCCTGGCCGCGCAGCGCGAACGCGAGGCCGCCGTGCTCGCCCGGACGCAGTGGCAGTTCAGCGGCCGTATCGCGGTCAGCAACGGCGAGGACGGCGGCAACGCCGACGTCGAATGGCGGCAGGACGGCGCCGACTACGACCTGCGCCTGCGCGCGCCGGTCACGGGCAAGAACTGGCGCCTGCACGGCGATGCGCGTTCGGCTGTGCTCGAGGGCGTGCGCGAGCAGCCGCTGCGCGGTGCGAATGCAGCCGAGCTGCTGGCGCGCGAGGCGAACTGGCAGCTGCCCGTGAACGAGCTCGAATACTGGGTGCGTGGCCTGCGCGCGCCGGGCGCCCGCGCCGAGCTGACCTTCGACGAGGCGCAGCGGCCGGCCAAACTGCTGCAGGCGGGCTGGACCATCGAATACCGCGACTATTTCAGCGACGCCGAGCCGGCGCTGCCGCGCAAGGTGTTCGCGACCAAGGGCAAGCATCGCGTGCGCCTGTTCATCGAGAGCTGGCAGCGCGAATGACGGCCTGGAGCGCCTGGCCGGCACCGGCCAAGCTCAACCTGTTCCTGCAGATCACCGGCCGCCGCGCCGACGGCTACCACCTGCTGCAGACCGTGTTCCAGCTGCTCGACCGCGGCGACACCGTGCGCCTGCGGCCGCGCGGGGACGGTCGCATCGAGCGGCACAGCGAGCTGGCCGGCGTCGCGCCCGAACAGGACCTGGTCGTGCGCGCGGCGCAGCGCCTCAAGCCGTATGCGCCGGCCTCGGCCGGCGCCGACATCGCGGTCGACAAGCGCATCCCGATGGGCGGCGGCCTCGGCGGCGGCAGCTCGGACGCGGCCACGGTGCTCGTCGCGCTGAACCGCCTCTGGGGCTGCGGCCTGGCGACTGCCGACCTCGCCGAGATCGGCCTGGGCCTCGGCGCCGACGTGCCGGTGTTCGTCCACGGCCGCTCGGCCTGGGCCGAGGGTGTCGGCGAACGGCTGACTCCGCTGGATCTGCCGCCGCGCTGGTACGTGGTCGTCGACCCGCGCACGACGGTGCCGACCGGCCCGTTGTTCCAAGCCCCGGAATTGACACGCGATGCCCGCCCCACGACAATTCCGCGCTTCCTTGCTGGGGCCGAGACCTCGAATGCGTTCGAGCCGGTCGTCAGTGCGCGCTACCCGGCGGTGGCGGCGGCACTGAACTGGCTGGCGCCTCATGGTCGTCCGCGTCTTTCCGGGTCCGGCAGCTGCGTCTTCACCGACGTCGCCACCGAAGCCGAAGCGGAGGCCCTGGCGGCGGCCTGTCCGCAGGGATGGTCGGCCTGGGCCGCGTGCGGCGTGAACCGTTCGCCGCTGCTCGCCGCACTGGAATGTTTTGCTGCTGGGGCGTCGCCAAGCTGGTAAGGCACGGGATTTTGATTCCCGCATTCGTAGGTTCGAGTCCTACCGCCCCAGCCACTGAATCACCCAAGGCACCGGATTGCGGTCCGGTCACTGGCGGCTGGCGGAGATTCGCATGAATACGCAAGGTTTGATGCTGTTCACCGGCAATGCGCACCGGCGATTGGCGGAGAACGTGTCGCACCGGCTCGGCGTGCCCCTGGGCAAGGCGCTGTGCGGGCGCTTTTCCGACGGCGAAGTCCAGGTCGAGATCGAGGAGAACGTGCGCCGGCAGGACGTGTTCGTGATCCAGCCGACCTGCGCGCCGACCGCCGACAATTTCATGGAACTGCTGGTGCTGATCGACGCGCTCAAGCGCGCATCGGCGGCCACGGTGACCGCGGTCATCCCGTACTTCGGCTATGCGCGCCAGGATCGCCGGCCGCGCTCGGCGCGCGTGCCGATCACGGCCAAGGTCGCCGCCGACATGATCGGCGCGGTGCGTGCGGACCGCGTGCTGACGGTCGACATCCACGCCGACCAGATCCAGGGCTTCTTCGACATTCCGGTCGACAACGTCTACGCCTCGCCGGTGCTGCTGGCCGACATCTGGCGCAGCCAGGGCACCGACAACCTGATCGTCGTGAGCCCCGATGTCGGCGGCGTCGTGCGTGCCCGCGCGATCGCCAAGCGCCTCGACGACGCGGACCTCGCGATCATCGACAAGCGCCGTCCGCGGCCGAACGAATCGACCGTCATGAACATCATCGGCGACGTGCGCGACAAGACCTGCGTTCTCGTCGACGACATCGTCGACACCGCGGGCACGCTGTGCGCCGCGGCCAATGCGCTGAAGAAGCAGGGCGCGCGCAAGGTCGTCGCCTACTGCACGCATCCGGTGCTGTCGGGTTCGGCGCTGAGCAACATCATGAATTCGCAGCTGGACGAGCTCGTCGTCACCGACACGATCCCGCTGACCCCCGAAATCCAGGCCTGCAGCCGCATCCGCCAGTTGACCGTGGCGGAGCTGCTGGCCGAAACGATACGCCGCGTGGCTTTCGGCGAATCGGTGAGTTCGCTCTACGTCGACTGATCATCGGTCGACTTCCGGCTCCTCTGGTCGCGGAAGAGCCTCCACACCGTCGCGAGACGGTCATCACTGAAGGTAGTTTGTCATGGCAAAGATTCACGAAATCCCGGCCGAGCTGCGCAAGGACGAGGGGAAAGGTGCGAGCCGCCGCCTGCGTCACGCGGACGTCGTTCCGGCCATCCTGTATGGCGGCAAGGAACAGCCGCAGAGCATCCAGTTCGTGCACAAGGACGTCTACATGGCCTCCCAGCACGAGTGGTTCTACTCCTCGATCATCGACCTGAAGATCGACGGCAAGAACCAGAAGGCCCTGCTGCGTGACCTGCAGCGCCATCCGTACAAGCAGCGCCTGCTGCACCTGGACTTCCAGCGCGTCAGCGAGAACGAAGCGCTGAAGATCCGCGTGCCGCTGCACTTCCTGAACCAGGAAAAGTCGCCGGCCGGCAAGACCGCGGGCGTGCTCGTGACCCACGAGCTCAACGAAATCCTCGTGTCGTGCCTGCCGAAGGACCTGCCGGAGTACATCGAAGTCGATCTCGGCAACCTCAGCGTCGGCGACATCGTCCACCTGTCGGACCTGAAGCTGCCGGCCGGCCTGGAGATCCCGGAGCTCAAGCTCGGCAAGGAACACGACGTGGCCGTGGTGCTGGCCAAGCTCGGCAAGGAAGAAGTCGAAGAAGCTCCGGCGGCCGACGTTGCCGCGGCGGCTCCGGCGGCTCCGGCCAAGGGCGGCAAGGCCCCGGCCAAGGCTCCGGCCGCTCCGGCGGCGCCGGCCAAGAAGAAGTAAGGTCCCGCGTCGATCGACGCGGACCCGCTTCGCATGGCACGCCTGCGCCTGCTCGTCGGCCTCGGCAACCCCGGGGCCGACTATCTCAGAACCCGGCACAATGCCGGGTTCTGGTTTATTGACGCCCTCGCGCAGCAGCACGGCGCGCGCTTCGGCGTGGAATCCAAGCTTCACGCCGAAACGGCCAAGGCGACGATCGCCGGTCAGCCGGTGCTGCTGCTGAAGCCGACCACCTTCATGAACAAGAGCGGCATCGCCGTGGTTTCGGCGCTGCGCTACTACAAGATCGCACCCGACGAAATGCTCGTCGCGCACGACGAGCTGGATCTGCCGCCGGGCACGGCGCGGCTCAAGTTCGACGGCGGCCACGGCGGCCAGAACGGCCTGCGCGACATCATGGCCCATCTCGGCGACGGCAAATTCCACCGCCTGCGCGTCGGCATCGGCCATCCGGGCCACAAGGACAAGGTCACCGGCTGGGTGCTCGGCCGCGCCGGGGCCAAGGACGAAGACGCGATCATGGCTTCGATAGGCGCCGCCTTCGACGTGCTGCCGCTGGCGCTGTCGGGCGACTTCAACGAGGCGATGAAACGCCTGCACACGGCAGCGGCCTGAGCGCGCCGTTTCCCGATTTCTCTCTTTCTACTTCGGCTGGATTTAGCATGGGCATCAAATGCGGCATCGTCGGTCTGCCTAACGTCGGCAAGTCCACCCTGTTCAACGCGCTGACCAAGGCCGGCATCGCGGCGGCGAACTTCCCGTTCTGCACGATCGACCCGAACGTCGGCGTGGTGCCTGTGCCCGATCCGCGCCTCGGCGCGCTGTCGGACATCGTCAAGCCGCAGCGCGTCATTCCGACCTCGATGGAATTCGTCGACATCGCCGGTCTCGTCGCCGGCGCATCCAAGGGCGAAGGCCTCGGCAACAAGTTCCTCGCCCACATCCGTGAAGTCGACGCGATCGCCCATGTCGTGCGCTGCTTCGAGCACAGCGACATCGTGCACGTCTCGGGCAAGGTCGATCCGATCTCCGACATCGAGACCATCGACACCGAGCTCGCGCTGGCCGATCTCGAATCGGTGGAGAAGGCGCTGAACCGCGTGGAGCGCGCGGCCAAGGCCAACGACAAGGAAGCCCTGGCCAAGCGCCCGGTGCTGCAGAAGCTCGCCGCGACGCTCAACGAAGGCAAGCCCGCGCGCGCGGCCGGGCTCGACGAGGACGAGAAGGCGCTGGTGCGCGACCTGTTCCTGCTCACGTTGAAGCCGCTCATGTACATCGCGAACGTGCTCGAGAACGGCTTCCACGACAATCCGCACCTGGACAAGGTGCGCGCGCGCGCCGAGCGCGAAGGCGCCGAAGTCGTGCCGGTCTGCGCGGCGATCGAGGAAGAGCTGTCCCAGCTCGACGATGCCGACCGCGACGCGTTCCTCGCCGACATGGGCCTGGACGAGCCGGGCCTGAACCGCGTGATCCGCGCCGGCTACAAGCTGCTCGGCCTGCAGACCTATTTCACGGCCGGCGTCAAGGAGGTCCGCGCCTGGCAGGTCAAGATCGGCGCGACCGCGCCGCAGGCCGCCGGCGTCATCCACACCGACTTCGAGCGCGGCTTCATCCGCGCCGAAACGATCGCCTACGACGATTTCATCAAATACAGGGGCGAGGCCGGCGCGCGCGATGCCGGCCGCCTGCGACTGGAAGGCAAGGAATACATCGTCAAGGAAGGCGACGTGCTGCACTTCCGCTTCAACGTCTGAGCTTTTTCGACGGATTCGCCGGACCGCTTCGGCGGTGCGGGCGGAACAGGGGGCGGGCATCCGTTCGCCGATCCCGGCCTCAGCGGCGCGCGGCCGTGTCGGCCGGCGCCGCGCGCGGTGCCGCCCTGGCATATTCCGCCGGCGTCAGGCCGACGAGTTTCTTGAAGTCGCGGATCAGGTGCGCCTGATCGGCGTAGCGCAGGTCGGACGCGAGCGTCGCCCAGTCGTGCATCGTTCCGTCGTCGATGCGCGCGAGCGCCTCGTGCAATCGATAGCGCTGGATCGCCCATTTCGGATGCACGCCCACGTAGTCGCGGAACTGCCGCTGCAGGGTGCGCAAGCCGATGCCGAATTCGCGCACGATCTGTTCGATGCGCGTGATTTCGCGGTCGTCGGCCATTCGTTTTGCAATGGCCGCCATCGACACGGCCGTCGCGTCGATGCGCGGGTCGCGCTCGCGCAGGAAAGCCTCGAGCACGGCGATCGTCTCGGCATGTGCGTCGCGCGCGAGCGCGCGGCGCACCAGATCCGCGGCGTCCTGGCGGAAGATTTCGCCCAGCGCGACCGTGCGATCGGCATAGGCGGAAACCGGCCCGCCGAGGAACGGGCGGAATCCGCCGGGATGGAACTTGATGCCGAACACGCGGCCCTTGCCGGCCAGGGTCGTGACGAAGCGCCGCGTCGACGGGCCAGTCAACGTCGCCTCGCCGTTCTCGAGCACGATGTGCACGACCGGATGCGGCAAGGTCTCGCGCCGCAGCGGCGCGTCCAGGTCCCACTCGACCGTCCAGTAGTGTTCGACGAACGGCACCAGGTCCGGCGAAGGCCAGTAGCGTGCGTGAACCATCTCGGGCGTCACGTCTCCCGAATGCAGCACGCCGCGCGGCTTGTCGCGCCTGAGGTTGACCATGTCGCGTTTCTTCAATCCGGTACGGTGCGCGTTCGCTAGCATTTCCATGGACGCGGCGCCCCCCGCCGCGGTCGACGAAAGGAGCGGAGCACGATGAAACAGCAGGCGAAGGGCGCGTTCGACGTGAAGCTGCAGCCGCTCGAAGCGTACAACAGGAACGAAGGCGCGGGCCTCGGGCGCATGTCGATCGACAAGCAGTTCCACGGCGACCTGGAAGCGACAAGTCAGGGCGAAATGCTGCATGCGGGCAGCGCCCGGGACTCGGGCGGCTACGTCGCCGTCGAACGCGTGACCGGTGCGTTGCAGGGACGGCGGGGCAGTTTCGCGCTGCAGCACAACGCGACGATGACCCGGGGCGTGCCGTATCTCAACATCATCGTCGTGCCCGGCTCGGGCACGGGCGAGCTCGCGGGCCTGAGCGGAGCGATGAACATCGTCATCGCCGAAGGCGGCGAGCACTTTTACGAATTCGACTACGAACTGGCGCAGTGAGCGTCGCGTATCCGGCCGACGACTGATCGCGGATTCCGCAGGACGACATTGCAGGCGTCTACGGTTCGGCACCCGGCTGCGCCGCGACGTAGTTGCCGGACAGGCAACTAGCCGCAGAACGCGCGCTCGATCTTGCCGGTCTCCGGGTCGGTCTCGATCGTGACGCGTTCCCGGCGATAGTCCATCGTGACGGCCTGGCCCGGCTGGATCTGCCGCACGATGGAGGCGCCGGTCGATTTCCTCGTCTGCGCGTCGTCGATGCGATCCTTGCCGGCCAGCGCTTCGGCCGCACCCGGGCGACAGGCCTCGGACACCGGCTTCGTTCCCGCCTGCGGCTTGGCGCCCTGGCAGGCTGCCAGGGAAAAGACCGCCAGCAGCACGGCTGCCGCGGCGAGTGGTTTCTGCGTCATGCCATTCCTCCTTGAAGCGCGAAGGTGTTGTCGCGTCTGCTTCCGGCCGGTGGGCCGGCGATCGAAGGTACTGCAGATTCCCGGGACCGATCGCGCGGTTCTCCGCAGACGCTCCGCCGCGCCGCGATGGACGGCGCCGGCGCCCGGCACGAACGGCGCTGCGCGGCGTCGTCCGTGCGGTTTGCTCGTGCTCGCCGCGGCGCCGCAGCGGATGTCAGCCGCCGAAAACGTCGCGGAAGATCAAGTCCACGTCCTGCAGCAGGGTCAGGGTCGAGGTGTTGTTGTTCGTGTCCGGATCGGTGATCGGCGAGCCGACGACGGCCGTCACCGAATTGCCGAAGGCGCCGCTGGTGCTCGCGGCGACCGTGCCGACGACCGTGTAGGTGGCCAGCCCGCCGGAGGCCAGCGTGATATTGTGCGTGATGTTGCCGCTGCCGCTGGCTGGGCAGGTCGCGCCGCCGCTGGCCAGGCAGGTCCAGTTCACGCCGGTATAGCCGGACGGAAACACGTCGACGACCGTGGCCGTCGCGGCGGCCGGGCCGCCGTTGGAGACGGTGATCGTATAGGTCAGCGGCGCGCCCGGCAGGTAGGCGCCCAGGTTCGCGACGAGGTTGACGGCGACGTCGGCGCTCTGCGGCACCGCCGGGCAGTCGACGACGCCGCGGATGACCCAGTCGCCGGTCAGGCCCAACGTCGCGCTGTCGAACCACAGGAAGCTGCCGCCGAGGTTCGCGAGCAGCGCGTTCTTGCCGGCCTGTATGCCGTCGGAATCACGCACGACGCTCGGCGTGGTGTTCGTGATCGGCGCGTCGAAGAATTTGAACGACACCACGAACTGTTCGTTGGCCGCCAGCGAGACCGCGAGCGGAATGGTGTTGTTCTCGTCGAGATAGCGCCACTCGTTCAGCACGCCGTCGGTGAGCACCGGACCGCTGATGACGGCCGCTTCGGTGCCCGGGTTCGGAAACGTGCCGGCGCGATGGATCGTGATCGAATCTTCGATCGCCTGCGCGCTGGTGCCGGTCGGCGAGCGCCAGAACACCTGGACCGCGCGCAAGGTGCCGGCACAGGGCGATGTCAGCCAGGAAGCCGCGGCTTCGCCGGAGACGAAGCCGTAGACGATCACGCCGGTGCCGCCGTTGCCGAGCGAATCGTTCTGCACCGTCTGCTCTACCGCACCCACGGACATGCTGACCAGCGCTGTTGCCAGCGCGAATGCGCAACGCTTCATGGTGGCTCCCCTTGTGGTGTCGAATCTGCAACGGCGCCGGCACGGCCGGCACGCGTCTCCCGGGAACCGGCCGCCTGCGCGATCGGTTTCCTGCGACTCACCCCTGGGTCGCCCCGGCTGCGGTTTTCCACGGCTGGCCGGTGGTTGCGACTGACGTCGTTGCGAAAAAGTATTCTCCTGCCCGCCAGGGCTGCGTGATCGCGGTCACAGTCCGGCAACCCGCCGGCCGGTGTCGGAATGGCCGATCATCCGGCGCCGGCCGGCAGTGATATCGCTTGAGCCCGCAATCCGCCCGTGCGTAGGATGCGCGCTCCCCGTCGAACGAGCGGCGCCATGCCCGGCCAACAGCGCGAAACCACCTTCCGTTTCCTCGCCCAGCCTTCCGACGTCAATTTCGGCGGCAAGGTGCACGGCGGCATGGTCATGAAATGGATAGACCAGGCCGGCTACGCGGCCGCGGTGGGCTGGAGCGGCCAGTACTGCGTGACCGTCGCCGTCGGCGGCATCCAGTTCGTCAAACCCATCCTGATCGGCGACATCGTCGTCGTGCGCTGCAAGCTGATCCGCACCGGCAGCAGCAGCATGCATTTCGCGATCGACGTGATCGCGCGCGACCTTCGGAGCGGCCAGGAGCGCCTCGCCACGCACTGCATGATCAGCTTCGTCGCGCTCGACGCTCCCGACGGCCGCCCGGCGCCGGTGCCGGCTTGGGTGCCGCAGAGCGAAGACGACCGCATCCTCGCGTCCTATGCCGAAAAGATCATCGCCATGTCGCGCGAGCAGCAGGCCGAACTCGAACGCGTGCGCCACGACATCGAGCGCAACGGCTGAGCGCGGCGCACGCTTACCGACGGTTGCTGCCGTACGGGCTGCGTCTGCGCGGCGACCATTCCCTCATGCCGGCAGGTCGGGCGTTCAAGGCCGTCAGAGCCTGCGGTTCCGGGCGACGGTCTTCCCCCGGAGGAGGACTTGACGAGGCGAGCCTTTGAATCCCTCGTTTTCAAGCGGAGGGCATGAGTCCGGATGGGGCGCGAGGTTGAACGCAGAAGCCCGGAAAAATGGCCGGGAAATGGGCCTTGACGACGTCGGTCCGGCGTTGAAATTTCTATCGGATATTCATCGAACACGTGCCGTCGTCCGAACCCTAGGGCTCGAATCCGTTCGCGAACAGCCGGTCGTTGCCGTCCGGCGGCAGATGCGCCGGATCGAACAGGCAGACGGCCGATGCGGCGGCGAGCGCGCGGCCGCCGTTGCAGCTCCAGCTCAGCCCGTCGACGGCGCCGTCGGCCTGGATGCCGATGCAGGCCGAACTGCCGGCACTCGCGTCCAGCGCCGCGTATTGCAGTGCGATGGCCGAGCTCGCGTGATAGATGATCAGTACGACGTCGAGCGCACCGCTGCTGCCGCTGCGCGACCAGTTCTTCCACTGCACGACGCTGCAGGCCTCGTCGCCGAGTCCGGACGGGCGCGGGCAGCTCGAGAAATAGGCGCTGCGCAGGGTGGCGCCGGCGCCTTCGCCGTCGAGTTCGTCGTGGTAGGCGAGCACGCGCGCTGCAGCGGCGCGCGCATTGTCGGGCAGGCTCGGCAGGTAGGGATCGTTGTTGAAATCGCCGCCGTCGTCCTGGCCGGGCTCGGCGATGAACGCGACGTAGCCGTTGGTCGACACGGCGATGCGCTGCCAGCTCGCGCCGTAGAACGCGAACGGCTCGGCGAGGTCGAGTTCGGCCGCGCCGTCGTCGAGCGCGGTCACCGAGCCGTTCGCGGCGATCGGGGAGAGGACCTGGCCGCTGGTCGAGATGTCGATGGCCTGGTAGGCGCAGACGCCGGCCGCCGCGCTGACGCGATGGCCGTAGGCGTCGCCCTGCAGCAGATCGTCGCGGCCGCCGCCGCCGGCCTGCGCCGCCGTCGCCGCGAGCAGCGCCGCCGGCGCCAGGAATCGCGCGAACGCGTTCATTGCACTCTCCCTTGCCAGACTTCGGGATTGCCGTCGGCGTTGGTGTTGAGGAAGTTTTCCGGCGACAGGAAATTGATCACCGGCACCAGGCCGTCCTTGCCGATGCGCGCCTGATAGACGAACGGGCCGCTGGCCAGCAGGGTTTCGCTGTCGGCGCCGGCCGTGGCCACGCGGCGCCGGCCCACGCTGGTGTTGAAGGTGTTGCGCTCCACGCGCTCGAATGCGTAGTCGCTGCCGTCGTAGCTCAGGTCCACGCCGAGGTAGTCGCTGTCGGAGCCGTTGGTGCGCTGGCTCAGCCGCGCCGAGGCCGATGCGTTGCCGTCCCAGCGGAAGATCTCGTAGCTGTAGTCGGCGTTGAACACCGTGCCGCTGGGCGTCAGGTTGCCGTTGGAGATGAAGAACACGTAGCGGCCGTCCGTGCTGCCGTCGAGCACGGCCATGGAGTTCTGCGTGATCTGCGCGGCGCTGCCGTTGTTCGTCGTCGTGGTGATCTGCGCGTAGCTGCCGGACGCGTTGGCCGCGCCGTTGCGGTCGTAGCGGAAGATCTCGTAGTTGCCGTCGCTGTTGCCGCTGGTCACCGGCTGGCAGCTCGACTCGAACACGAGGTAGCGGCCGTTCGCATTGCGCGTCAGGCGCGGCCCGCGCGCCTCGCGCGCCGGCGTCGCGGTGGGGCACAGCGTGTTGGCCGGGATCACGGTATTGGTCGTGCCCGAGCGCGCGATGATGCGCCGTGCCGTGCCGGCGCCGGTCAGCGCGTTGCAGTCGGACACCCAGGCCAGCACGCTGCCGCTGCCGTCCAGGGTCGGGTCGGTGTTGCTGCAGCCGCTGGTCGCCGTGACCGTGGTCAGCGCGCTCGTGCTGCGGTCGAACAGGTAGATCTCGTAGTTGTCGGCTTCGGTCATGCGCGCGGAGAACGCGATGTAGCGTCCGTACAAGGTGCCGTTCTGGTCGCCCGAGATCGCGATGTTCTGCATCTGGCCGCCAAGGGTCATCTGCGTGGTGCCGGTCCAGGCTGCGCGCGTGAAGCTCAGGCCGTTCCAGACGTAGATCTGGTCGAGCAGGTTGGCGTTGCCGCCGAGATCGGCGCTGCTGATGAAGGCGACGGTGCGGCCGTTGCTGTCCACGGCCAGCGCGCGCGCGGCGGCCGGGCGCACGAAGAAGCCGCCGCCCTTGACGTCGACCGCACGGCCGCTGGTGTTGGTCAGCTGCACGATGCTGCCGACTTCGGTGCAGGAACTCTTGATCTCGACGTTGTCGACGAACAGGGTGGAATCGACCTGATGATCGTTCTGGTCGGCAACGGTGAAGCGCAATGTGACCGAGCTGCCCTCGGCGAGGCCGGCCGGCAGCGGCAGGCAGATGCGCTGGAACGCCGGCGAGCCGAAGCGCAGGTTGATGCCGCGCAGCGCCGTGACGGCGGTGTTGTTGACCGTGTGGTCGACGACGGTCGCGTTCTGGCAGTTCGCGTTCGGGAACGGCGAATAGCTCGATCCGTTCAGCTTGCAGCTCGAGCGCGTCATGATCCGGGTGCCGTTGACGGTGACGTCCATGAGGTCGTCGTACTGGTCCGCCTCGTTCTGCTCGCCCGATGCGAAGCCCCAGTCGAACGCGACGTAGGCGGCGTTGGCCGGCAGGGTGAAGGTGCTCTGCAGCCAGCTCAGGTCGTAGTCGTTGTTGCCGCCGAGATTGTCGAAGTTGGTCGCGCCGGTGCTGCCGCTGGCCTGTTCGCCGGGGCCGCTCGAAATCGCCGCGGCCCAGGTGCCGTCGGGAATCGTCAGCGAGGTGTTCGGCGTGATGTTGGTCGAGCGGATCGCGCCGGCGCGGTTGTAGCCGCCGGTGGTCCAGCCGGTCAGGTTGCCGGTCTCGAAGCTGCCGTTCGTGGGCACCTGGGACCAGGATGCGGCAGAAATTGCCGAAAGCAGACACAACAGGCAGCTGCGGCCGTGGCGCGTCATGGCGTGGACTCCTGTGCCGGTTGGCGGAGCAGGTCTTGCTGGAACAGAAAAGCGCCGTCCAGCGCGAGCGGACGGGCGGCCGCGACGCGGCCGTCGGCCGCGACGAGTTCGAGACGGTAGTTGCCGCGCGGCAGTCCGTCGATGCGGTAGTAGCCGATCGCGTTGACCGGCGCCCTCGCGATCTCGCGATCGCCGTCGACGACGCGAACGGCCCAGCCGGCGGCCTCGCGGCCGGCGAATCCGGCGCAGCCCAGCCGCGCGCTGAGGCTGAATTCCAGCGGCGTGGTCGAGCCGGCGCGCACTTCGACGTTGCGCGTCGCGTCGGCCGGATTGAGTTCGATCGGCAGGTTCTCGGTGTCCAGCGCGACGCGGTGCACGCCCGGCGTCAGCCGCGGCAGCAGCGCGCGGCCGTCGACGTCCAGCTCGCCGCGCACCTGGCCGTCGACGAGCACGCCGACGCCGCGCAGGCTCGCCACGGCAATGCCGGCCGGCAGCTTGCCCGCGTCGACGTGCGCGGCGATCGCGCCGATGCGGCGTTGTTCGGTGTTGAACGCGCCGCGGGTCAGGCCGCTCGGCGTCACGGCGAAGTCGGCGGTCAGCGACAGCGAGACGATGCGCGTGTCGCTGCTGCGGCGGCCGTACAGCGGATCGTCCTGCACCTGGAAGCGCGCGTTCAGGCCCGGACGCAGCTCCAGGCCCGCATCGACGATCGCGCCGAAGCGGCTGCGCGCATGCAGCGCGCCGAAGCCCCACCACCAGCCATAGCGGTCTTCGGGCCGGCGATACAGCACGGCCGATTCGCGCCGGCCGTAGGCGTCGTCGTCGACGACGGCCGCGGTCAGGTCGAAGCGCGTGCCGAGCTCCTGCTGCCAGTCGAGCTGGCGCCGGCCGGCGTAGCGCGAGGCGCTGAGCCGCGTGCCGCGCAGCGGCTGCCAGCTCGCCGCGTAGGCGTAGTCGCCGAGGTAGTCGGGCCGCGCCGAGATCCAGACGTTGTCCAGCGGCTGCGCGCTCAGCGCCGGTTTCAGATAGCGCCCGTCGCCGAGATTGGCGTCGGCGAAATCGCGCGCGACGAGGCTCAGACGCAGGCGCGGCTGCTGCCAGCCGAATTCGAGTTGATGGTCGTGGCGGTCGGGGCTGTCGCTGCCGAAATAGCCGCGCTGGAAATCGCGCAGGCTGGCCAGCCAGAACACGTTGCCGCGCGCGCCTTCGCCGAGCAGCTCGGCCGCGCCGGCGTCGTTGCTGCGCGCGACGTGGCCCGACCAGACGCCGGCGCGGCCGAGATTGACCGCGGCGCCGGCGCTCGCGAAATCCTGGTCCATCGCGCGCGCCAGGGTCGCATCGACGCTGAGGCGCGGACTGATGCCGGCGCGCACGCGCGCGAAGCCGGCGCTGCCGTGCAGCGTGTCGGCGTCGTCGAGCGGATTGTCCTGGCTGCCGGCGCCGGCATGGACCACGTAGGTGCCGCCGGCGAGCAGGTCGTCGCTCGCGCGCAGGGTCACCTGTTCGACGCGCACGGGCACGTCGTTGCTGGACGGCTTGTACAGCGCGATTTCCAGCACCGCGTCGGCGGCCAGGCCGGTGATTTCGGGAAAACGATAGTGACCGTCCAGCCGCACGATCGTGCGTGCGACGACGCTGCCGTTGGCGCGCAGTTCGGCGATGCCGCCGGGCGGGCCGTCGCCCTGGATCTGGCGTCCGGTCGCGAGACGGCCGGCGACGATCTCGTTGCCGACGACCTGGTCGCCGAACGCGAGCTCGGGCCGGTTGCTGTACGCCCACTGCGCGCCGGCCAGCGGAAACGACGGCAGCAGCGAACTCAGGGTGACCTGCTGCTGGCCGAGATACCAGCGCGAGCGGCCACGGTCGACCAGCCAGCCCCATTCGTCGATGCGGCGGCTGCCGTCGAGGTCGTCGAAATAACGCAGGTGCCAGTTGCCGTCGCCGAGCGCGCCGCCGAGCTCGGTCAGGGTCGTCGTGTCGGTACGGCCGGCGCCGTGGCGCACGAGTGCTTCGCTGCGCCAGGACGACAGGTTGGCGCGCGGGGCGGGCACGTCGATCGGCAGGTCTTCGCGCGCGGCCGGCGCGGGGCCAGGCGCGGTCTGGTCCAGCCAGGCGCCGTTGGCGCGCAGCGCGAATTCGCCGCGGTCGAAACTCAGTGCGAGACCGAGCGCCGCGCCGACGTCGTCGAGCGCGGCGTAGTCGATCTCGGCGATGCGCGTGATCGAGGCCTGGGCGAGCACGGCCTCGCCGATGGGCGTGTTGATGCGCCAGGCGTCGGCGCCGCGCCGCGCATGCAGCCCCAGCGCGTCGCAGAACATGCCGATCGCGAGCTTGGTGCGTCCGTCCAGCTCGCCGTCGAGCACGGCGACTTCGCGCGCGCGCTCCTTGCCGTTGACGAGCAGGCCGGCCAGCAGCGCGGTCGAGGAACTGCGGCCGTCGCTGCTGCGCAGGAACGGGAAGTCCGGACCGTTGGCTTCCGGCGAAGGGCCCGGTGTCGGCGCCGGTGCCGGCGCCGCGACGGCCGCGCCGGCCAGCGCC
>NZ_JANFVR010000349.1 GCF_024609805.1 Tahibacter caeni | reverse complement strand
CCGAGCGACAGCACGCGCGGCGCGCCCGCGTCGCCGGCATAGCCGCCGCGCCGCGCCGCGGCCGGCGCGGCCTTCGCGGCGTTCAGCACGATCTCGCTGAGCGAGTTCCAGGCGCCGCAGTCGGCGCACTGGCCCTGCCACTTGCTGTGCTCGCTGCCGCATTCGTTGCAGACATAGGCCGTCTTCGCCTTGGCCATGGACGTCTCCGTGTCAGTCTTCGACGAACAGCACGCGCTTGGTCATGCCGCAGGTCAGGTCGTAGGCGATGGTACCGGCGCGCTCGGCGATTTCCTCGACCGGCAACGCGTCGCCCCAGAGCAGCACGCGGTCGCCCACGTGCGCGTCGGGCGCCTCGCGCAGGTCTATCGTCGCGAGATCCATGGACACGCGGCCGACGATGGGCAGGCGCCGGCCGCCGAGCAGCACCGGCGTGCCCGGCGCGGCACTGCGCGGATAGCCGTCGCCGTAGCCGATCGCGATGACGCCGACGTCCATGTCCTCGGGGCATTCCCAGGTACCCGCATAGCCGACGCGTTCGCCGCGCCGCAGGCGATTGATCGCGATCAGCCGCGTCGACAGGCTCATGACCGGCTCGAAGCCGAGGTCGCGGCCGCTCTTGCCCGCGACGACCGACAGCCCGTACAGCAGGCCGCCCGTGCGCACCCAGTCGCCGCGCGCCGCGGGCCAGCCGAGCACGCCGGCCGAATTGGCCAGGCAGCGCGGGCCCGGCAAACCCTGCGTCGCCGCGTCGAAACGCGCGATCTGTTCGGCGGTCACGGCGTTGTCGAATTCGTCGGATGCGGCGAAGTGGGTCATGAACACGATGTCGCGGTCGACCGACGGCATGGCGAGCAGCCGTTCGTGGACCTCGCGCACGCGTTCCGGCGCGAAGCCCAGGCGATGCATGCCGGTGTCGATCTTGAGCCAGACGCGCAGCGGTCGCGGATCGCGGTCGGCGGCGAGCCAGCGCAGCTGCGATTCGTGATGGATCACGGCGTCCAGGCGCAGGCGGCGCAGCTCGGCGAGGTCGGCGGCTTCGTCGGGGCCCGACAGCACGATGATGCGCTGTTGATGGCCGGCCGCACGCAGGCGCTGGCCGTCGGCGATCGCGGCGACCCCGAAGGCGTCCGCATCGGACAGTATCCGCGCGACGCGTTCGAGCCCGTGGCCGTAGCCGTCGGCCTTGACGACGGCGACGACCTTCGCGCCCTGGCTCAGACGGCGCAGCTGCGCGAGGTTCGCGCGCAGCGCGGCCGATCGGATGGTGGCGGTGGCGGAACGCAAGGTCGGTGCTCAGTCGGCGGAAACGGAAGAGAGGCGCACCGGGATGCGGGGCGGCGGCATGCGACGTCGCGGCGGCTGCGGAAGGCCGCACTTCACCGGCGGCCCACGCCCTGCCGGAGACGCGCCGCCGGCCGCGCGCGCCGTGGCTGCGCGTCAGCGCGCTGCATGTGCCGCGCGGCTCACTCGTAGGAGCCCAGGTAATTGTCCGAGGCGTGGTTCTCGAACTTCGTGTACTGGCCGAGGAACGTCAGCTTGACGCTGCCCGTAGGGCCGGAACGCTGCTTGCCGATGATGATCTCGGCCAGGCCTTTGTCGGGCGAGTCCTGGTTGTAGTAGTCGTCGCGGTAGATGAACATGATGACGTCCGCGTCCTGTTCGATAGCGCCGGATTCGCGCAGGTCGGCCATGACGGGACGCTTGTCCTGGCGCTGCTCCAGGGAGCGGTTCAGCTGCGACAGCGCGATCACCGGCACGTTCAGTTCCTTCGCGAGGGCCTTCAGGCTGCGCGAGATTTCTGAAATTTCGGTGGCGCGATTCTCCTTGTTTCCGGGCACCTGCATGAGCTGCAGGTAGTCGATCACGATCAGACCGAGGTCGTGCTCGCGCTTGAGGCGGCGGCAGCGCGCACGCAGTTCGCCCGGCGACAGCGCCGGCGTGTCGTCGATGAAGATCTTGGCTTCCGACAGCAGCGTGATCGCGCTCGTGACGCGCGGCCATTCTTCTTCCTGGATGTCGCCGTTGCGCAGGTGCTGCTGGTTGATGCGGCCGACCGAGGAGATCAGGCGGAACGCGAGCTGCGAGGCCGACATTTCCATCGAGAACACGGCGACCGCGCGCTTGGTTTTCATCGCGGCGTATTCGGCCATGTTCAGCGAGAACGCGGTCTTGCCCATGGCCGGGCGCGCCGCGACGATGATGAGGTCCGAGGGCTGCAGGCCCGCGGTCATCTCGTCGAGATCGGTGAAGCCGGTCGGGATGCCGGTCACGGTGCCGCGGTTCTCGAAGCGGTGATGCAGGATCGCGAACGCGTCCTTGACCGCCGTGCGCATCGGCACGAAGCCCTGGCGGCCGCGCGCGCCGGCCTCGGCGATGCGGAACACGCGCTGCTCGGCGCCTTCGAGGATTTCCTGGGTGCTGCGGCCTTCGGGCGCGAAGCCGTCGCTGACGATCTCGGTGCCCGCGTCGATGAGCTGACGCAGCACGGACTTTTCGCGCACGATGTCGCAGTAGGCGATGATGTTGGCCGCGCTCGGCGTGGTATTGGCCAGCTGCAGGATGTAGGCCGTGCCGCCGACGAGATCGGCGAGGCCCTGCGATTCGAACCATTCGCCGAGCGTCACCGCGTCGCAGGGCATGCCCTTGTTCGACAGCTCGGTGATCGCGCGGAAGATCACGCGATGGTCCTTGCGGTAGAAGTCGTCCTCGTTGAGGCGGTCGGCGACCTTGTCCCAGGCTTCGGGAGACAGCATCAGACCGCCGAGCACGGCCTGTTCGGCGTCGACCGAATGCGGCGGCACGCGCAGGCTGTCGATGCGTTGGACGGTTTTGCGATCGGGTGAGGCGGCCATGGAACTCTCGCGGCGAGCGACCGGCACGACGTCCGATCATCCGAATCGGCGTCGCAGCTGTCGAGACTGAAAGCTGTTGATAACTACGGTATAGGCTGTGCGATTGCGTTCAGCCGCGTCGGCGGACCACGCCCCGCCGACACAAAAAGAAACGGGCGCCGCGAGGGCGCCCGTCGATGACACGTTGCGGTGCCGCGATCAGGCGGCCGTGACGACGACCTTGACCGTCGTGTGCACGTCCGCGTGCAGGTGCACGTGGACTTCGAATTCGCCGACGTGGCGCAGCGGGCCTTCGCCCATGACCACTTCCGACTTTTCGAGCGGCTTGCCGGCGGCCGTGAAGGCTTCGGCGATGTCGCGCGGACCGACCGAGCCGAACAACTTGCCTTCCGGGCTCGCGTTCGCGCCGATCGTGACGCTGGCTCCTTCCAGGGCGGCCTTGCGCGCTTCGGCGCCGGACAGGATCTGGTTGGCCTTGGCTTCGAACTCGGCGCGGCGCTGTTCGAACTGGGCGACGTTGTCGGCCGTGGCCGGCACGGCCTTGCCCTGCGGGACGAGGTAGTTGCGTCCGTAGCCCGGCTTGACCTTGACCTTGTCGCCGAGCACGCCGAGGTTCTTCACTTTCTGCAGCAGGATGAGTTCCATGGGATTCTCCGATTCGTTAGCACCGGCAGGACCGGTGCAGCGGTGGCTGTCCGAATCGCGATGTCGCTAAACGTCGCGAGACTGTTCGGTATTCCCTCTCCCGAGGCGTTGCGCGCCTGAGGGAGAGTGAGGGCGAGGGAGGGGGGCAGTGGCCGCGACGGGCGGGGTCCGGGTTTGCCGGAGCCTTGCTGTCGCGGTGGTTTGAAGAATCGGCGAAAATTTCAACGATTTCGCCGACTCGGGCTTCTCCCTCACCCCTAGTCCTCTCCCCCAAGCGGAGCTTGGGCGAGAGGGAAGTGATCGTCGCCCGCGGAGCGGGCGACGGGTGCATCGGGTTATCGCGCTAACCTCAGTGGTTGTCGCAGTAGGGCAGCAGCGACAGGAAGCGGGCGCGCTGGATCGCGATGCCGAGCTGGCGCTGGTACTTGGCCTTGGTGCCGGTGATGCGGCTCGGGACGATCTTGCCGGTTTCGCCGATGTACTGGCGCAGCGTGTTCAGATCCTTGTAGTCGATCTCCACGGTGCCTTCGGCGGTGAAGCGGCAGAACTTCTTGCGGCGGAAAAACTTGGACATGGTGGGCTCCTGGACTTAGGCCGCTTCGGCGTCGTTGCTGTCGGCGTTGCCGCCGAAACCGCCTTCGTCGTCGTCACGACGACGGCGATCACCGCTCTTCTCGTCCTTGGTCTTCATGATGAAGGACTGCTCGGTGACGGCTTCGTCGCGCGCGAGGATCAGGTGGCGCAGGACGGCGTCGTTGAAGCGGAAGCCCGACTCGAGTTCGTTCAGCACGGTCTGGCTGCACTCGATGTTCATCAGGACGTAGTGGGCCTTGGCCAGGTTCTGGATCGGGAACGCCAGCTGGCGGCGGCCCCAGTCTTCCAGACGGTGAACGGCGCCCTTGTCGCCTTCGATCAGCGCCTTGTAGCGCTCGATCATGGCGGGCACCTGTTCGCTCTGGTCCGGGTGGACCAGGAACACGATTTCGTAATGACGCATGGAAACTCCTCGTGGATGACGCAGGGCGGATGCCGCTGCGCAGCCTCCCGCAGGACGGTGAGGCGAGTTCCCCGGTGCCGGGATGGCGCACGGGGTCGCGGATTCTAGCGGGCGCCGCGCGGACTTGGCAAGTCGTTGAAGCGCAAGCGTCCGCGGCCTCCGGCGGCGCGCCGCCGCCTGGTCGCAGCCGCGGCGGTGGACGGGGTGTCGCCGATCGAAGCGGCCGCCCCGGCGGGAGGGCTGGCCGACTGGAGCGGCCGCCGTCGCGGCGGGCAGGTGCCGC
>NZ_JANFVR010000348.1 GCF_024609805.1 Tahibacter caeni | reverse complement strand
CTGCAGTGGGCGCGCGCGAGCGGCGCGTTCGCCGCGCGCGACCTGAGCACCCTGGGCCGGCTCGCCGCGGCCGCGCCGCCTAAGGCGCGCGCCGCGCTGGGCCGGCTGAAGCAATTGCGCGAAGCGCTCTGCGCGACCCTGTACGCGCTGCTGCGCGGCCGCACACCCTCCGGCGCCGACCTGCAGCGCATCCACGCAGCCTATGCCGCCGCCGCCGCCGCCGCCCAGCTGCGCCGCAGCGACGGCCGCGCCCAGCGCAGCTGGACGCCGCAGCTGTCGCAGCTGGACCTCGTCACCCACATCGTGGCGATCCGCGCGATCGCGCTGCTCGAACAGGCCGAATTCGCCCGCCTGCGCATCTGCGACGGCCACGACTGCGGCTGGGTCTTCCTCGACACCTCCAAGAGCGGCCGCCGGCGCTGGTGCGACATGGCCACCTGCGGCAACACCGCCAAGGCGCAGCGCTTCCAGCGCCGCCACGCCGGCGTGGAGCGGCGCGCGGCGGGCTGAGAGCGCCGTCGGCCCAGCCGCCGCCGGCGCGACGCTTCGGTTGTCGATCTGCAGCGCTCCGGCGGCCCCGCCGCCGTGGCGCTGCGCAAACGCCGCGCCACGGTGGCGTCCTTCCGCAGGCAGAACCGCCCCGGACTTGAGCCCTGCCGGCAATCGGTTCGCTGTCAGCGCTCGGCTACGATGCGCCGGCAAGGCGCCTGGCACAGGGCTCCAGGGGAAAACCATGATCCGACGTCTCGTCGCTGTCGCGGCGACGCTGATTGGCTGCGTCAGTGGCACCGCGTTCGCGCAGGCCTGGCAGGGGCTCGGTCCCGAGGGCGGTGCCGTCCACTTCCTGCTCGCCGATCCGTTCGTTGCCGGGCGCGTCTACGCGGTCGGCGCCGCGGGGCTGTTCCGCAGCGAAGATGCCGGCCGCCATTGGCGCTCGCTCGGTGCCGACGTCGTACCGGTCAACGACATTCCGAAGCCCCGCGCCGTCATCGTCGACCGCTACCATCCCGGGCGTCTGTATCTGATCACCTACGACTGGCGCCTCTGGCGCAGCGACGATTCGGCCGAGCACTGGACGCCCGGCGCCTACACGGTCACGACCAGCTTTCCGCCCGACCAGCCCTACGTGCACCTGGTCGACGTGCCCGGCAGCGGCGACAGCCTGCTGTTCGCCGGCCCGGACGGGTATCTGCAGCGCAGCACCGACGGCGGCGCGAGCTTCACGCGGGTAGCCCTGCTCGACAAGGTCACGGCCATCGCCGTCGATCCGGCCAATCCGGCCACCGTGCTGATCGGCCGGCGCAGCACGGCGACCTCGCCGACGGAAATCTGGCGCAGCGGCAACGGAGGCGAAAGCTGGACGCGGCTGCTGGGCTTCGGCGACCACCCGCTGCGCTCGCTGCAGTTCCTCGGCGACGGGCGCATCGCAGCGATCTACCGCAACAACGTCGCCATCAGCAGCGACGGCGGCCTGAGCTGGCAGAGCCGCACCGAGGCAGGCTATCCGACGCTGCTCGAGATCCTGCCGGGACAGCCGCCGGTCTGGATGACCCATGAGGGAGCCACCTCCTGCCGTCTCAGCATCGACGAATTCGTCAGCAGCACGCCGTGTATCGACGGCCTCGGCGCCGGGCCGGCCGGTTTCTACAGCAGCACGCTCGCCGGCACGCGCGACGGCGCCGGCTACCGCTTCCTCGCCGACGCGTGGTCCGTCGGCATCCGCGCCTACGACGACGCTTCAGGCCGCTGGCAGCCGAGCATCAGCGGCTTCAGAGGCATACGCACCCAGGGTTTGGTCGTGCTTCCGGGCAGCGGCCTCTTGCTGGCCGGACGTGCCGACGAAATGACCTTGGGCTCGCGTATCGTGCGCACCGGCGACGGCGGGGCGAACTGGAACGACGGGTTTCCGCCCCCGGCCGAGTTGATCACCGACATCCAGTTCGACCCGACTACGACCGGTCTGCCGTCGAGCCCGCACCTTTACGCGGCCGGCCTCGGCACGCGCCGTCTTCGTCCTTACAACAGCGGCATCTACAAGAGCACCGACGGCGGCCAGAGCTGGCAGTCACTGGACGGCGGACTTCCGCCCCACAGCAACGGCGGGCCGGATATGTCATCGACCAACAAAGTCCTGCTCGATCCCCGTTCCTGCGCGACGCCGCCGCCCAACGGCGTCTGCACGCGCGGTCCGCTGCTGCGCCTGTATGCGACGTCGTTCAGCGCCGCCGGCGCGGCCTGGAGTGTGCTGCGCAGCGACGACGCCGGCGCGTCGTGGATCGGCGTCGGCAGCGCGCTGCCGCGCGGCGCCATGACCGCGACAGGCTACGAAACCCGGCGCACGTTCGATATCGCCCTCGATGCCGGCAGCGAAACGCTCTATGTCTCGACAGTAGCCGACTGGGAAAGCGAGGACCCGGCGGTCCCCTACTACCCGACCCTGCCCAACGGCGTTTTCGTCAGTGACAACCGCGGCACGACCTGGGCGCACCGCAGCGCCGGCCTGCCGCTGATACCCGGCTCGGCGACGACGCACTACAACGTCTGGGCGCTCGCGACGCATCCGCGGCGCGGCGGCACGCTCTGGGCTGCCGTGCACGCGCCGGGCCAGGCGACGCAGATCTTCAAATCGACCGACAAGGCCGTGAGCTGGTCGCCCGCGGGCCTGCCGCTGACGGGCTGCAAAATACTCGCACTCCAGGTCGACACTGCGGCTCCCGACGTGATCTATGCCGCGGGTTACGCGACGGACCAGCGTCCCGGCTGCGTATGGCGCAGCGAGGACGGCGGCGCGAGCTGGACGGCGCTGGACGCCAACCTGCCGCTGCGGCGGATCCATCGGCTGCGCCAGCATCCCGACGATCGGCGCCGGCTGATCCTTTCCAGCGATCGAGGGGTCTGGGAAGCGTCGCTGCCGTCCGACCGGATCTTCGACGACCGAGGAAGCTGAGCGGTACCTATCACGCGCAACCCCGGGACGAAGCCGGGACGAAGCCGCGCCGCAGCGACTGCCGCCGGAGAAAACGCGCGCGGCCTCGGTCCCGTAGCCGCGGGACCGGCCCGCGCCGATGTCACGACTCCGGCCGGTTTCTCGTATCCCTTCCCCCGGCAGACGGCGCTGCGCCGTCGCAGAGGGGAGGAGATCATGCAACCACTTCGCTGTCTTGCAGCGGCACTGCTGGCCACGGCCGCCGCCGCCGCGGCCGCCCGGGAAGGCGACACCGATCCGCGCTTCAGCGGCGACGGCCTGCAGACCCTGGCCTATGACGTGACCACGGCCAAGGGCGATTTCGCGCGGCGCGTCATCGTCGACCCGCGCAACGGCCGCTACCTCGCCGTCGGCTACGTCGATGCGGGCGCGGTCGGCATCGCGGCATTCAAGCCCGACGGTTCGCTGGACGCCACGTTCGGCGTCAGCGGCAAGATCGCGCGCAGCGCGCCGCTGGAAGCCGTCACCGGCGTCGCACTCGATCCGGTCGACCGCATCGTCGTGGCCGGCTACGGCCGCAAGCCCGGCGGCGCCCTGCTCGACTACGACCCCGTGGTCTGCCGCTACAACCTCGACGGTTTTCCCGACACCAACATCGCGCCGGACGGCTGCCGCCGGCTGCCGGTCGACACTGTCGCCGACGGCACCGACACCGCCAGCGCCGTGGTCGTCGACGGCGCCGGCCAGATCTACCTGGCAGGCCAGGTGCAGCTCAGCGCGACCGACTACGACTTCCTCGTCATGAAGCTCGCGTCGCCCGACGCAGCGCCGCTGAGCACGTTCAGCGGCAACGGACGCACCGAGATCGCGTTCGACATCGACGCGAGCAATCCCGGCGGCGACGTCGACGGCGCCGAGGCGCTGCTGCTGCAGGGCAACTGGCTCTACGTCGCCGGCTACGCGGCCGACGAAGCCGGCAACGACTTCGCGATCGCGAAGATCAGCGCGCTGAACGGCTCGGAAGACACCACGTTCTGCCCGAACACGACGGCCTGCGCCGGCACCCAGCGCACCCAGGGCCTGCGCACGATCGGCTACAACCTCGGCGGCGACAACCAGGACCGCGCGCGCGCGCTGGCCGCGACACCCGACGGCAACATCCTCGTCGCCGGCGAGGTGGAACGCACCGTGTCGGGCAACCTCAGCAACAATTACCTGGTCACGCGCATCAACGGCAGCGGCAGCTACGTCGGCGGATTCGGCAGCGGCTTCAACGTCTATAACAGCATCCTGCCGGACCTGTTGCTGACCGACATCAGCGTGCGCAGCGACGGGCGCATCCTGATCGCCGGCACGACGGCGACGTCGCCGCTGAATGCGGATCCGGGCCGGGTGCAATGGGTGGTGCAGCTGTCGGCCAACGGCCAGCCCGACACCGAGTTCAGCTCCGGCCTCGGCGGCGGCAGCTCGTCGATCGCGCTGATCGCCTACCCGAACGCCGGCAGCGGCCAGCCGACCAACCACGAGGCCGGCGGCCTGACCCTGGACCACGGCCGCATCCTGCTCGCCGGCGCGCGGCTCTGGGCGCAGAATCTGCCGAACGGCGTCCGCGACTTCGACTACACGATCGCGCGGCTCAAGGGCGACAGCCTGTTCGCGGACGGCCTGGAGTTCTGACCGGGGCCGGAAGACGAAGGCCTAGCGCGCCCGGATACGCGCGAGGCTGGAAGACATCGTCGACGCGCCGGTAACAGGAACCGAAACCGATTCCCCATTCCCGCAAACCGTAACACCGGGATTCGCCGCGCCCATCCCGACCCACAGGCCGCGGGGGCGCCCAACCGCGGCCCCCCAGAACTAATGACGCATAACCC
>NZ_JANFVR010000347.1 GCF_024609805.1 Tahibacter caeni | reverse complement strand
CGCAGTTCCAGCGCCAGGAAGCGCCGCCGCGCGTCGAACGCGCTCCCGAGCAGCCGCGCTTCGAGCGGCGCGAACAGCCGGCGCCGCAGCCCGAGCGCCGCGAGCAGGCTCCGCCTCCGGCGCAACGCGCCGCGCCGCCGCCGCAGGAACGCCGTCGCGGCAACGAGAGCGACGACAACGGCAAGAGCCGCGACGACGGCGGCGACAACAACGGCCGTCGCCGCCGCGAATAGGCAGTAGTCCGGCAATGCAAGGGCGGACTTCGGTCCGCCCTTTTTTGGGGCGGCGAGCGTCGCGCTCGCCGGCCGGCGACCCGATCGGCGACAATCGGCCGATGGAAATCCTGCTCAACGGCGCCCCGCACGCCTGTCTCGACGACACCACCCTGGCCCGCCTGCTCGCCGACAATGGCTATGCCGGCCGCCGCGTCGCCGTGGAAATCAACCGCACCATCATTCCGCGCAGCGCGCACGAAACGACCCGGCTGCAGCCCGGCGACCGCGTCGAGATCGTCCATGCGATGGGCGGCGGCTGACTGAAACGACGGTATCGAGTCGTGTCCCGCACGGTCGCCGGCGCCCGGACACGCGCCCGCCAACGCAACCCGGCCTGAACGCCGGCGCAGCGATCATTTCCCTGGGGCCGGGGCGCCCTTGCTACCATCCTGCTCTTTCCCCGCTGCGCCTCCTCCCATGACTGCGACGCTTTCCGATCCTCTCGTCATTGCCGGCAAGCCCTATCGGTCCCGTCTGCTGACCGGCACGGGCAAGTTCAAGGACCTCGACGAGACGCGGCTCGCGACCGAAGCCGCCGGCGCGGAAATCGTCACGGTCGCGATCCGGCGCAGCAACATCGGCCAGGATCCGGGCCAGCCCAACCTGCTCGACGTGCTGCCGCCGGCGCGCTACACCATTCTGCCGAACACGGCCGGCTGCTATACGGCCGACGACGCCGTGCGCACCTGCCGTCTCGCGCGCGAGCTGCTGGACGGTCATTCGCTGGTCAAGCTCGAAGTGCTCGGCGACCAGCGCACCCTGTTCCCGGACGTCGTGCAGACCTTGCAGGCCGCCGAAACCCTCGTGCGCGAGGGCTTCAAGGTCATGGTCTACACCTCCGACGACCCGATCCTCGCCAAGCGTCTCGAGGAAATCGGCTGCGTCGCGGTCATGCCGCTGGCCGCGCCGATCGGCTCGGGCCTCGGCATCCAGAATCGCTGGAATCTTCTCGAAATTGTGGAGAACGCCAAAGTTCCCATCCTCGTCGACGCCGGCGTCGGCACGGCCTCGGACGCGGCCGTCGCGATGGAGCTCGGCTGCGACGGCGTGCTGATGAACACCGCGATCGCCGGCGCGCGCCAGCCGGTGCTGATGGCCGGAGCGATGCGCAAGGCGATCGAGGCCGGCCGCGAGGCGTTCCTGGCCGGCCGCATTCCGCGCAAGCGCTATGCCTCGGCGTCCAGCCCCATCGACGGAACCATCGGCTGATGCAGGGCAGCGACGACGACGGCGCCGCGCGGCCGCAGCGCCGCATCCGCAGTTTCGTGTTGCGCCAGGGCCGCATCACCGAGGCGCAGCAGCGCGCGTTCGGCGCCCACTGGGCGCGTTTCGGGCTCGACTTCACCGGCCGCCCGCGCGATCTCGCCGCGGTGTTCGGCAACGCCGCGCCGGTCGCGCTCGAGATCGGCTTCGGCAACGGCGAGCAGTTGGTCTGGGGCGCGCAGCACGAGCCCGGGCGCAACTTCATCGGCATCGAGGTGCACCGGCCCGGCGTCGGCCGCGTGCTGAATGCACTGGCCGCTGCGGACGCCGACAACGTACGCGTCTATCACCACGACGCGGTCGAGGTGCTGCAGCAGGAGATCGCGCCCGGCAGCCTGGACCAGGTGCGCATCTACTTCCCCGATCCCTGGCACAAGAAGAAGCACAACAAGCGCCGCCTCGTGCAGGCACCGCTGCTGCAGCTGCTCGCCTCGCGCGTGCGTCCGGGCGGCAGCTTGCATATGGCGACCGACTGGGCGGACTATGCCGAGCAGATGCTCGTCGTCGCCGATGCAGACCCGTCCTGGCGCAATTGCGCCGGCCGCGGCAACTACGCGGAGCGGCCCGGCTGGCGCACACAGACGCATTTCGAGCAGCGCGGCCTGCGGCTGGGCCACGGCGTCTGGGATCTGCTCTACGAGCGCGTCTGAACGCAAAGGACGTCGACCGGCGACATGGACTACGGACTGACCCTGACCACCGACATGATGCTCGTGTTCGGGCTGGTCGTCTTCACCGTACTGATGCTGGTGCTGGAATGGATCCGCGCCGATGTCGTCGCGCTGCTCGTGATCGTCTGCATCGGCGTGACCGGCCTGCTGCCGGTGGACCAGCTGTTCGACGGCTTCGCCGGCAACGCGGTGATCTCGCTGATCGCGGTCATGATCATGGGCGCGGGCCTGGACCGCACCGGCGTGCTGAACAAGGCCGCGAGCCTGATTCTGCGCGTGTCCAACGGCGTGGAGTCGCGCCTGTCGCTGGCGATCAACGTGATGGCCGGCGCGCTGACCTCGATCATGCAGAGCCAGGCGCTGGCCGCGCTGCTGCTGCCGGTCGCCTCGCGCGTGTCTGCGCGCACCGGCGTGCCGCTCAAGCGGCTGCTGCTGCCGATGGGCTGCATGATCTTGGCCGGCACCAATGTCACGATGATCTCGAACTCGCCGCTGATCCTGCTCAACGACCTGATCGTCAGCGCGAACCGCAACCTGCCGCCGGGCGCCGACACGATCACGCCGTTCAGCCTGTTCGCGATCGCGCCGATAGGCCTGCCGCTGCTGTTCGTCGGCCTGGCCTATTTCTTCTTTTTCACGCGCAAGCTGCTGCCCGACGAGGAGAGCAAGCAGAAGGTCACGCCGGGCCGCACCGAGACCTATTTCGCCGAGACCTACGGCATCGACGGCGAAGTCATGGAGCTGACCGTCACGGCCGAAAGCCCGCTGGTCGGCATGAGCGTCGGCGAGGTCGAGCAGATGCGCGGCGCGCCGCTGATCCTCGCGATGAAGAACGGCAACGAGTCGCGGCTGGCGCCGCCGGCCGACCAGATGATCTGGGTCGGCACCGTGCTCGGCGTGCTCGGCCCGCGCGACCAGGTCAACGATTTCGCGCAGAACCAGCTGCTGCGCGTGCAGACGCGCCTGCGCCAGTTCGGCGACATGTTCAATCCGGGCCGCGCCGGCATTTCCGAAGCGGTGATCCCGCCGACCTCGCGCTACGTCAAGCGCGTGCTCGGCGATCTGCGGATGCGCAAGCACTACGGCGTCAGCGTGCTCGCGGTCTATCGTGGCGAGCAGGTGTTCCGCGAGGACGTACGCAAGGTCGCGCTGCGCGCCGGCGACACCCTCGTACTGCACAGCTCCTGGCGGGACCTGGTCCATGCGGCCGAGGACCGCGACTTCGTCGTCGTCACCGACATTCCGAAGGAAGAGGCGCGTCCGGCCAAGCTCTGGCATGCGCTGATCTTCTTCGCGCTGGCCATGCTGCTCGGCCTGTTCACGAGCATGAAGCTGTCGGTCGCCATGCTGACCGGCGCGGTCGGCATGCTGCTGGCCGGCGTGCTGACCATGGACGAGGCCTACGCGGCGATCAACTGGAAGACCATCTTCACCCTGGCCTGCCTGATCCCGCTCGGCTGGGCCATGGACACGACCGGCGCGGCGGCCTGGGTCGCCCAGGAAGTGCTGATCTATCTCGGCGCCTGGCCGCAGTGGGCGCTGCAGGCGGTCATCGCGGTGCTCGCGCTGTTCTTCGCCCAGGTCATCTCCAACGTCGGAGCGACCGTGATGATGGTGCCGATGGCGATCAACATCGCGCTGGCCTCCAACGGCAACCCGGCGGTCTACGCGCTGATCGTCGCGATCTCGACGTCCAACACCTTCGTCATCGCCAACGCGAACCCGGTGCTGACCATCGTCGGCGGCCCCGGCGGCTACCGCCGGCGCGACTTCTGGCGCGTCGGCCTGCCGCTGACCGTGCTGCTGCTGATCACCTTGCTGCTCGCGGTGAACTGGTTGTTCAGGCGGTGACGCGGGGGATCGGGAATGGAGAACCGGGAATCGGACGAGCAGGGCAAGGACCGAGCCTCGACCGCCACCGGCTTCTACGATTCCCGATTCCCGATTCCCCCCGATTCCGAGCTCAGGGCAACCTGACGACCCCGTCGACGACGCGCAACGGCATCGGTACGAGGCCGCTGCGGCAGGGGCCGGCGATGACGGCGCCGCTGGGTACGTCGAAGGTCGCGCCGTGGGCTGCGCAGATCACGGTCGCGTCCTTGACCAGGAACTTGCCGGGCGACCAGTCCAGGCGCCGGCCCGCATGCGGGCATTCGTTGTGGTAGGCGAACACCTGATCGCCGCGGCGCAGCAGGATCAGGTTGAAACCGCCGGTGCTGCTGTCGATGTCGACCGCGATCGCCCCGCCGTCGGGCACCTCGTCGAGGCGGCACAGCGCCCGGCCGGCTTCGGCACTGACTTCAAGCACTTGAGTTGCTTCCGCAAAGCCCCACACTGGGCCCTTGCATGATGCCACACGGAGTCGACACGCCCATGGCCGCAATCCTGTTCCGCTCGCCGCGCAGCCGCCATCCGCTGCTGCGGGCGCTTTCGGCGCTGGTCGGCGTCGTCCTGGTCGGCGCCGCGCTCGTGTTCGGCTTCTTCATCGTGCTCGGCCTGGCCGCGGTCGGCGCGGCGATCTGGGCCGTGCGGCAGTTCAACCGGCCGGCCACGCCGCCGGCGGCGACCACGGCGCCGCCGCGCGCGACGACCCCGTCGG
>NZ_JANFVR010000346.1 GCF_024609805.1 Tahibacter caeni | reverse complement strand
GTGGCCGCGCCGGTCGTGACGTAGTCGCCGGCCCGCAACTGGCGGTCACAGCGCGCATTGCGCGACAGCGCGAACGCGAGCGCGGCCAGCGGGCCGCCGGCCAGCGCCGCGGCGCCGCCGCGGCCGACGAGTTCGCCGTCGATCCAGGTCGTACAGGTCAATGCATCCATCGCGTAATCCTGCCAGTTCGCGATGGCCGGCCCCAGCAGAAGTCCCGCGTTGTTGCCGCAGTCGGCGACGACGGCGCAGGGACCGAGCTCGTTGATCGCGGCCAGCGGGCTACCGGCCAGTTCCATGCCGACGTGCAGCGCGGCGACTTCGGACGCGGCCTGCTCCGGGGTCCAGACCTCCACGCGCGGCGCGACGTCGCGCGCGAGGCGGAACACGAACTCGGCCTCGACCGCGGCGAAGCCGCCGGGAATCACGGAAAACTCGCCCTCGGCGTCGGCCGGCACCTGGATGCGTCCGGCGAAGATCGGTCCGACCAGGCGCGGATCGCCGCCGTCCTCGCGCCGCTCCGGTGCGATATAGCCGACCTTCCAGCCAGCCACGGGCGCCGGCCAGCGCGCGATCGCCGCGTCCTGACACCGGTAGGCATCCTCGAGACTCGCCGGCAGCTCGCCCGGAAACGCGGGCAGCGCCTGCGCAGTCAGACGCGCGGCAACAAGGCGCCGGGCGATGGTTTCGGACGGTTTTTCGCTGGCGGGCAGCGGATTGCTCATGCCTGACCTCATCGAAGGGCGATCCTGCCGCGCCGCCGGTGCTCCTTGCGGCACGGATGGCGGCGCCGGACTTGTATAAAGGAAACCGGTGTCATTTACAATGCGGCTCGTACCCGACGCGGCATTTCGGGTTCAATCCCAGACCCGTCAGGAGACCCGTGATGCCGGCATTCCGTTTTCCCGTCGCCCCGCTGCGCCTGCGCGGCGCGCTCGCGACTCTGGCCCTGCTCTGCCTGATGCCGCCGACCGGCCATGCCGCCCCCGCCACCGCCGCCGCGGCCTTCCCAGGCGCCCAGGGCTGGGCGGCGCAGACGCCGGGCGGCCGCGGCGGCAAGTTGCTGCGTGTCACCACGCTCAAGGCCGGCGGCCCGGGCTCGCTGCTCGAGGCGCTGAACACGCCGGGACCGCGCATCGTCGTGTTCGAAGTCGGCGGCGTCATCGATCTGGACCGCCGCGAAATCACGATCAGCGAACCGTTCCTGACCGTCGCCGGCCAGACCGCGCCCTCACCCGGCATCACCCTGATCCGCGGCGGCATCGACATCGCGACGCACGACGTCGTGCTGCGCCACCTCCGCATCCGTCCCGGCGAAGCCGACGTGCACAAGAGCGGGCGCTGGGACGTGGACGCGCTGTCGACGATGACCGGCGCGCACGACGTCATCGTCGACCACTGCAGCCTGACCTGGGCCACCGACGAGAACCTGTCGGCCTCGGGCGCGCGCTTCATCGGCGACACGCCCGACGCCTGGCGCGAATCGGTCTCGCATCGGATCACGTTCAGCAACAACCTCATCGCCGAAGGCCTTTCCCACTCCACGCACGCGAAGGGCGAGCACTCCAAGGGTTCGCTGATCCACGACAACGTCAGCGACATCCTGATCGTCGGCAATCTCTACGCGCACAACTACGAGCGCAGCGCGCTGTTCAAGGGCGGCGCGCGCGGCCTCATGGTCAACAACCTGATCTACGATCCGGGCCCGCGCGCGGTGCACTACAACCTGATCCGCGAGGAATGGGGCGACCATCCGCGCCAGACCGGCCGGCTCGGCCTGATCGGCAACGTACTGCGCGCCGGCCCGTCGACACCGGACGATGTCGCGCTGTTCATGCTCGGCGGCTCCGGCGACGTCGATCTCTATCTGCACGACAACGTCGCCGTCGACCGCCTCGGCCGGCCGCTGCCGCCGCTAGGCCGCTACACGACGACGCCGGCGAAATGGAATCTGCTGAAGACCGCGCCGCCGCTGCCCTACGGCGTCGAGCCGTTGCCGGCCGACGCCGTGCAGGACGCCGTGCTCGAAGACGTCGGCGCGCGCCCGTGGGACCGCGACGCGACCGACGCGCGCATCGTCGCCGACACGGCCGAAGGCCGCGGCCGCATCATCGACAGCGAGTCCGAGGTCGGCGGATATCCGGTCGACTCGGCGACCTATCGCGTCTTCGTCGACAGCGAATGGGACCTCGACACCATGCTGCCGAAGGCGGGATTTCCGGCGAAGCGGCGGCCGAAATGACCTGCGGGAGATGCACGATGGCGCACCTCAGCGTTGAATATCCATAGCAATCTTCAATGAGAACGAGCGCCGGGCGATCTCCGCTCCCCGCCGTTTTCTCGCCGCATCTCCCGGCTTTTCGCACCTCGCCCCACCCGGCACGGCGAGCATCAGCCGCCGCAAACCCGTCAGCGAAACGCGCGAAACGGATTGCGGTTCAGCGCTGCGAGCGCGGCCCAGGCCGTCGCGCCGAGATGCTGGCGGCGATAGTAGTAGGCGTCGGCCGAGGTGCTCGCGGGGCCGATCGCGAGTCCCGTCGTGATCTTCGGCTCGCGCGTCGCGAAGACGTAGCCGCCGGCGCTGAACTGAGCCGCCAGTTCCGCGAGGCAGCGCCGCGCGGCGTCGGTCTCCCCGGCCGTGCGATAGGCGAGCGCCGCCTGCGCCGTGCCTTCGAGCCATTCGCCGTCGCGGTCGTCGTTGAAATCGAAGCCGGCGCCGACGGCATGGACGCGCTCGGCGTGGCGCATCGCGCGGCGCCAATCGGCGGGCGCGTCCGGTAGCAGCTGCGACCACCACTGCACGTCGAGCGCGGACGTCGCGCGATTCGGCGTGCGTCCGTCGGGCAGGGTACCGATCAGGAAATGGCCGCTCGCCGCATCCCATTGCCGATCGAGGAAGCGTCGCGCGTGCGCCGCCTGCGCGCTCCAGCCGCCCGGAGCCTTCGCGGCGGCGAGCCGGCCGAACAGGGCGACGAGGTCGATCGCGTGTTCGGTGGATTTCCAGCCGAGGCGGACCGGCGCCGCATCGAAACCGTCGACGCCGCCGCGGAAGCCGCCGTCGGCACCCGCATCGCGCGCGTTCGCGACGACCCAGGCGGCGAGCTTCGCCGCAGCGTCGCGCCAGCGCGCCTCGCCGGTCACCTCGAACAGCGCGAGCAGCGCGAGACCGGTCCACGCGACATTGCCGGTCGCCGTGCCCATCTGGTTCGCATCTTCGATCCAGCGATTCTCCTTCGCGTCCCACCAGCCGTTCGGCAGCACCGTGTCGCCGACCGCGCCTGCGCGATAGACGTTGCGCAGCCGCGTGTCGTTCCGTGCTGCCCGCTCGAGCGCCGCGCCGACGCGGACGGCCTGGGCGCGGTCGCCGCAGGCCAGCAGGGCGATGACCGCGAGCGCGTTGTCGTAGGTGAACGCCGCGGTATCGAGTGGCGGCAGATCGAGCGTGTCGGCGCCCTCGGCGGCGTCGTAGCTGCGCAGCAGCACGGGGGCCAGGCCGGCGACGGCGTCGACGCGCCGCTTCATCGCCGCGCACGCCTGCGACGACACCTGCTGCGCGACCGTATCGAGCGCTACGAGCGGCTTGTCCTGCGACGCGGCGACCGGCAGCGACGAGGAACTCGCGCCGAACAGAACGGCGAGCGCGACGGCTGCCTTGCGAATGCCGCGACGAGCCGAAGCGTCCTGCAGGGTCCGCACCATCACTGTGTCGTCCGTGGCCGTGTACCGGGAAGCCGGCACGCTATCACACGCATCCGGGACCGAACGAAAGCGGCGAGCCGGCGCGCTCCATGCCGATACCGAGGCCGGCACCCGCGATGCGGCGCACCGACGATGTACCGCCGCGCCGGCGCTGAACGCGGACGAAAATTTCGCCATCGCGCGCCCCGCATCGGCACCGGTCCCGGCTGCGCCGGCGGCGGCCCGCACACCGGCCTAGCGGAACGGCTGATACCGCCGCAGCTTCTGCGCCGCCTCGGGGTCGAGCAGCGGCCTCGTTTCGCTGCGTGCCGCGCCGGGACCGCGGCTGCCGGCCTCGGCGAAGCGGGCGTCCTGCGGCGCGAACGTCGCGCGGCTGCCGTCGCGCGCGGTGTATTGCATCGGATCCCAGCCGTTCGCGGCGATGTGCGCGTCCATCCAGCAGTCGACGAACACGGCGCTGCCGCGCACGGCGGGATCGCCGTAGCGGCCGTCGGCGAAGCTTCGCGTCGGACGCCACGGGCGGCCGAGCGCGACGCTGCCGTCGGGCACTTCGGCCTCGCGCAACAGGTTGCAGCGGCGCGCGAGCAGGCCCTGCGCCTGCGCGGCCGGCGTGGACGGCGCCGTCAAATAGCCCTGGCGTTCCTTGCCGGGGCGGAAACGGGAGACGACGACGCAGTCGTCGAGCACGCACTCGCCGGCACCGAACAGGAAATCCACGCTGCCGCGCACGCGGCAGCGGCGCAGCCAGCTGCGGCCGGATTCGGCGAACAGCGTGTCCTGATGGCCGTCGATGTCGCAGTCCTCGATCAGCGCGCGGTCGGAGCCCGTGTCGAACATCAGCGCGACGGCCTGGGCGCCGTTCGCGCCGACGGTCTCGAGCACGGGCCTGGCGAGATGCGCGCGGTAGTCGAAGCGGTTCTCGAACGTGAGCTCGCGCGCGCGGAAGCCCGGCGCGCGCACGATGACGCTCGCGCAGGCCCAGGTGCCCCAGGGCTCGCCGTCGTCGCGACGATGGCCGGCGGCGCGGTCGGAACCGATGCGGCAGCGGCTGCGGTGCGCGCCGACCAGATGGACGTCGGGCTTGTCGACGACGAGCTTCTCGTCCCAGACGCCCTCGCCGACCGCGATGCGGAACGGCCGTGCGCCGGCCGCCGGCGCCGCGGCGATGGCCGCGGCGAGGCTCG
>NZ_JANFVR010000345.1 GCF_024609805.1 Tahibacter caeni | reverse complement strand
CAGCGCGGCCGAGCTCGGCGCCGCGGCGGCGCGCGACGCCCTGGCCGCGGCCGGGCTGGAGCTCGCCGACGTCGACCTGCTGATGGCCGCCAGCGCGACCATGGACCAGGCCATGCCCTGCAATGCGGCGCTGATCCATCGCGAGCTCGGCGAAGCCGCGCGCGGCCTGCCCGCGTTCGACGTCGGCGCGAGCTGTCTGGGCTTCCTCGTCGCGCTCGACACGGCGAGCGCGCTGATCGCCGCCGGCCGCTATCGCCGCGTGCTGGTCGTCGCGGCCGACATCGCCTCCTGCGGGCTGGACTGGACGCATCTCGAAGCCAGCGCGATCTTCGGCGACGGCGCCGCGGCGTTCGTCGTCGACGGCGACGAAACCGGCAATGCGGCACAGGCGCCGGCCGGACTGCTCGCCGCGTCGTTCGCGACCTACAGCGAAGGCGCGCATTTCTGCGAGATCCGCGGCGGCGGCTCGCGCCATCACCCGAGCCGCATCGACGAACCGTTCGCGCCGCTGGCGCAGTTCCGCATGGACGGCCAGGCCGTGTTCCGTCTGGCCGCGCGCCATCTCGGCGAGTTCATCGACGCGCTGCTCGCGCGCGCCGGCCTCGAACGCGGCGCGATCGATCTCGTCGTGCCGCATCAGGCCAGCCGCCACGGCCTGGATTTCCTCGCGCGGCTGCTGCGCCTGCCGGCCGCGCGCCTCGTCGACATCTTCGCGACCCACGGCAACCAGGTCGCCGCGTCGCTGCCGAGCGCACTGCATGCGGCGCGCGCCGACGGACGCCTGCAGGCCGGCATGAACGTGCTGCTGATCGGCACCGGCGCCGGCGTCAGCCTGGGCGGCCTGGTGTTGCGGAGCTGAGCCATGATCGGAGCCGCGCCGCGCATCGAGGTGCATCTGCTGCAGGTCGGCCGTTGCCGCCATCCCGAATGGATCACCCTGCGCGGCGGCCGCTGGAGCGCCGCGGAGTTTCCGGCGCTGAGCGCGCTGCTGATCCATCCGACGCATGGCGCGCTGCTCTACGACACGGGCTATGCGGCGCATTTCGACGCGGCCACGGCGCGCTTCCCCGAATGCGTCTACCGCTGGATCACGCCGGTGCAGCTCGCGCCGGCGCAGACCCTGCAGCACCAGCTCGCCGCGCGCGGCGTCGCGCTCGGCGACGTCCGCCGCGTGCTGATCTCGCACTTGCATGCGGACCACGTCGCCGGGCTGCGCGATCTGCCGAATGCGCGCTTCAGCGCATTGCGCGGCGAGATCGCCGGACTGGCCGGCCTGTCGCGCCTGCGCGGCCTGACCCGCGCGATATTGCCGGCGCTGCTGCCGGCGGATTTCGCCGCGCGGCTGGACTATGCCGACGACGCGCCCGGCGTCGCGCTCGGCCCGCTGTGGGCGCCGTTCGACTTCGGCCATGACCTGCTCGGCGACGGCAGCCTGCTCGCCGTGCCGCTGCCGGGCCACAGCCGCGCGCAGATGGGACTGCTGCTGCGCGACCGCGACGACCGGCCGCTGCTGCTCGCCGCCGACGCCTGCTGGTCGGCGCGCGCGTGGCGCGAGCAGCGCATGCCGTCCTTGCTCGCACGGCCGTTGATGCACGACTGGCAGGCCTATCGCGCGACCCTGGCCGGGCTGCAGGCGGTCGCGCGGCGCCAGCCTGAGCTCCTGATCGTGCCGTCGCATTGCGCCGAGACTTTGCAGGCCTATGCGCCGGCGACGGCGAGGGCGGCCGCATGAAGCGCATCCTGCTGACCGGCGCGTCGGGCTTCATCGGCACCGCGCTGCTCGAACGCTTCGCCGGCCGCGAGGATCTGCGCTGGCACGGCATAGGCCGGCGCGCGCTCGCGCGGGCGGACTACAGCGCGATCGACCTGTCGCGGCCGTTCGATCTGGATTTCCGCGCCGACGTCGTGATTCATGCGGCCGCGCGCTCGTCGCCCTGGGGCACGCGCGCCGAGTACGAGCGCCATAACGTGGCCGCGACGCGCGAGCTGCTGGACTGGTGCCGCCGCAACGGCCTGCCGCGAATCGTCTATGTGTCCTCGAGTTCGGTGTTCTATCGCGACGAGGACCAGTTCGGCCTGACCGAGGACAGCCCGATAGGCCCGGCCTTCGTCAACGACTATGCCGCGACGAAGTATGCCGGCGAACGGCTCGTCGCCGGGTACGAGGGTTCCTGGGTCATCGCGCGGCCGCGCGCCGTGTTCGGCCCCGGCGACACGGTGCTGTTCCCGCGCATCCTGCGCGCGGCGCGACAGGGCCGGCTGCCGCTGATCGACACCGGCGGCGCGCCGGCGATCGGCGACCTGATCTACATCGAGACCTTGTGCGACTACCTGCTGGCGCTCGCGTTGCGCGACGACCTCTCCGGCAGCTACAACCTGACCAATGCCGCGCCGGTCGCGATCCAGGATTTCCTGCTGGCCGCATTCGAGCAGCTCGGCCTGCCGCGGCCGCAGCGGCGCGTGTCGCTGCGCATCGCGCGCGCGGCGGCGGCGGCCGGCGAATGGATCTATCGCCTGCTGCGCCTGTCCGGAGAGCCGCCGATCACGCGATTCGGCGTCGCGGTGTTCACGCAGTCCAAGACCTTCGACGTCACGCGCGCGCTGCGCGATCTGGGTCCGCCGTCGGTGTCGCTCGCCGACGGCGTCGAGCGCTTCGTCGCCTGGCAGCGCACGCAATGCTGAGCCTCGTGCTCGCGCCGGCGCTGGCCTATGCGGCGCTGCTGTCCGCCAAGATTCTGCTCGCGCTGCGCCGCGGCGCGCCGCCGCCCGGCACCGCCGTCGCTCCGTCGACGACGATCGTGCAGCCGATACTCGGAGGCGATCCGGCGCTGTCCGACGTGCTCGCGCGCAACCTGCGCGCGCTGCCGCACTGCCGTTTCCTCTGGCTGCTCGACACCGACGACGCGGTCGGCCGCGACGTCGCGCAAGGCCTGTGCGAACGCCTTCCGGACGTCGCGATCACGTGCCTGGTGCTGCCGCCGGCGCCGGCCGGACACAATCCGAAGATGCACAAGCTCGCGCTCGCGCAGCCGTACCTCGCGACACCGCATTTCGTCGTGCTCGACGACGACACCGAGCTGCCGGCCGCGAGCCTCGCCGCGCTGCTCGCCGCGCTCGACGACGCCGATCTCGCGACCGGCCTGCCCTGCTATCTCGACGACGGCCGCTTCGCCTCGCGCCTGCTCGCCCAGTTCGTCGACAACAATGCGGCGCTGACGTATCTGCCGCTGCTGAATTTCTGGCCGCCGCCGAGCATCAACGGCATGGGCTATGCGCTGCGCGGGGACGCATTCGCGCGCATGGGCGGCTTCGCGCCGCTGACCCGGCAGCTGACCGACGATCTCGCCGTCGCGAGGCGGCTGCAGGCCTGCGGCGGGCGCATCGTTCAAAGCACCGCGCCGCTGTTCGTGCGCACGAGCGTGCGCGACCTGCGTCACTACGCGCAGCTGCTGCACCGCTGGTTCCTGTTCGCACTGCTGCTCTTGCAGCACCAGCCATCCGCGCTGCGCGCGAGCATCCTGCTGCTACACGGCCTGCCGCCGCTGCTGCTGTGGACGACGCTGGTCGCGGCCGCCGTCGCGACGCGGCCGGCGGCGCTGGTCGCGATCGCCGCGCTGCTCGCGCTGCGCAGCGTCGGCCTGCGCGCGGTGCAGCGGCATTTCACCGGCGCGACGCGGCACCGGTTCGCGCCGTCGCTGATCGCCGAGCTGTTGCAGCCGCTGCATGCGCTGCACGCGCTGCTGCAGCGGCGCATCCGCTGGCGCACGCGGCACTACCGCGTGCACACCAACGACGACTTCGAGCCGGTCGCATGACTCCGCGCTGGCAGGTCGCGTTCCTGACGGGCCAGAGCGATCCGCAGGGCTGCGCATTGAGTCCGTCGCAGCAACGCTTCGTCGCGGCGTTCGCCGCGAGCGCCGCGGTCGACCGCAACTTTCCGTACGCCGACGACACGCCGGCGTTCCGCGCCGTGCCGCTGTGGCGCGCGAGCATCGCGAACGCGCGGCAGTACCTGGACTCGCGCGGCGTCGCGTTCCGCCGCCGCCATCGGCCCGCCGTCGAAGCGCTGCTCGCGCGCCGCGATCGCAGCCTGCTGCTCGCCGGCAGCTGCGGCCTCGAGCTGCTCGTCAACCTGCAACTGCCGCGCGACCTGCTGGATCGCGTCGCCGTGTTCGCCTACGGCCCGGTCGCACGCCGCCGGCCCGACTGCGACTGCCTGCTGCTGCAGGGCCATCGCGACCTGCTGTCGCGCTGGTATTTTCCGCAGGCCGACGTGCGCGTCGCAGCCGGGCACATGGACTATCTCGCCCAGGCCGACGTGTTGCAGCACTGCCGCGCCTTTTTCGCCGCGCGGCAGGCAGCGGCATGAACCGCGTCGCGCTCGTCGCGCCGCCGTTCAGCGGTCATCTGCATCCGCTGCTCGGCATCGGCCGCGCGCTGGCCGGCACGGCCGAAGTCCGCGTGTTCAGCAGCGCCGCCGCGCAGGCCGCGATCGCCGGTGCCGACCTTGCCGGCGTAACCCTGCTGCCCGGCGCCGACACGGCGATCGCCGCGATCGCGAACCCGCCGCGGCGCGCCGGCAGCAACCCGCTGCGCCTGCATGCGCAGCTGCGCGCGAATCTCGCGCTGATGCAGCGCTTCCGCAGCGAGCTCGCCGCGGCCCTGCAACACTGGACGCCGCAATTGCTGATCGCCGATTTCACCTTGCCGGTCACCGGCAGCGTCGCGCGCGCGCTGCGGATTCCCTGGTGGACGAGCCTGCCCTCGCCCTGCGTGCTCGAAGCGCCCGGCGGGCCGCCGGCCTATCTCGGCGGCTGGCAGCCGCGCGCCGGTCTGCGCGGGCGCCTGCGCGACGCGCTCGGCCGCGGCGCGGTCCGCACGTTCAAGCG
>NZ_JANFVR010000344.1 GCF_024609805.1 Tahibacter caeni | reverse complement strand
CAGCGCGCCGGCCACGCCGCTGCCGCGCAGCCGCAGCGGCCGCAGTCCGGCGGCGGGCGTCGGGCGCGCCGCGATGAGTGGTGCCATGACACGCATGCGGCCGGTCCTTGCGCACTGTTGAGGCGCGCAGAGACTGCCGCAGCGCCCGCTCCCGGCGCAAATCCTTGCGCGCGGGCTTATCCCTGTTGTCTGATCCGGTATCGGATTCTGATACCGGAACAGCCATGAGCGCGGGCCAGACCCTCGTGCGCAACATCCGCAGCGTGCTGCGCCAGCGCGGCATGACCTACCGCCAGCTGGCCGAGCTGCTGGGTCTCAGCGAGCCGACGATCAAGCGCGACCTGAGCCGCGGCGATTTCTCGCTGGCCCGGCTCGACCGCATCTGCGAGGTGCTGGACCTGAGCCTGTCCGATCTCGTCGACGGCGGCCAGGCGCCGAGCGCATTGCACGAGCTCAGCGAAGCGCAGGAACGCGCGCTCGTGCGCGATCCGCAGCTGCTGCTGATGACCTATCTGCTCGTCAACGACTGGAAGCCCGCCGAGATCATGGCGACCTACGCGTTCGACGAGGCGCGGCTGGTCAGTGCGCTGCTGCGGCTGGACGAACTCGGCATCATCGACTACCGGCCGCCGCGCCGGGTCAAGAAGTTGACCGCGCGCAATTTCGCCTGGCGCAAGGACGGCCCGGTGCACGAGTTCTTTCTCGCGCGCGTCGCCGGCGAGTTCCTGCGCGGCGCGTTCGACGGCATCGGCGACGAACTGCGGTTCCTCAGCGGCATGCTGTCGCTGGGCTCGCGCACGCGCATGAAGGCCGCGCTGGGCCGGCTCGCCCAGGAATTCGACGAGCTCGCGCGCCAGGACGCGCGGCTGCCGCTGGCCGCGCGCGACGGTTTCAGCCTGATGCTCGCGCTGCGTCAGTGGGAGTTCTCCGAGTTCACGCGTCTTCGACGCCCGCGCAAGTCATCATGACGAACACGCGCAGCCGCGGGACGCGGCACTGGTGCGGACATGTCAGAATGCAGCCGGCCGCGGGTCGGCCTCTGCTCAGGAACGTACGGACATGAAAACGACACTACGCCTTCTGCCTGCGGCGCTGCTCGCCGCGCTCGCGCCCGCCGCCTGGGCCGAGAAACCGCTCGCGCTGGACCGCTTCTACATCTCGGCCGGCGCTTACCAGGCCGACAGCGACGCCGACGCACGCATCGACGGCGACAACGGCGTGATCGGCACCGACGTGAACTTCGAGGACGACTTCGGTCTGACCAAGGACCGCGTCGTCGGCCGCCTGCGCTTCGGCTTCCTCGTCGGCGACAGCCAGGGCATCGAGGTCGACGGCTACCGCTTCCACCGTAGCGCGCGCAAGACGCTGGACCGCACGATCGTCTACGACGGCAGCACGTTCGACGTCGACGCCGACGTGCGCGGCGAACTCGACATGGATTTCGCGAGCGTGGCCTGGCGCTGGTGGCTTCCGGTCGGCGATCGCGACGTCTGGGGGCTCGGGCTGGGCGGCGGCTACTACCGCGTCGCCGGTAACGTCAGCGGCCAGGGCTCGCTCAACGGCGATGTGCAGCCGCTCGACCTGCACGAAAGCGCGTCGGCCTGGGCGCCGCTGATCGAGCTCGGCTGGCGCCATGCGTTCAGCGAATCGACGCGCATCTACGCCGACGTGGCCGGCGTGCGCAAGAACAACGGCTCGCTGACGGGACACATCTACAACCTGTCGCTCGGCGTCGAGTACTTCCCGTGGCGCAATTTCGGCTTCGGTCTCGAATATGGCGCGCAGCGCATCCGCGTCGAAGCCGACAAGCGCAGCTTCGACGGCGTGCTCAACGTGCATCTCAGCGGCCCGTCGGCGTTCGTGAAGCTGCGTTACTGATACCGGCGGCGGCCGCGGTGCTGCCGCGGGCCGGCGTCGTGCCGCGGCAGTCGGCGCCGAGGTCTTCGGTCAGGCTCAGCCGCGCCGGCGGCACGGCGAACTGCAGCCGGCGCCGCATGGCCGGCGTGATCCAGATCGCGCCGTCGTCGGAGACGAGCACGACGCAGGCCACGCCGAGGCCGCGCGCGGTGCGCACGAGATCCTGCGCGCCGGCGATCATCAGCGTGGTCGACGCCACGTCGGCGACGACCGCGTCTCCATGGATCACGCTGACCGCGGCCGTGCCGCCGGCCGGGCGGCCCGTGCGCGGATCCAGCACGTGGCCCCAGCGTTGGCCTTCGACTTCGCGGAACTTGTTGTAGTTGCCCGACGAGAACAGCGCCTCGTGGCCCTGCAGCTCGACGCCGGCGAGCTGCTCGTGCTGCGGCGAGCTGATCGCGACGCGCCAGGGGCGGTCGCCGGCCCGGCCGAGCGCGAGCACGTCGCCGCCGACGTTGATCAACGCGTTGCCGATGCCGCGTTCGCGCAGCAGCGCGGCGATCTGCTCGGCGGCATAGCCCTCGGCCAGGCCGTTGAGGTCGAGCTGGATCGCACGGTTGGCCGAAACCACGGTGCCGTCGTCGGCGATGCGGAGATCGTCCATGCGCGGCCGCGTCGCGAGTGTCGCGGCGATGTTGCCGTCGGGCGGCGCCGGCGTCGTGATCGGATAGTCGCTGGTATGGAAGCCCCAGAGATCGACGAGGCCGCCGATCGCCGCATTGAACAGGCCGTCGCTGCTCGCGTAGGCGTCGCGCGCCGCGCGCAGCAGGCCGGCGAGCTCGCGCGAGGTCTGGTAGGGCTCGCCCTGGGCGATCGCGGCGTTGAGCCGCAGCAGGTCGCTCATCTCCCAGGGGTGCCAGGCGCGCTGGTCGCGCTGCAGCACGTCGCCTATCGCGCCGAACGCGGCGGCGGCGGCGGGTTCCGGCACGCCGCGCAGCTCGACCTGGGTCAGCCCGCCGAAGATCACGAAGCTCGCCTTGCGCGGCGCCTGCGCCTGCTGCTGCCGGTACAGCCAGGCGCCGCCGAGCAGCAGCGCGACGGCGAGCACGGCGAACGGGACGAGGCGGCGCACGGGTTTCAGTCCCGGCCCTGGCGGCCGCGCTCGAGCCAGCCCCGGACCAGCGCCTGATCCTCGGGACTCACGTCGATGAAGCGCAGGCCGATCCAGTGCTGGCCCGGCACGCTGGCCGCCTCGGTCCACTGCTCGTGCATGCCGATCTCGACCTGCTGCGGCCGGCCGCGCGCGTCGGGCAGCTCGAACGCGAACTGGTACAGCGCGTTCTCGCGCGCCGGCCGCTCGGTGACCAGCATCATGCCGTCGATCGACAGGTTGCCGATGCGTCCGGCCGGTTCGCCGGTGATCGCATTGGTGACCTGGATGACTTCCTCGGCGCGGCGGCGCGGCGCCCGGCGGTGCTCGACCATGGCGATTCCTCAGGTGACGGGCTGCGGCGCGGGCTTGCCGGAGAACTGGCGCAGGGTGCCGAGTATCGTCGACCAGGCGCGGTCGATCAGCGATTCGCGCTGCTCGCTGACGATGTGCGCCTGGCCGCGCACGAGATCGCGCGCCAGCTGCTGCAGGCTGCGTTCCTCGGTGCGCGCGCCGCGCTGGTTCACGAACAGGCAGCGGCCGGTCAAGGTGGAGAACCAGGACAGCTTGCGCCGCACGAGGTCGCCCTGCTGGTTCGTCACGAACTCGAACCAGGTGCCGTAGGGCAGGGTCTTCAGTCGTTCCAGGGTCTGCCGTTCCTCGGCGCTGAGCGCCGCTGGTTCGGCGGCGGCGGGCTCGGCGGCGACGGGTGCCGGCGCGGCGACCGCCGCGGGCTTCGTCGCACGCGAGGGCTCGGCCGACGGTGCGTCCTCGCCGAGGCGCGCCTTGTTCTTGAGCTTCAGTGCGAGCTCGGTGCGGCTGGCCGTGCTGTCGTCCTTGTTCGCCTCGCCGGTGTCGACGAGCTGCAGCAGCATGCTCTGCACGTCGTCGCCGTGGAAGCCGACCTGGCCCAGGCCCTGTTCGATCTCGCTGCGCAGCTCCGCGTCGTCGGCCGCCGTGCCGGCGACGAGCCGGTCGACGACGGCGAGCCGGCGGCGGTAGACGTCCGAGTCCTCGCCCTGGCGCAGGATGGTCAGCGCGAGTACGTCGGTCCAGGCCTGCTCGAGCAGCGCGCGCACGAGGCGCGGCACCTTGTGCTGGCGCAGGCGCTCGGCAACGGCCCGCACGGCGCTTTCGCGCGCGACGTCGAGGCGCTCGCGGCCCTTGGCCGCGTCGATGTGGCGGCGCTCGGCGACTTCGGCCTTGCGCGCCAGGGTGCCCATGTGCCGGCTCAGGTCGGTCAGCAGTTCGTCGAACAGTTCCTCGCGGCCGTCGAATTCGCTGCCGACGCGATCGACGACGAGCTGCATCTTCTCGACCAGTACGCGGTCGGTCTCGCCGTCGCCTTCGTCGATCCAGTACTGGCCGGTCTCGGCCACGGCGTTGAGCAGCTGGCGCGCCGGGTGGTTGCGCCGCGTGAAGAAATTCTTGTCGCGCAGCGCGACGCGCAGCACCGGCACCTGCAGCTTGGTCAGCAGCGCCTGCGTCGCGCCCGTCGGCCGCATGGTCTTGGCGATGAAATCGAACAGCATGCCGACGAGATCCAGCGTGTCGGCATCGATTGCGCTGAGCTGCGGCGGCCGGCCGTCCGGCGTGAACTGGCGCAGCTGGTTCAGCAGGTCCTGCTTGAGGTGGGCGACGCTGCGCTGGACCACGCGTCCGCCGAGCACGAGCGGCGCGGCCGGGCGGTTCTGCAGGCTGCCGAGCACGGCCTGCAGGTCTTCGCCGGTCGCGACGTAATCCGACAGGTTGGCGCCGGCGACCGGCGCCATCAGGCCGCGGCGGCCGGCGAGCAGCTCGCGCAGGGTGTCGAACAGTTCCGAATCGCGCGGATCGTCGCCGGCGTCGGCCGGTGCCGCCGTGCGCGCTGCGCCGGCCGGGGGCGCGG
>NZ_JANFVR010000343.1 GCF_024609805.1 Tahibacter caeni | reverse complement strand
CAACGCGGCGGCGCGCCTGCAACGGCACCGCCGGTCACGACGGCCGCGCCGTCGACGCCGGTCCAGGCCCGGCGCAGCGCGAGCGGCAGCGGACCGGCGCGGCTGCAGTGGAGCGCGAGCAACGACGGGCGCCTGTACGGCTACATCGTCTACCGCGCCGAGGACCGCGCCGGTCCGTACCGGCGCATCTCGTCCCGGGTCATCCACGTCCTGCGCGACCAGGAACAGGTCCATAGTTATACCTTCGAAGATACGGACGTCAGCGCCGGCAAGACGTATTACTACTACGTCGACACCATCGACCTGCGCGGCAAGCGCGAGCGTTTCATGCCGGTCGTCGAAAAAGCCGTGCGCTGAAGCGTCCGGCCGCGCGCGTCGCAGCGAGCGGCAGGCGGTGCTCAGGTCCTGCGCCGTATGCGCAGCTGATCGACCGGGAACGTCGCGATGTCGGTGCCGCCGCTGCGGCGCGGCTGTCCCGGGCGCGGGCCCCAGGCGTGGGCGTAGATGACTTCGTAGGTCGCCGGCAGGCGGCCGTCGTCGCGGCGATAGGTCTCGTAGGCGCGCGTGACGGCCTGCAGCCGCGACTTGCCGGTCAGACCGCGGCGCCGGTACAGATCGGCATTGGTCGCGCCGATGGCCTTGAGATCGCGCATCAGCGCGCCGGCGTCGGCATAGGTCAAGGTGATGTCCTCGCCGTCGAGCACCGGATCGCGGAAGCCCGCGGCGAGCAGCGCGTCGCCGATGCGCTGGATGTCGGCGAACTGGCTCACGTGTGGCGCACGGTCGACCTCGGCCCAGGCCTCGCGCAGCTCGTACAGGGTCAGCGGGCCGAACGTCGACAGGGCGAGGAAACCTTCCGGCCGCAGCACGCGGCGGAATTCGTCGAACAGCGCCGGCAGGTCGACGATCCACTGGATGCAGAGACTCGAAAACAGCACGTCGACGCTCGCGTCGGCCAGCGGCAGCTGGCGCGCGTCGGCGCAGACGCGCGCGAGCGGCCGCAGCCAGCTGCCTTCGCGGCGCGCCTGCTGCAACATCGGCAGCGCGAGATCCATCGCGACGACCTCCGCCCTGCGCCAGCGCTTGCGCAGCTGGCCGCTCGCGCGGCCTGGACCGCAGCCGAGGTCGAGCACGCGCTGCGGCGATACGGTCACGTAGTCCAGGCGCTCGAGCAGGCGGTCCTCGACTTCGTGCTGCAGCACCGCGTGCTCCGCATAGCCGGCTGCGGCGCGGCCGAACGCGCGGCGCACCTGATCGCGATCGAACGGCGTCATGCGGCCTGCTCCTCGCGCAGCGCGAGCACGGCTTCGGCGACGCGCGCCGCGCGACCGATGAACGGCGCGTGGCCGGCCGGCAGTTCGAGATAGCGTCCGCCGGGACTGTGTTGCGCGGCCCATTGCATCGCGGCCGGCGGAATCAATTTGTCGCGCCGGCCGGCGATCCAGAGGCTGGTCGCGCGCAGGCCCGGCAGCACGTCGCGCAGGTCGGCGCGGTCGAGGATGTCCAGGCCGTCGCAGAGCACGTTCAGCGCCGGCTCGCCGCGCGCGAACACCTGTGCGCGCAGCTCGCGCAGTTCGCTCTGCGCATGTTCCGAGCCGATCGCCTCGAGCGCGAGGAAGCGCTCGATCGTGCGGTGGTAGTCGCTGCGCAGGCCGTCGGCGAACTGGCGGAACAGGTCCGGCGCGACGCCCTGCGGCCAGTCCTCGCCGACGACGAAACGCGGGCTCGATGCGATCAGCACGAGCGCCTCGACGCGATCCGGCCGATGCCGCGCGGCTTCGAGACAGACCTGTCCGCCGAGCGACCAGCCCAGCCAGGTCGCCGCCGGCAGCTCGGCGGCCAGGCGCTGCGCGCAGTCGTCCAGCTGCAGGCGCGTGTCGCTCGTGCGGCTGTAGCCGTGGCCCGGCAGATCGACGAGGTGCAGGCGGAAATGCGGCGCGAGCTCGCGCGTCAGCGGCGCGAAGATGCCGGCGTGCATGGCCCAGCCGTGAATCAGGACGAGATCGGGCCCCTGGCCCAGAGTTTCGATGTGCATGTCGTTTCGTTCAACCGGTCGCCAGGCACCGCTCACGTTCAGCGCGAATCAACAAAGCGAGCCACCGCCATTCTTCGTGCGGAAACAGGAACGGCAGGCGCAGCCGGTGCCGCCGCGCGAGTATGGAGTGCTCCAGCCATTCCGCGTCGAAGCCGTCCCAGACGCCGGCGACCGACAGCAGGTTCCATTGCAGCAGCGGCTGCACTTCGTCGCGCAGTATCCGTTCCAGTTCCGCCTCGCTGTAGGCCGATGCGGCCAGAGCGTGCGCGAGCGACGGCAGCAGCGTCTCGATGTCGGTGTCGAGAAACAATTCGGACAAGGCGAGCCACACCGGCCGGCGCTGCGCGAGATCCTCGGCGGGAGGCCTCATGCCCGCACCGCCTGCAGCGCGTCGAGCAGCTGTTCGACCATGCTCTCGGTATGCAGCGCCGACAGGGTGATGCGCAGACGCGCCGTGCCGGCCGGCACGGTCGGCGGCCGTATCGCCGGCACGTAATAGCCGCGCAGTTCGAGCTGGCGCGAAAGATTCAGCGCGGCCTCGCTGTCGCCGACCAGCAGCGGCTGGATCGCGCTGCGCGAGGGCAGCAGCTGCAGGCCGCGTTCGGCGGCGCCGGCGCGCAGATGGCGGACGAGGATCTGCAGGCGCTCGCGGCGCCAGGACTCGTGACGCGCGATGCCGACGGCGGCCAGCGCCGCGGCGGCGACGGCCGGCGGCATCGCCGTCGTGTAGACGTGGCTGCGCGCGAACTGGACCAGGCCGTCGACGAGGTTCGCGCTGCCGGCGACGAACGCGCCGGCGCTGCCGAGGGCCTTGCCCAACGTGGCCATCAGCACGGGCGCATCGTCCTGGCCGAGACCGGCCTCGGCCAGGCTGCCGGCGCCGTCTCGGCCGAGCACGCCGAGCCCGTGCGCGTCGTCGACGTGCAGGGTCGCGCCCTGTTCGCGGCACAGCGCGGCAAGTTCCGCGAGCGGCGCGACGTCGCCGTCCATGCTGAACACGCCGTCGGTCGCGAGCAGCGCCGCGACGCCGGGCGAGGCCTCGAACTGGCGCCGCGCGCTCGCGACGTCCGCGTGCACGTAGCGTTTCAGGTTCGCGCCGCTGAGCCGCGCGCCGTCGATCAGGCAGGCGTGGTTGAGCTTGTCCTGCAGACACAGGTCGCCGTCGGCGAGCAGCGCGGCCAGCACGCCGACGTTGGCCAGCCAGCCGCTCGAAAACAGCAATGCGCGCTCACGGCCGGTCCAATCCGCGAGCGCCCGTTCCAGCGCCTCGTGCGGTTCGCGGTGGCCGCCGAGCAGATGCGCCGCGGTCGCCCCGACGCCCCAGCGTTTCGCGGCATCGGTCAGCGCCTCGCGCAGACGCGGATGCTGGGCGAGGCCGAGATAGTCGTTGCTCGCGAAATTCAGCAGCCGGCGCCCGTCGATGACGATGTAGGCGCCGTCGGCCGCGGCGACGCCGCGCAGGCGCCGCAGCAGGCCGGCCTCGGCGCGGTCGGCCTGGGCCTGAGCCAGTCGGGCGAGCAGATCCGGACGGGACATGGTCTACGGCGGCGCACGCCGCCGCGTCAGGCGGCCAGTTCGGCGTCGGAACAGGCGCCGCCGCAACCGCCGCCGGCGCAGCCGGCCGCCTCGCTGCCGACGATGTCCGCATGCACGGTCGACGATTCCTCGACGACCGCCATCGCATGGATGCCGAGGCGGCGGAACAGAGCCTGGTCGTGCTCGACGTCGGGATTGCCCGTGGTCAGCAGCTTCTCGCCGTAGAAGATCGAGTTCGCGCCGGCCAGGAAGCACAGCGCCTGCAGTTCGTCGTTCATCTCGGCGCGGCCGGCGGACAGCCGCACCATCGACAGCGGCATCAGCAGCCGCGCGACGGCGACCGTGCGCACGAACTCGAACGGATCGAGCAGCGCCGTGCCGGCCAGCGGCGTGCCGGCGACCTGCACGAGGCGGTTGATCGGCACCGAGGTCGGGTGTTCGGGCAGGTTGGCCAGGGTCTGCAGCAGGCCGGCGCGCTGCTCGCGCGTCTCGCCCATGCCGACGATGCCGCCGCAGCAGGTCTTCAGGCCGGCCCGGCGCACGTGTTCGAGCGTGTCCAGGCGGTCCTGGTATTCGCGCGTCTTGACGATGTCGCCGTAGAACTCCGGCGCCGTGTCGAGATTGTGGTTGTAGTAGTCCAGGCCGGCGGCCTTGAGCGCCTGCGCCTGTTCGGGCTGCAGCATGCCCAGGGTCGCGCAGGTCTCCAGGCCCAGCGCCTTTACCGCGCCGACCATCTCGGCGACCTTGGCCACGTCCTTGTCCTTCGGCGAGCGCCAGGCCGCGCCCATGCAGAAGCGCGAGGCGCCGGCGGCCTTGGCCTGGCGCGCCTTGTCGAGGACGACGTCGAGGCTCAGGAGCTTCTCGGCCTTGAGGCCGGTCGCATAGCGCGCGCTCTGCGGGCAGTAGGCGCAGTCCTCGGGGCAGCCGCCGGTCTTGATCGACAGCAAGGTGGAGACCTGCACGGCGTTGGCGTCGAAGTTCGCGCGGTGCGCCTGCTGGGCACGGTGCATGAGGTCGGCGAACGGCAGGTCGAACAGCGCGAGCACTTCCTCGCGCGTCCAGTCGTGGCGTAGGGCTGTCATGGGCGGTCGCTTGCGGGCTAAATTCGGGCGCGAGTGTCCGGGCCGCGACGGAGGCTGTCAACGTGAACGCGCGTACGGCGGTTGACGGCTGGCTGCAGCGGCTGGGTTTCGCGCTGCTGCCGGCGCGCTGCCTGCTCTGCGGCGGGCCCGGCGCCGCGCGGCGCGATCTCTGCGCCGCCTGCCTGGCCGACCTGGCCCGAAATCCGAGCGCCTGCGCCTGCTGCGGCCTGCCGCTGCCCCACGC
>NZ_JANFVR010000342.1 GCF_024609805.1 Tahibacter caeni | reverse complement strand
ACCGCCTCAGCGAAGGGGCGCGAATCATAACCCCTCTTTGCCGTTCGTCAACCCCCGCAGCGCGTCTTTCTTCTTACCAACCCGCCGCCAAGCCAACCCACCGCAAACCCGCTACCTTCCGGCAGCCCCTCCCCCGTCTCTCCCGACCAGCGAAGGGGCGCGAACTCTAGCACCACTCGCTCGTTTGGCAAGAGGGCGGCGCCAACTATTTCGCTCAGCCCGCCACCGGGCCCGGTATTGTCTTCGCAACCCGCATCGGCGACCCCGCGAACCCACGCTTCGAACTGCCGATACGGTCCGAGTGGGGAAAAATCCCTATGCTAGGATCGGTCAACGTTTTACGACGGTGAACACCATGGGTGAACTGTACGACGATCGCCGCCAGGAGCCGCGCTACGCCACGTCCGGGATCTACTATGTCGAGTCGGTCGGTCGGGGCATGCCGGGCCGAATCCTCGACCTGTCCGTCAACGGCGCGATGCTCGAGCAGGTCGAAGGCCAACCGGTCACGGAAGGCACCCGGGTCAACATCGTGCTGAGCTTCACGGGCCAGCCCGAATTCGTTGCCGACTCCCTGATCCAGCACATCGTCAACGGCCGCATCGGCATCGAGTTCTACGACATGTCGCCGGAGCACTTCACCACGCTGGCGACCTTGATCGACCAGCACCAGCGTTCGCGCTGACGCGGCCATCATTCTCACGAATCACTGCAGGGAACTCTCCACCATGCTTCGTCACGCTCTGCGGACATTGGCCGCACTGGGTCTCTTCGCCTGTTCCGTCGCGGCCCACGCCCAGGCGATCTCTTATGTCGTGCTCAAGGGCAAGACCTTCTATGTCGAGCTTGCCGAAAACGACGAGCAGCACATGCGCGGCCTGATGTTCCGCGAGCAGATGGCGCCCGACCGCGGCATGCTCTTCATTTTCCGCGACGAGTACATGCAGGCGTTCTGGATGAAGAACACGCTGATTCCGCTGGACATGCTCTATTTCGACAAGAACTTCCACGTCGTGTCGGTGCAGAACAACGTACCGCCGTGCAAGGCGGACCCGTGCCCTTCCTATCCGAGTAGCGGTCCGGCGAAGTACGTGCTCGAGCTCAACGGCGGCACGGCCGACAAGCTCGGCGTCAAGCCCGGCGATACGCTGGAATTCCATCGCTGATCCGCAGCAGCCTGCGCCGGTGGCGCGGACTGCTCCAATGCATGATGGCAAGGCAGCCCGACCTGGTACGGAACCAGCCTCGGCGGCGGCCCCTGCGGGTTGCAGAAATCATCGTCGGACCACGGCACGAACTGTTTCATTTCAGAGCCTGCAGCTATCGGCATCCCGGTTGGATGCAGGTCTATTAAGCAACCCTCTCGTGCCGCCCCGCTGTCCTGGAAATGGCGCAATCGTGACAAGCGCGCTGGCGCAGGCTGCCGCATCGGTTACCATCCAGCACAAGCTGCCGGAGACGCCGAATGAATGATCCCTGGCTAGGCCTGCAACACGCCGTCGACCACGAGATTTCCCTGCTTTCGGCCGCCCTGCTCGTTGCCAAGGATGAATATCCGACCCTCGCTTGCAGCGTTTACGAACGGCGCATAGATGAGTACGCCGGCCGTCTTTCCGCCGCACTGCCGGCAGACGCTTCCGAAACGCAACGCCTGAGCCGGCTCAACGCGTTTCTGTTCGAAGAGCTCGGCTTCGCCGGCGACGAGCACGATTATTTCGATCCACGCAACAGCTATCTCAACGAGGTGCTGGACCGGCGCCTGGGCAATCCGATTTCCCTGGCGATCGTGCAGATCACCTTGGCCCAGCGCCTGGGACTGCCGCTGGAGGGCGTGTCGTTTCCGGGGCATTTCCTCGTGCGCATGCCGATGGACGACGGAATCGTCGTGCTCGATCCGTTTCACCGCGGGCGCCCCCTGGATCTGCCCGAGCTGCGCCGGCGCGCGCGCAGCGAACTGTCGGCGCGCGACATCGATGACCAGCGCCTGGCCCATCTGCTGGAGCCCGCGAGCCATCGTGCGATAGTCGCGCGCATGCTGCGCAACCTTCGTCTGGGTTACGTCGAGAACGAAGCCTGGGACAAAGCGCTGCGCTGCACCGATCGCCTCGTCACCCTGGATCCGTTCGACATCGTCGAATGGCGCGAGCGCGGCAACTTGTACCTGAAGCTCGGCCACCACCACGCTGCGCGCGAGGACTTCAAGCGCTATCTCGCGCTCGCGCCGCAGGCCGAGGACGCCGACAAGGTCATGAGCCAGCTCATCCTCTGCACGACCCAGGCCGGCCGCCTGCACTGACCAGGACGGTATCGCCCTGTTTCAGCCGACCTCGACCATCTCGAAATCGGTCTTCGTGACGCCGCAGTCGGGGCAGGTCCAGGTATCCGGCACGTCATCCCAGCGCGTGCCCGGCGCGATGCCGTCCTGCGGCCAGCCTTCCGCCTCGTTGTAAAGAAAGCCGCAGACGACGCACATGAAGGTGCGGAACGGTGCGTCGGTACCGGACGAAGCTGCGGACATGGCGGGCGCGGGCTCAGGACAAAGGGTGCGCATTGTCGCAGCGCAGCGCGTCCGGCTTCAAATCGGCCAGAATGGCGGACTCCGGCCACGCCAGGACCCGCCACGACATGCGACATCCCCTGCTGCCGGCACCGGGCCTGTATGCGATCACCGACGGTCCGCGCGAAGACCTGGTCGTCGCGACCGAGGCGGCGCTGCACGGCGGCGCCGTCATGCTGCAGTACCGCGACAAGACCAGCGACGCGGCGCGCCGGCTGCACGAGGCGCGCGCGCTGATGCGGCTCTGCGCCGATACCGGCGCGCTGTTCGTCGTCAACGACGACATCGAGCTAGCGCTGGCCTGCGGCGCGCGCGCCGTGCATCTGGGTGCCGACGACGGCGACATCGCCCAGGCCCGCGCCCGCCTCGGCGCCGACGCCGTCGTCGGCGTGTCCTGCTACGACGACCTCGACCGCGCTCGCGTTCTCGCGGACGCCGGCGCCGACTACCTCGCGTTCGGCGCGTTCTTCCCGTCGACGACCAAGCCTCTCGCGCGCCGCGCCGATCCCGAGCTGCTGCGCGCGAGCGCCGCGTTCGGCTTGCCGCGCGTGGCAATCGGCGGCATCAGGCCCGACAATGCCGCGCCGCTGATCGAGGCCGGCGCCGACTACCTCGCCGTCGTCAGCGAAGTCTTCGGTCAGGCCGACGTCAGCGCCGCGGCGCGCCGCTTCGCCGCTCTCTTTCCCGCTTCCCGGAATCCTTCTGCATGACTAGCAACCACGCTCTGTTCGAACGCGCCCGCCAGCTGCTGCCCGGCGGCGTCAACTCTCCGGTGCGCGCTTTCAAGTCCGTCGGCGGCGAGCCGTTCTTCACCGCACGCGCCGACGGCGCCTGCCTCTGGGACGTGGAAGGCAAGCGCTACATCGACTACGTCGGCTCCTGGGGACCGATGATCGTCGGCCACAACCATCCGTTCGTGCGCGAAGCCGTGGCCCGCGCGATCCAGGACGGCCTTTCCTTCGGCACGCCGTGCCCGGCCGAAGTCACGATGGCCGAAACGCTGACCCGGCTGCTGCCGTCGGTGGAAATGGTGCGCATGGTCAACTCGGGCACCGAGGCGACGATGGCGTCGATACGCCTGGCGCGCGGTTACACCGGACGCAGCAAGATCGTGAAGTTCGAAGGCTGCTATCACGGCCACGGCGACGCCTTCCTCGTGAAGGCCGGATCGGGCGCGCTGACCTTCGGCGTACCGACGTCGCCGGGCGTGCCGGCCGGCCTGGCCGACCTGACCCTGACCCTGCCCTACAACGACCTCGCCGCGGCCGAAGCGCTGTTCGCCGAACACGGCAGCGAGATCGCCGGCCTCATCATCGAGCCCGTGGCCGGCAACATGAACTGCATCCTGCCGCGCGCCGGTTATCTGCAGGCCCTGCGCGAGCTCTGCACGCGCCACGGCGCGCTGCTGATCTTCGACGAAGTCATGACCGGCTTCCGCGTCGCGCTCGGCGGCGCCCAGGCGCTGTACGGCATCACGCCGGACCTTAGCACGTTCGGCAAGATCATCGGCGGCGGCATGCCGGTTGGCGCCTACGGCGGACGCCGCGAGATCATGCAGCAGATCGCGCCGAGCGGCCCGGTCTACCAGGCCGGCACGCTCTCAGGCAATCCCGTCGCGATGGCGGCGGGGCTGGCGATGCTCGAGCTGATCCAGACGCCGGGCTTCTACGCGGAAATCGACCGCAAGACGCGCCTGCTGACCGACGGCCTGCAGGCGGTCGCGCTGGAAGCCGGCGTCCCGATGACGACGAACCGCGTCTGCGGCATGTTCGGCCTGTTCTTCACCGACCAGACCGTCGAGACCTTCGCCCAGGCCACGGCCTGCGACACCGCTCTGTTCAACCGCTTCTTCCACGGCATGCTCCAGCGCGGCGTCTATCTCGCGCCGTCGGCATTCGAGGCCGGCTTCCTGTCCAGCGCCCACAACGACGACCTGATTGGCGAAACCCTCGTCGCCGCACGCGATGCGCTGCGCGCGGCGCGCGCCGGCTAGGACTTCGCGAACGCCTGCAGCGCCGCGGTCAGGCGCTGCAGGCCGGTTTCGACCTCGTCGTCGCCGATATTCAGTGCCGGCACGAGACGCAGCACGTCGGGGCCGGCCTGCAACAGCAGCAGGCCATGCTCGGCGGCGAGGTCCAGCGCGGCGCCGGCCTTGCCGCGCCAGGGCTCGGCGAGCACCGCACCGAGCATCAGGCCACGGCCGCGCACCTGTTCGAACAGGTCGAGGCTGTCGTTGATCTGCGCGAGGCCGCGGCGCAGCGCGGCCGCCTGACGCGCGACATTGGCCAGCAGCGCCGGCTCGGCCAGGCGGCGCAGCGCGACACGCGCGACGGCCGCGGCGAGCGGATTGCCGCCGAAGGTCGTGCCGTG
>NZ_JANFVR010000341.1 GCF_024609805.1 Tahibacter caeni | reverse complement strand
CAGAGGCGGCTGCGGTGTCGCCGGCCGCCGGCGCCGGCGCATGAAAAAGCCCGGGACAGGCCCGGGCTCGAGGAAGGCGGCGGCGCCGGCCGCCGGCGGCGGATCAGGCGGCGAAGTGCTTGCTGCCCACGAGGGTCAGTTTTGGACGCGCCGGCGCCGTCGCCGGGCCCGGTGCGGTCTCGGCGCCGGCGACGTCGTCGCCCGGCACGAGGTTCGCGAAGCTGTCCTCGAAGCGCGCGAAGCGCAGCTCCGAGGCGCGGGCGACGCTGCCCGGCACGATGCCGGCGGTCAGCAGCTGCTGCAGCATCGCGCGGTGTTCCGGCCCGAATTCCGGATCCTTGAGGGCTTCGTCGAGGGCGCTGACCAGCGCCGCCAGCCAATGGGCATTCGGAGCGCGCAGCGCGAGCAGCATTTCCTGGGTCGACAAAGCCATTGTTCCGGTCCGCGTTGGGAGAGGGGCGGTTCACATCTGTGACGGCGAACACGTTCAAGCACGAACGGTGCCAATCCCGCCTGCCCGCAAAGCGCCCGCATTCGCCCGGCCCCGGCCCGGTCCGGGCCGCCGGGCCGTCCGCACCGGCGGCGCTAATGGCCGCACCCCAAGCCGGATGAGATCCCCATGTTTCCCAGAGCCCCGTCCTACACGCCGAAGGTGCTCGGCATCGCCGCGCTGGCCCTGCTGATGCTGATTCCGCTGCTGCTCGTGCAGGGACTCGTCGCCGAGCGCGCGAGCCTGCGCGACGCGGCGGTCAGCCAGATCGCCTCGCGTTGGGGCGAAGCGCAGACCCTCGGCGGCCCGCTGCTCGCGCTGACCTATACCCAGCGCTGGAAGACCGAGCAGGGCTGGGTCGAACGCCAGAACACGCGCGTCCTGCTGCCGGCGCAGATGGACGTGAATGCGCGTCTGCGCACGAGCACGCGGGCCTACGGCATCTATGCGACACCGGTCTATACCGCCGGCGTATCCCTGCGCGCCGGCTTCGACGTCGACGAACAGGCCGAGCTGCGCCAGCTGCTCGCCGACGGCGCCAGGCTGGAGCTACGCCTGCCGCTGACCGATCCGCGCGGCCTGCGCGAGGTGCGTCAGGTCACGGTCAACGGCCAGACGCGACGCCTGCAGCCCGGCGCGCCGACGGCCGGCTTCGCGACGCTGGCGCTGACACTCGATGCGGCGCTGCTGCAGCAGCCTATCGCCGTCGAGCTCGACTTCGACCTGGCCGGCACCGAGCGCCTGCAGTTCCTGCCGCTCGGGCGCACGACCAATCTCGCGCTCGCCGCCGACTGGGGCGATCCGAGCTTCACCGGCGCGTTCCTGCCGGTCCGGCACGACATCAAGCCGAAGGAATTCCAGGCCAGCTGGCAGGTGCTCGAGCTCAATCGCGGCTTCGGCCAGTCCTGGGACGAGAACGATCCGAACGGCCAGCACGTCGCGGCCGCGGCGTTCGGCGTCACGCTGTACCAACCGGCCAGTGTCTACCAGCAGAACGAGCGCGCGAGCAAATACGGCGTGCTGTTCATCGCGCTGACCTTCGTCGCGTTCTTCCTGTTCGAGGTGCTGCGGCAGCTGCGCGTGCATCCGGTGCAGTACCTGCTGATCGGCGTCGCGCTGTGCACGTTCTACCTGCTGCTGCTCGCGTTGTCGGAGCAGATCGGTTTCGGCGCGGCCTATGCGCTGGCGTCGGCGGCCGTCGCGTTGCTGATCGGCGGCTATGCAGCCGCGGTGCTCGCGACGCGGCGCGCCGGCCTGCTGCTCGGCGGCAGCCTCGCGCTGGTCTACGGCCTGCTGTATGGTCTCGTGGTCAGCGAGCAGTATTCGCTGCTGATAGGGGCTTTCGCGCTGCTGGCCGTCGTCGCCTTGCTGATGTACCTGACGCGCCGCGTCGACTGGTACGGCGAACGCGCCGCCGCCGCGCCGGCCGATGCCTCCTGAGCGTGCGCCGCCCCTGACTGCCACCGACGGATTCCCATGAACCTGCTTGCGATCGAAACTTCCACCGAAGCCTGCTCGGTGGCCCTGCATCACGCCGGCACGACCCTCGCGCGCAGCGAGCTCGCGCCGCGGCGCCACGCGGAGCTGGTCCTGCCCATGGCCGACGCGTTGCTGGCCGAGGCCGGCCTGAGCCGGCGCCGGCTCGACGCGATCGCGGTCGGCCGCGGTCCCGGCGCATTCACCGGCGTGCGGCTCGCCGTGTCGATCGCCCAGGGCATGGCGCTGGGCCTGGATCTGCCGGTGATCCCGATCTCCTCGCTCGCGGCGCTCGCGCTCGATGCGCCGGACAACGGCGCCGACGTGCTCGCCGTGATCGACGCACGCATGGGCGAAGTCTATGCGGCCTGCTACCGGCGCACGGCCGGCGATACCCTGCAGACGCTCGACGACGAGCGCGTCTGCGCGCCGGAGCGGCTGCAACTGCCGCCCGGCGCCGACTGGAACGTCATCGGCAGCGGCTGGCAGGCCTATCGCGACGTGCTGTCCGCGCAGCTGCCGGCGCCGCGCTGGGCCGACGGCCAGCGCTATCCGCAGGCGCGCGCGATCGCCGTGCTCGCCGTCGCGGAGTTCAAGGCCGGCCGCCTGCTGCCGCCCGAGCAGGCATTGCCGCTGTACCTGCGCGACAAGGTCGCGCTGACGCTCGCCGAGCAGCGCGCGCGATAGTCGCCGGCGAACCGCCGCCGAGCCGCGCGTCGCGGTCCACGGACCGCGCTGCGCCCGTCCGGGCGCCTAGCGCAGCAGCAGCACCGTCGACAGGCCGAGGAACGACGCGAAGCCGCAGCAGTCGGTGACCGTCGTCAGCAGCACGCCGCCGGCCAGCGCCGGGTCGATGCCGATGCGGCGCAGGCCCAGCGGCAGGAACACGCCGGTCAGGGCCGCGGCGAGCAGGTTCAGTACCATGGCCGCGCCGAACGCCGTCGCGAGCCACAGATCGTGATAGATCAGCAGCGCGATGCTGCCGACCGTCAGCGCCCAGAGCAGGCCGTTGGCCAGCGCGACGAGCACTTCCTTGCGCAGCAGGAACATCGCGTTCGATGCGGTGACCTGGCCCAGCGCCATCGCGCGGATCATCAGAGTCTGCACCTGCGTGCCGGCGACGCCGCCCATGCTCGCGACGATCGGCATCAGCACGGCGCAGGCCACGACCTGCTTGAGCACGTCCTCGAAATTGCCGATGACCCAGGACGCGAGAAACGCGGTCAGCAGATTGATGCCGAGCCAGATCGCGCGGCGCTTGGTCGTGCGCGGCACCGGCGCGAACAGATCCTCTTCCTCGTCGAGGCCGGCCGCGCCGAGGGCCTGATGCTCGGCCTGGTCGCGGATGATGTCGACGACGTCGTCGATCGTGATGTGGCCGAGCAGCACGTTGTTCTCGTCGACGACGGGCGCGCTGAGCCAGTCGTGGTTGGCGAAGCGCTGCGCCACTTCGGACACCGGCGTGTCGGCGTCGATGGCCGGCTGGTCGGTGTCCATGATGCGGTTGACCGCATCGGCCGGCTCGGCGGTCAGCAGCTGGGCCAGCGAGATGCGGCCCTGGTACTGGCGGCGCCGGCTCAGCACGTAGAGATGGTGCGTGCCTTCGGGCAGCTCGCCGCGCAGGCGCAGGTAGCGCAGCACCACGTCCACGCTGACGTCGGCGCGCACGGTGACGACGTCCGGATTCATCAGGCGGCCGGCCGTGTCCTCGGCGTAGGTCAGCATCTGCTCGAGGCGCTCGCGGTTCTCCCGGTCCATCGACTTGAGCACTTCGTCGATGACCGTGTCGGGCAGGTCCTCGAGCAGGTCGGCGAGGTCGTCGATGTCCAGCGACTCGGCCGCGGCGACGATTTCGTCGGTGTCCATCGCGCGCAGCAGGTCTTCGCGCACGTCCTCGCCGACGTGGACCAGCACTTCGCCGTCGTCCTCGGCGTCGACGAGGCCCCAGACGACCTGGCGCTTGGCCGACGGCAGCGACTCGAGCAGATTGCCGATCTCGGCCGGCGACAAGGTGTTGACCAGTCGCTTGACCGGCCCGAGCCGCCCGCTGTCCAGCGCCTGTTCGAGCAGGCGCAGCTGCTTGGCGGTCTTGTCCTGTCGGGTGGTCTCGGCCATGAGTTACTCCGTGCGGCCTGCGGATTGTCGCGGACGGCGGCGGATTCGCCTACTGCGGGCGAACGGACCGCGACCGAACCGCGGTTCTGGCGGCGCATCCGCCGGATGCCGCGCGCGATGGAGCCGGGGTGGCGCGCACGGCCCGGCCGCCCCTCTGCTGTTTTGCTTCTTTGTTTAATTTTTAGCATCGCGGTGCGCCAGCGGGCCGCCACCTGCTGCGGCGTTCGTCGCTCGCGCGTGCCGCTCGCGTGCGACAGCAGGGACAGATGGTCCGCCGCCGGCGCAGATTTCAATGCATCGCCGGCGCCGACTGCGCGAATTAGGGGAACCGCCGCTCGCGCCCGTCAACGACGACACCCGCGATGCGCGAAGCGGAGCGCGTTGCGCGCTTTCGTTAGAACAATGTGAAACATGGCGGACGCGATATTGCGTTCTTTCGCAATTTCCGGGAATTCGCCTCGCCGGTCGCGGCGTCAGCGACTAGGATATTTTTCCGACAGAAGTCGAAAAGGAGGGAACGATGTTCGTACGGCGACGGATTGTCGACAATTTACTGACGCTCGCGGTGCTCGTGCTGGCTGCGTATTTCCTGCTGACGGCCTTGTGCGCGATCGCGAATTTCGCGTGGCGGCAACCGATGTTCGATCAGCTGCGGCTCTACGAAATGTATCTGTCCCGTCCGTTTCCGCAGAATGCCTGGCAGCTCGACAACGGACACCGGCCTATCGTGCCGGTATTCGTGCGCGTCGCCGAGATCCACTGGTTCCGGGCCAATCAGCTGCTGCAGATCGGCGTCGGTCTCGCCTGCGCATTCGGCACGGCCGGCATCGTCGCCTGGTGCGGCTGGCGCGAGCGCGCGCTCGCCGCGCCGGTGCGCGCGACCGCCGT
>NZ_JANFVR010000340.1 GCF_024609805.1 Tahibacter caeni | reverse complement strand
CCGCGCGGGCCGGCCGGCCCGGCGGCGTGCCGCCGACGCGGCGGGCTGCGCAACCATGCTGATCCGCTTCTTTCTCTGGCTGCGCAGCCAGGGACTCAAGCCCGGCATGCACGAGCTGCTGGCCCTGCTCGATGCGTTGCGTGCTGGTTTTTCGCGCCTGTCGCTCGACGAATTCCACACGCTGGCGCGCATTTGCCTGATCAAGGACGAAACCCAGTTCGACCGCTACGACCGCGCGTTCGGCAGCTTCTTCAGCGGCGTCGACGCCGCGGCGCAGCAGCTCTACGGCGCGATACCGGAGGAATGGCTACGGCGCGAATTCGACCGCGCATTCAGCGACGAGGAGAAGGCCGCGGTCGAAGCGCTCGGCGGGTTGCAGAAATTGCTCGATGAGCTGGCGCGGCGCCTGGCCGAACAGCACGAGCGTCATCAGGGCGGTTCGCGCTGGATCGGCACGGGCGGCACCTCGCCGTTCGGCCATTCCGGCTACAACCCCGAGGGCGTGCGCATCGGCGGCCGTTCCGGCCAGCGCCGCGCGGTCAAGGTCTGGGAGCAGCGCCGGTTCCGCAATCTCGACGACACGCGCGAGCTCGGCACGCGCGACATCAAGCTCGCGCTGCGCGCGCTGCGCCGGCTCGCGCGCAGCGGCGCCGAGCAGGAGCTCGACCTCGACGGCACGATACGCGCGACCGCGCGCAACGCCGGCTGGCTCGACCTGAAGCTGCGGCCCGAGCGGCACAACGCGGTCAAGGTCCTGCTGCTGCTCGACATCGGCGGCTCGATGGACGACCACGTGCGCGTCTGCGAGGAACTGTTTTCGGCCGCGCGCAGCGAGTTCAAGCACCTGCAGCATTTCTATTTCCACAATTTCATCTATGAACGGCTCTGGCGCGACAACGCGCGGCGCTGGGACGCGCACCAGCGCACCCTGGACCTGATGCATACCTACGCCGCCGACTACAAGCTCGTCATCGTCGGCGACGCGAGCATGAGTCCTTACGAGATCACCGAACCCGGCGGCAGCATCGAGCACCACAACGCCGAGGCCGGCGCGGCCTGGCTCGCGCGCCTGACCGATCTCTACCGGCGCGCGGTCTGGCTCAATCCGGTGGAACCGTCGCGCTGGGAATGGACGCCGTCGATCGGCATCACACGCGAGCTCATGCGGGGCCGCATGTATCCGCTGACCCTGGCCGGCCTCAACGACGCCGTCGACAGCCTGCGCGGCCGCTGACGGCGGTCCGCCGCCCCGCGGCGGCGCGACGCCGGCGAAGGCGACGGGACGATCCGCGACGCCGGCGTTCGCTGCGGCGAACGCCGGCTCGGCGCTTCACGGCCGCTCGGGCTTCAGACGACGATAGTGCGTCATCGCTTCTTCGGCGCGCTGCGCGTGGCCGGCGCGTTCGAGCGCCGCGGCGAGGTTGAACCAGGCTTCCGGCCGGCGCGGCTGCAGCTCGGCCAGCGCGGCCCAGTGCTCGGCCGCCTCGTCGTAGCGGCCCAGCCGCATCAAAGCATCGGCATAGGCGTAACGCGCCTCGGCGCGGCGCGGTTCCAGCTGCACCGAGCGGCTCAGATGAGCGACGGCCTTGTCCGCCTGGCCCGCCTGCAGCGCCGCCGTGCCCGCGCGCAACAGCGCGAAGCGGTTGTCGGGATCGTCCACGAGCACGGCCTCGAACGCGGCCGCGGCTTCGGCCTGACGGCCGGCGCGCGCGAGACTGTCGGCGGCACGCAGCTGCTCGCGCTGGCCGATGCGGTCCTTGGGATCGGCGAGCTGTCCCGTCGGCACGGCCGGCGGCGCGCCGACGCCGATGTAGCCGAGACTGCGCAGGCGCTGAACGGCTTCGGCGTCGTCGCTGACGCCGGCGACGCCGGCCGGCGCTGCGGTCGCCGCAGCCAGGGACAGTGCGAGCCGGTCGGCACGCACGACGTCCTGCTCGGCGAGGTTATGCGCCTCGCCGGGATCGGCGGCAAGGTCGTACAGCTCGGCGGCAGGCGCAGCGATGTATTTCGCCGTCGCGTCGCGCCAGGCCACGAGCGGCGACCAGCCGTAGTAGACCCACGGCAGCCAGGTTTCCACGACGGCCGGCTCGGCCCGGATCGGCGCGCCGCGCAGGCCGGCGGCGATGCTCTTGCCTTCGGCGCCGGGCAGCGCCGGCAGGCCGAGCAGATCGAGGATGGTCGGGGCGACGTCGATCAGGCGCACCGGCGCGTCGCTGCGCTGCGGCTTGACTTCGCCGGCCCAGTGGAACACCAGCGGAATCTTCAGAGTGGAATCGTATACGAAGAAACCGTGCGTGCGTTCCGCGTGCTCGCCGAGCGCCTCGGCGTGATCCGCCGTGACGACGATCAGCAGCGGCCGGTCGCCGCCGGCGCTGCGCGCCTTCGCGACGAGCCTGCCGAGCCAGTAGTCTACGTAGGCCACTTCGCCGTCGTAGGCGCCGCGCGGCCCGGGCTGCCAGAACTCGCGCGGTGGTTCGTAGGGATCGTGTGGATCGTAGAAATGTACCCAGCCGAACCAGGGCTTCGCGCGGTCCTTCGCATCGAACCAGGCCGCGGCGGCCGCGACCGTGTCCTCGGCGCGGCGCTCGACCCAGCCCTGCTGGCCGGCCGGCATCTGGTCGTCGTAGCGGTCGAAGCCGCGGTCCAGGCCGAACAGCGACTGCAGCGGGAAGCCGCTGACGAAGGCGCCGGTGGCATAGCCGCGGCTGCGCAGGGTTTCCGCGAGCAGCGGCAGGTCGGCTGGTACGGTCTGCCCGTTGTCGTGCACGCCGTGGGCATGCGGAATCCGCGCGGAAAACAGGGAAAGATGCGCCGGCAACGTCAGCGGCACGGGCGAGACCGCGCCCGTGAATGCGGTGCCTTCCTGCGCGAGCGCGTCGAGGACCGGCGTCGCGGTCGCGGGATTGCGATTCACGAATCCGAGCGCATCGGGCCGCAGGGTGTCGATCGTCACCACGAGCACGTTCGGCGCCGGCGGCTTGCCGCAGCCGGCCAGACACAGCGCCAGAGACGCCAGCAGCGCCCATCGGCCACCTAAAACTAATTTCATGGAATCAACATGCATCGAATTGTCTGCCTGCTCCTGGGGACGGTTGACCTGCGTGGCGCAGAATCGTTACCGTCTCAAGACGTTGCGAAACAAAAAAGGGGTTGACATGACACGCGTTCTTGCAGTAGCGCTGGCACTGCTTTCGGTTTCCGCGGGGGCGGCCAACCGCAGCGATTCGAACTTCGTCACGGATCCGGGCCGTGTCATCACGACGCCACTCGGCGGCGGTTCCTGCCCGAGCCCGCCGGGCATCACGAGCCTGCCGTTCAGCGACAGCGGCACGACCTGCGGCTCCACCAACTCGATCACCAATTACAGCGCGGCCGTCTGCACCGCCAACCTGAACTTTCCGTATCCCGGCGAGGACGAGGCCTACGCCATCACGGTCGGCGCTTCGCAGAGCCTCGACATTTCGGCCGACCTGACCGGCAGCGCCGGCGATCTCGCCCTGTTCCTGATCGGCACCTGCGGCAACGGCGCGAGCTGCCTGGCCACGAGCCAGGACGCGATCGGTGTCGGCGCCGGACCGGAAACGATTCCGACCGTGTCGGGCCTCGCTGCCGGCACCTACTACGTCTACGTCGACTCGTACTACGACGCCGGCACCGCCGGCAGCTGCGGCACGTTCACGTTGAACGTCGCGGGCACCCTGCCGGTCGCGCTGCAGTCCTACAGCATCGACTGAACCGTCGAAGTCCAGATCGATCTCGCGAAGCCCGGCTGATGCCGGGCTTCGATTTTGTGGAGTGGAGACATGCTTTCGTCGAACGCGCGATTCCGCCTGCTGGCCGTCCTGCCGGCCTGCTTCGTCCTCTTCGGCGCGGGCGCCGCCTGCGCCGAGCCCGCGCTGCGCATCACGCCGAAGCACGCGCGCTTCGAGGACAGCTATCAGTTCACGACCCTGCGCCAGACGTACGAAGTGACCAACGCCGGCAAGGCGCCGGTCGCGCTCGAACGCATCGAGGCGCGCAGCCGCGTCGGCAAGGCCGTCGAAAGTCCGGCGAAGCTCGCGCCCGGCGAGAGCGGCCGGATCGTCATCGAGCTGCCGCTCGAGGCCTCGCTCGGCGAAGCCGCGTTCCGCTTCGCGCTGTTCACCGACGAGAAGGACGTCGAACGCTACCGCTTCACCGCGAGCGGTTTCGTGCAGAACGCGTTCGAGCCCGAGATGCCGGCGCTGGAACTCGGCACGGCCGCGCGCGGAACCCAGGTCAGCCGCGAACTGAGCCTCGAGACCCAGGAAGCGCCGCAGTGGTCGTTCGGCGAGGTCGTCGAGAAACCCGACCACACGCGCGTGACGGTGCAGGGGCACAAGGTCGCCGTGACCCTGCTCGAGACGGCGCCGCCGGGCTGGCTGCGCGGTCGCGTCGTGCTGCGCACGTCGCTGCCGCAACAGCCGGAAGTCGCCGTCGCGGTGACCGGATTCGTCCTGGGCGAGCTGCTGCTCGAGAACAAGGCCGTCAATGTCGGCAGCGCCGAAGTCGGCAAGGAGTTGCATCAGAGCTTCGTCGTGCGCGGCCGCGACGCGCTCGCGCTGAAAGGCAAAGTCAGCGCGAAGGCCGAAGCGCCGTGGCAGGCGCGCGTGCGCGACTGCGCGCCGGCGGCGAACGACTGCGTCACGATCGACCTAAGCGGTAAACCCGCGGCGGCCGGACCGATCGGCGGCACCGTGCTCGTCGAGCTGGCCGGCGGCAAGGACCCGGCCCTGCCGGTGCACTTCTTCGGCATCGCGCTGCATCCGGGCCAGCCGCTGAAACAGATAGACGCCGCCGGAACGGAAAAAGCGGACGACGAACCGCCGTCGCTGCAGGCGGCGCTCGCGGCCGCACAACGCGGCGGCGCGCCTGCAACGGCACCGCCGGTCACGACGGCCGCGCCGTCGACGCCGGTCCAGGCCCGGCGCAGCGCGAGCGGCAGCGGACCGGCGCGG
>NZ_JANFVR010000034.1 GCF_024609805.1 Tahibacter caeni | reverse complement strand
TCCGCAACCCGGCCGACACGGCGCGCGGCAGCCTGCTGCGCGCGCGGCTGGCCGACGGCGAACTGCGGCTGCGCGTCGAATAGCCCGCCGCCGGACGCGGTTCCGCCGCGGTCATTGACCGCCCGCGCCACGCTGCCGAGAATCGGCCGGTCAACGCAGGAGCGGCCATGAAAGCATCCGACCTGTTCGTCAAGGCGCTCGAAGCCGAAGGCGTCGAATACGTCTTCGGCATTCCCGGCGAAGAAAACCTCGATCTGCTCGAATCGCTGCGCACGTCCTCGATACGGCTGATCCTCACGCGCCACGAGCAGGCCGCCGGTTTCATGGCGGCGACCTACGGCCGCCTGACCGGACGCGCGGGCGTCTGCCTCGCGACCCTGGGTCCCGGCGCGACGAACTTCGTGACGCCGGCCGCCTACGCCCAGCTCGGCGGCATGCCGATGCTGATGCTGACCGGGCAGAAACCGGTGAAACTGTCCAAACAGGGACATTTCCAGATCGTCGACGTGGTCGACATGATGAAGCCGCTGACCAAGTACACGCGGCAGATCGTCTCGGCGGACAACATCCCGGCGCGCGTGCGCGAGAGCTTCCGCCGCGCCGAGGAGGAAAGGCCCGGCGCGGCGCACCTGGAGCTGCCCGAGGACATCGCGCGCGACGAGACCGACGCGATCCTGCTGCCGGCGAGCTATCACCGCCGCCCGATCGCCGACGACAAGGCCATCGCGCACGCGGCCGCGGCGATACGCGAGGCCAAACGGCCGCTGCTGATGATCGGCGCCGGCGCGAACCGCAAGACCTGCTCCAAGATGCTGCGCGAGTTCGTCGACCACACCGGCATCCCGTTCTTCACGACGCAGATGGGCAAGGGCGTCATCGACGAGCACCACCCGCTGTGGCTCGGCAACGCCGCGCTCAGCGACGGCGACTTCGTGCACCGCGCGATCGAACAGGCCGACTGCATCGTCAACTGCGGCCACGACGTCATCGAGAAGCCGCCGTTCTTCATGCGCCGCGGCCTGCGCACGGTCATCCACGTCAACTTCTGCAGCGCCGAGGTCGACACGGTCTACTTCCCGCAGATCGAGGTCGTCGGCGACGTGGCCAACACGGTCTGGCAGCTCAAGCAGTCGGTGGCGCCGCAGCCGCACTGGGACTTCGCCTGGTTCGACACGGTGCGCCGCCATCTCGAGGCGCATCTCGCGCGCGGCGCCGACGATGCGCGCTTCCCGATCCATCCGGTGCGCCTGGTCGCCGACGTGCGCGCGTGCATGCCCGACAACGGCATACTCTGTCTCGACAACGGCATGTACAAGCTCTGGTTCGCGCGCTACTACCGCTCGCGCCAGCCGAACACCCTGCTGCTCGACAACGCGCTCGCGACGATGGGCGCCGGCCTGCCGTCGGCGATCGCGGCCAAGATCGTGCATCCGCAGCGCAAGGTCGTCGCGGTCGCCGGCGACGGCGGCTTCCTGATGAATTCGCAGGAACTCGAGACCGCGGTGCGTCTGGGCCTGGATCTGACCGTGCTGCTGCTGCGCGACGACGCCTACGGCATGATCAAGTGGAAGCAGGCGCACATGCAGTTCCCGAATTTCGGCATGGACATGGGCAATCCGGATTTCGTGCGCTACGCGCAGGCCTACGGCGCGCAGGGCCATCGTCCCGGCAGCACGGCCGAGTTCGCGCCGCTGCTCGCGCACTGCCTCGACACGCCGGGCATGCACCTGATCGACGTGCCGATCGACTATTCCGACAACGACCGCGTGCTCAATCACGAGATCCGCGAGCTCAGCCGCGCGATCTGACGCCGCGCGCGAAAGCGACGCCGTACATAGGCCAGGACTGCCAGGAGAACACCGTGCTCGCCGAAAGCTATCCCTACTACCTCGCCAACCGGCCGGTCGCGGCCAATACCGATCTCGAGGTCACCGACAAGTTCAGCGGCAAGGTCGCCACGCGCGTCGCGCTCGCCGACGCGAACGCGATCGACGCGGCGATCGCGGCGGCCGTCGCCGCGCAGGAACCGCTGCGCCGCTTCGCGCCGTACCAGCGCCAGGCCGTGCTGGAGCATTGCATCGCGCGGTTTCGCGAGCGCGCCGAGGAAATGGCCGTCGCGCTGTGCATCGAGGCCGGCAAGCCGATCAAGGACTCGCGCGGCGAGGTGTCGCGGCTGATCGACACGTTCAAGGTCGCGGCCGAGGAAGCCCTGCGCATAGCCGGGGACGTGTTGAACCTCGAGATCTCGGCGCGCGCGCGCGGCTATCGCGGCTTTTCCAAGCGCGTGCCGATAGGTCCGTGCTCGTTCATCTCGCCGTTCAACTTTCCGCTGAACCTCGCCGCGCACAAGGTCGCGCCGGCCATCGCGGCGGGCTGTCCGTTCGTGCTCAAGCCGGCCAGCCGCACGCCGATCGGCGCGCTGATCATCGGCGAGGTGCTGGCCGAGACCGACCTGCCGGCCGGCGCGTTCTCGATCCTGCCGGCGCACCGCGACGGCGCCGACCTGTTCACGACCGACGAGCGCTTCAAGCTGCTGTCGTTCACGGGTTCGCCGGCCGTGGGCTGGGATCTCAAGGCGCGCGCCGGCAAGAAGAAGGTCGTGCTCGAGCTCGGCGGCAACGCGGCCTGCATCGTCGATGCGGACCAGACCGGGCGGCTCGACTTCGTCATCGAGCGGCTCGTGTTCGGCGCGTTCTACCAGTCGGGCCAGAGTTGCATCAGCGTGCAGCGCATCCTCGCCCACGATTCGATCTACGACACGCTGCGCGAACGCCTCGTGACCCGGGTGAAATCGCTCCGCTGCGGCGACCCGCGCAGCGAGGACACGTTCATCGGGCCGATGATCGACGTCAAGGAAGCGCAGCGCCTCAAGGGCTGGATCGACCAGGCCGTCGCAGCCGGCGCAAGCCTGCTCTGCGGCGGCGAGCTCGATGGCGCGATGCTGCGGCCGGCCGTGCTCGAAGGCGTCGATCCGCGCCAGCCCGTCTCGTGCCAGGAGGCGTTCGGGCCGGTCGTGCTGCTGCAGCGCTGGACCGATTTCGACGCGGCGCTGGCCGAGGTCAACCGCAGCGAGTTCGGCCTGCAGGCCGGGCTGTTCACGTTCGACCTGCGCAAGACGATGCGCGCCTGGGACGAGCTCGAGGTCGGCGGCGTCGTCGTCGGCGACGTGCCGAGCTTCCGCGTCGACAACATGCCTTACGGCGGCGTCAAGGATTCGGGCCTCGGCCGCGAAGGCGTACGCTATGCGATCGAGGACATGACCGAGCTGCGTCTGCTCGTGCTGCGTGACGCGTGACGCCGCGGCTGCGGTGAGCCGGATGAATCGCCGGCCGCGCGGCCCTGCGGCGGCGTGACGGAATCGAGCGACCGGCGCCGGAAGGTGTTGTGCGATGCGACACGGCCGATCCGGTCCGGCATCGCCGCAGGAGGTCCGTCATGCGCGCCCTGCTCTGCTTCGCCCTGTCCGGCCTCGCCGCTGCCGCGGCCGCGCAGACGCCTGTTTTTCCCTTTCCGCAGCATGTGAACTATGCGTTCGGCAGCCTCCGGCCGAACCATCGCACGCAGGCTCAGCTCGACCAGGACGTGCGCGACGCGTACGCACGCTGGAAGAGCGCCTATCTGCGCAGCGCCGGCACGGACGGCAGCGGCAACGCGCTGTACCGCGTGCTCTGCGACACCGACGGCGCCGGCAACACCGTCTCCGAAGGCCAGGGCTACGGCCTGGTCGTCGTCGCGCTGATGGCCGGCCACGAACCCGATGCCGCGGCCATCGCCGCCGGCCTCTGGCGTTACGCGGACCTGCATCCGAGCGGCATCGACGCGCGCCTGATGAGCTGGAACATCAGCGCCGCCGGCCAGGTGCAGGAAGGCAACGACAGCGCGTTCGACGGCGACAACGACATCGCGCTCGGCCTGCTGATCGCCGCGGCGCAATGGCCGGCCGGCACGCCGGTGGATTTCCGCGCCCGGGCGCTCGAGGTCATCGCCGGCCAGTCTGCCTCGGTGCTCGGGCCGGCTTCGGCGCTACCGCTGCTCGGCGACTGGGTCGCGCCGGACGGCGCGACCTACAACCAGTACAGCGTGCGCCCGTCGGACTTCATGCCGGCGCATGCGCTGAATTTCGCCGTCGCGAGCGGCGCGCCGGTCTGGCGCCAGTCCATCGCGGCGATGCATGCGGCGGTCGAGCATCTGCAGACCACGTATGCGCCGGCCACGGGCCTGCTGCCGGATTTCAGCGTGCGCGAAAGCGCCGCCTCGACCCAGCTCAAGCCCGCGCCGGCGAATTTCCTCGAAGGCCCGCACGACGGCCATTACGACTACAACGCCGGCCGCGTGCCCTGGCGCCTGGCCACGCAGGCGCTGCTGCATGCGGACGCCGACAGCGCGCGCCAGGCGCGGCGCATCGCGCTGTGGTCGGCGGTCGCCGCCGGCGGCGTCGCGACCAACATACGGCCCGGCTATCTGCTCGACGGCACGCCGATCACGACCAGCTACTTCACGAGTTTCTTCGCGGCGCCGCTAGGCGTCGCGGCGATGACCTCGCCGGGCCAGCAGAGCTGGCTCAACGCTATCTACGACAGCGTGCGAACGCGCCAGGAAGGCTATTACGAGGACAGCGTAGCGCTGCTGTCGCTGCTGGTCATGAGCGGCACGTACTGGGATCCGGTCGCGATCGACCGGATCTTCGCCGACGGCGTGCAGCGCATCGCGCCCTGAAAGCGCGAGCGCGGGTTCAGACGCCGTCGACGGAACCGATCACGGCATGGGCCGCGACGTCGAGCGCTGCGGCGGCCGCGCGATCGGCCGCGGTCGGCACGACGAGAATGGTCGGCAGGACCACGACGTCGTCGCGCGACGGCGCGGCCTGCGGCAGGGCCACGCGATCCGTGCCCGAGAAAAGACTGATTACCGCGAATCCCATCGCGACGGCGCAAGCAATGGCGAACTTCGGCGGCAGCGTGGAAGAAGACATCAGACGATAAGCGGTCATGGCGCGTACTCCAGGGGGTTGCTGCACTTGCCCGATTTGGATGATCGGAGGGCCGCTTCGGTTGCAGGAATTTGCCCCAACTGATGGCACGGTCCGCACGTTTCGGCGCAGAGGCTGCTGCGTGCGGCCGGCTCTGCTCGTGACCTTCTCCCTCGACGTCGGAGAGATGGCTGCGCAAGAGTGGAAACCTCGGTGAGCCACGGCCCTGGATCTCTCCCGGAACCCAGGCTCGCCGGAGATCCGCGGGGAACCGCCAAAGCCCTGCGATATCGCCGCGTCATGTTCTCCCCATCACTCCGCCCCTCTCCCCGAGCGAGCTCGAGGAAGAGGAAGTCCGGCGCGGCGGGAACGTGAAACGCGCCTCAGCGCGACGGCGGATGCCTGACCTGCCCGCTGCCGCGCACGACGTAGCGCTCGATCGTCAGCGACTCGGCGCCCATCGGGCCGTAGGCGTGCAGGCGCGTCGTGGAGATGCCGATCTCGGCGCCGAGGCCGAGCTCGCCGCCGTCGCTGAAACGCGAGGACGCGTTGACCATGACCACGGCGCTGCGCAGCGCCCGGATGAAGCGCTCGGCACGAACCTCGTCGCGCGTCGCGATGACTTCGGTATGGTCGGAGCCGTAGCGGCGGATGTGCGCGATCGCCTCCTCGAGATCGTCGACGACGCGCACAGCGAGGATCAGATCGAGGAATTCGGCCGCATAGTCAGCGTCGCTCGCGGGATCCATCTCCGGGACCAGCGCCCGCGCGCGTTCGCAGCCGCGCAGCTCGACGCCGCGCACCTGCAGGGCCGCGGCGGCCTGCGGCAGCCAGCGCGGCGCGATGTCCGCATGCACGAGCAGGGTCTCCAGCGCGTTGCAGACCGCCGGCCGCGTGGTCTTGCCGTCGATCAGCAGGCCCAGCGCGAGCGCGTCCTCCGCGCTCGCGTCGACGTAGAGGTGGCAGACGCCCTTGTAGTGCTTGATGACCGGCACGCGCGCGTGCTCGGCGACGAAGCGGATCAGCCCTTCGCCGCCGCGCGGAATCGCGAGATCGACGACATCGCTCAGCTGCAGCAGCTCGATCATGCTCTCGCGGCGCGGGTCCTCGAGCACGGCGACGGCCGCCGGATCGATGCCGCCGGCGGCCAGCGCCCGGGCCAGCGCCGCGGCGATCGCGCGATTGGACTGCTGCGCCTCGGAGCCGCCGCGCAGGATCACGCCGTTGCCGGCCTTGACGCAGAGCGCGGCCGCGTCGGCCGTCACGTTCGGACGCGCCTCGTAGATCATCGCGACGACGCCGAGCGGCACGCGCACGCGCTCGATGACGAGGCCGTCGCCGCGCTGCTCGCGCCGCGTGACCTGGCCGACCGGATCCGGCAGGCCGGCGACGTGGCGCACGCCGGCGACCATCGCCGTGACGCGGGCCTCGTCCAGACGCAGCCGGTCGAGCATAGCCGGCGCAACGCCGCGCGCCGCGGCCGCGGCCACGTCCTGCGCGTTCGCGGCGAGGATCAGGGCCGACTCGGCCGCCAGCGCGTCGGCCATGCCGTCGAGCAGACGGCGCCGCGCCGCCGTGTCGAGCTCGGCGACGGCCTGCGCGGCCGCACGGCAGGCCAGCGCCTGTTCCCGTACCGTGGCGCTCATGCGTCGACTCCGCTGGTGGCGACGAGATCGTCGCGGTGAACCACGGTCTCGCCGTAGCTGTAGCCGAGCACGGACTCGATCTCGGCCGACTTGCGTCCGGCGATGCGGCGCACTTCGCCGGCGGCGTACTGGCTGATGCCGCGCGCGACGATCGCCGCGCCGCCGTCGCGCGAGGTTTCGATCTCGACCATGTCGCCGCGCGCGAAATCGCCGCTGACGCCGGTGATGCCGCCCGGCAGCAGCGAGGCGCCGCCGCTGAGCAGCGCCCGCGCGGCGCCGGCGTCGACGTGGATGCGGCCGCCGGCCAGCGGCGCATGCCGCAACCAGTATTTGCGCGCCTGCAGCCGCGTCCCGCCGGTCAGGAAATGCGTGCCGCGCAGGCGATCGGCGGCGAGCAGGCGCAACGCCTGCGCGTCGGTGCCGTCGAACAGCACCGTGGCTATGCCGGCCGCGGCGGCCTTGACCGCCGCGTCGAGCTTCGTGCGCATGCCGCCGGTGCCGGCGGACGTGCCGGCGCCGCCGGCCATGGCCAGGATCGCCGGCGTCACCGCGGCGACTTCGTCGATGGGTCGCGCGTCCGCATCGCTGCGTGGATCGGCCGAATACAGGCCGGCGATGTCGCTCGCGATCAGCAGCAGATCCGCATCGACGAGCGCCGCGACGATCGCGGCGAGGTTGTCGTTGTCGCCGAGCTTGAGCTCGTCGACGGCGACCGTGTCGTTCTCGTTGATGATGGGCAGCGCGCCGAGGCTCAGCAGCTCGCGCAGGGTCGCGCGCGCATTGAGGTAGCGCCGGCGGTTGCGCAGATCGTCGTGGGTCAGCAGCACCTGGGCCACGGGCCGGTCGAAGAAGCGCTGCCACAGCGCGACCACCGTGGTCTGGCCCAGCGCCGCGAGCGCCTGGCGCGCGGCCAGGCCGTGCGCAGCTTCGGGCTGTGCACGCACGAGCGAGCGGCCGGCCGCGACCGCGCCCGAGGACACGAGCACGATCTCGCGGCCCGCGCGATGGCTGGCCGCGATGAACTCGGCGAGGCCCAGCGCATGGCGAGTGCTGAGTCCGCCGCCGTTCGCGGCGAGCAGGCTGCTGCCGACCTTGAGCACGGCACGGCGCCAGCGCGGCAAGGCCTGCTCGGCATGGGCGCGCCGGTTCATGCGGCTACGGCCAGCGCGCGCCAGCGCGCCTCGAGCTCGGCCAGACGCAGATCGGCCGCGCCGCCCGGCGACACGCGCGCGGCGAGACTGGCCTCGGGGCTGCGGCCTTCGCCGGCGCTGACCGCGGTTTCGGCCGCGCGGCGATAGGCCTCGCGGAACGGCACGCCGGCGGCGGCCTGCTCGATCGCGACGTCGGTCGCGTACATGGCCGGCTCTATCGCCGCGGCCAGCGCGGGCGCATTCCAGACGAACGCGCGCAGCAGGTCCGGCAGCAGCGTGAGCGCGGCGAGGCCGCGGCCGAAGCCGTGCACGATCGAGCCCTTGCTGAACTGCAGGTCACGCTGATAGCCCGACGGCAGGGACAGCAGCTGCTCGACCTCGCAGCGCGCCGCGGCGACGGCGGAATAGCTCGCGCGCATGAGCTCGATCACGTCGGGATTGCGCTTGTTCGGCATGATCGACGAGCCCGTCGTATACGCCGCCGGCAGCGCGACGAAACCGTATTCGCTGGTCGTGAACAGGCTGAGGTCCCAGGCCAGCCGGCGCAGGTCGAGCAGCGCCGAGGCCAGCGCGTCGAGCGCGGCGAGCTCGAACTTGCCGCGCGACAGCTGCGCGTAGATCGGCGACACCTGCAGCCGCGCGAAACCGAGACGCTGCGTCGTGAAATCGCGGTCCAGCGGCAGGTTGACGCCGTAGCCGGCGGCCGTGCCGAGCGGATTCGCGTCGATCAGCGCGAGCGTGTCGCGTGCGCGGCGCGCGTCGTCGATGAAAGCCTCGGCGAAGCCGGCGAACCACATCGCCGTCGACGAGACCACGGCGCGCTGCAGGTGCGTATAGCCCGGCATCGGCAAGGATTCGGCCGCCGCGCGATCGAGGCACGCGCGCGCCGCGGCGGTGCAATGCGCGATGAGCTCGCCGAGCTGCGCCTTGAGCCACAACCGCGAAGCGACCAGCACCTGGTCGTTGCGGCTGCGTCCCGTATGCACCTTGCGGCCGGCGTCGCCGAGCCGTTCGGTCAGCCGCGCCTCGATCGCCGAATGGCCGTCCTCGTAGCGCTCGTCGAGCACGAAGCGACCTGCCGCGAAGTCGGCCGCGAGCTGATCGAGCTCGCGCAGCAGGCCTGCGCATTCGGCCGCGTCGACCAGGTCTATCCGCGCGAGGCCTTCGACGTGCGCCTTGCTCGCCTGCACGTCGTGCAGGAACAGCTCGCGGTCGAGCAGCACGTCGTCGCCGGCCAGGAAGCGCATGATGCGCGGATCGACCTCCACACCTTCCTTCTGCCAGAGCAGGCCGCTCATGCGTGTTCTCCATCGGCGGGAATCGCGCTGAACTCGTCGAAGCCGAGCGCGAGATTGAGATTCTGCAGCGCCTGGGTCGCGGCGCCCTTGAGCAGGTTGTCCAAGGTCGCGACGACGACGACGCGCCTGCCGCCGGGCGCCAGCGCGAATGCGCCGATCTCGCAGTGATGGCGGCCGGCGATGCGGCTGACCCACGGTGCTTCGTCGACGAGACGCACGAGCGGCTCGCCGGCATAGCGCTGCGCATAACGTTCGAGCAGTGCGTCGCGGGTGGCCGGCCGGCGCAGCCAGAGATTGGCGGTCAGGGTGATGCCACGGAAATGCGGCGCGACGTGCGGCATGAATTCCACCGGCAGACCGAGCCGCTCGCTGACCTCGCGCTCGTGCACGTGCCCGGTCAGCGAATACGGCATCAGGTTGTCGCGCAGTTTGTCCGGGTCGTTCTTGTCCGACGGCGTCGTGCCGGCGCCGGAATAGCCCGACACGCCGAAGCAGGCCGGCGGCGCGGCGAGGTCCTCGACGAGCGGCGCGATCGCGAGCTGCATCGCGGTCGCGTAGCAGCCCGGGTTGCTGATCCGCGTCTGGCCGGCGTAATCGCCGCGCGTGAGCTCGGGCAGGCCGTAGTACCACTGCCGGTCGAAGCGATAGTCGGCCGACAGGTCGACGATGACGCGTTGCGGCGCGGCCGCGGTCAGCGCCTCGACGTACGGCGCGGCCTTGCCGTTCGGCAACGCCAGCACGACGGCGTCGACGTCCTCGCGCGCGGTCGCTTCCGGATCGAGGTTGCCGTAGCGCAGTCCGCCCGCATAGGCCGGCACGTGGTCGGCAACCGCGCGGCCTTCGAGCTCGCGCGAGGACACGAACGCGAGCTCGAGACCGTCGTGTCCGGCGATCAGGCGTATGAGTTCCGCGCCGGTATGCCCGCGCGCACCGATGATGCCTACTCTCTTCACGCCGTCCTCCTCAGCCCAGCAGGGTCGCCGGGCGGCTGCGGCAATGCTCGACGCAGCGCTCGATGGTCGGGAAGTCGCCGAAGCCGTACCAGAACACTTTCCATTTTTCCTGCTTGTAGCAGCCGTCGGATTCCGCGTAGTAGAACGGATTCACGAGATTGCCGTGGCGCGAGCGCCAGAACAGCCGCGGGTTTTCCTCGCGCATGACCTGCCAGACCGCGCGCCCGAGGCCTTCGCCCTGGGCCTCGTCGAGCACGGCGAACTTGTCGAGGTAGGTCAGGCCTTCGGCGACGGTCAGGATCACGGCCGTGCGGTAGTTCTCGCTGACGTAGACGCGGAACGGCACGGTGCGCTCGAAATAGTCGTCGACGAGGCGGCGACCGAAGCTCGACTCGATCAGCCCGCGCAGGCGCGGCAGGTCCATGCCGTCCCAGGAATCGAAGCGCAGCACCTTCTCGCCGCGCCGGATCAGGGTGCCCGAGCCCTTGTGCGTGAACAGCTCCTTGGCCAGTTCCGCCGGCCGCGTAATCGACACCGACGAGGCCAGCGGCAGGTTGCCGAGCAGGTCGCGGATCTGCTCGATCTTCAGGCGCATGCCGCCGTTGATCCACGGCTGCGCCATCAGGTGCTCGTACTCGGTCGACAGGTTGATCGAGTCGATGACCTTGCCCTCGCCGTCGAGCAGGCCGCCGGTGCCGGTCAGGAAGATGATCTTGTACGGCTGCAGCACCTGCACGAGTTCGTTCGCGGCGAAATCGGCGTTGATGTTGAGGATCTGCCCGCTCGCGGTCTCGCCGAGGCTCGCGATGACCGGAATCGAGCCGGCGTTGAGGCTCGCCTCGATCGGCGCGAGATTGACGCTGTCCACTTCGCCGACCAGGCCCAGGCGCTCGCGGTCGAGAAAGCGCGACTCGAACACGCCGCCGACGACCGAGGTCGCGCGCACGTCCAGGGTCTGCAGCGACTCGACGAGGCGCAGGTTCTCGCTCTGCATCACACGGCGCACGATCGCGAGCGCCTCGGTCGAGGTCACGCGCAGACCGTCGACGGTCTGCTTGACGATGCCGGCCGCGGCCAGCTGTTCGTCGAGCTGCGGGCCGGCGCCGTGCACGACGATCGGCGTCAGGCCGACCTGCTGCAGGAACGCGAGCGAGGAGGTCAGCGCGTCGAGATCGTCGCGCAGCACGGCGCCGCCGACCTTGACGACGGCGAAGCGTTTCGCGTCGAGCTGCGAGAAGCGTTTGAGGTACTGATGGATTTCCTTGGCGCTCGCCATGCTCGACAGCAGGCGCACGATGGTTTGGCGAACGTCCTTAGTGGCGGCCATGCGTAATGATCCGTACGTAGCTTTCGGTGACCTGCTGCAGTTGATCGAGTGCGACCCATTCGTCGGCGCTGTGCGCCTGGGCGATGTCGCCGGGGCCGTAGACGAGGCTGGTATGGCCGGCCGCCGAGAACAGCGCGGCCTCGGTCCAGAAATCCACGGCGTTGCCGATGGCCAGACCGAGCTCGTCGGCGACGTCGCGCGCGGCGAGCCGCCGCGCCTCGGCCGCGGCTGTGTCGCCGGCCGGCAGCGAGGCGCCGTAGAAGGTGGCCTCGAACTCCGCCGGCATCGTGGGACCGGCCGTGCGGAACGCTTCGAGCAGTTCGTCCGTGGACATGGTCGGCAGCGGCCGGAAGCCGAAGCGCACTTCGCAGGACGGCGCGATGACGTTGGCCTTGATGCCGCCTTCGATGCGGCCGATGTTGAAGCGCAGTCCGGTCAGTCCGCCGAAGCGGTGATGCGCGAGCGACTCGGCGTGCGCGAGCGCGCGCTCGCCCCAGCGCAGCGCCTGATGCACGGCGCTGTCGCCGGCGGCGTTCGCCGCCGAGGCATGTCCGGCACGGCCGGCGAAGCGCAGGCGCACCGAGCTGATGCCGCGATGCGCGAGCACGGCCTCGGCCTTGGTCGGCTCGGCCACGAGCACGGCGTCGAACGCGTGCTTCTCGGCCAGGAAGCCGGCGATGCAGCGCGCGTCGTTGGCTTCCTCGTCGGAGGAGAACAGGAACGCGCAGTCGCCGTCGGCGGCCTGGGCCGCGGCGACCATGGCCGCCGCGGCGCCCTTTATGTCGCAGGCGCCCATGCCGATCGCGCGGTCGTCGGTGACGAGCAGCTCGAACGGATTGCGCGTCCAGGTCGGCGCGACCGGCACGGTGTCCAGGTGCACGTTGATCAGGAAGCGCGGCGTGCCGCGCACCGAATAGAGGCTGACCGCGCCGGCGCCGTAGTCGGTCACGCGATGGCGAAAGCCCGGCAGCTGCGCCTGCAAGTAGTCGAAGATGCCGCCGGTGCCGATCGCGCGCGGCGGATTCTGCGTGTCGTAGGCGACCAGCGCGCGCAGGTGGTCGAGACAGCGCGCCAGCAGCGAGGGATCGGCGCTCACCGGCGGTTGACCTCGGCCCAGAGCGTGGAGCTCATGCCGTAGAGGCGGATGAAACCCTCGGCTTCGGCCACGCCCCAGTCGGCCGACTGCGCGTAGGTCGCACCCTTGGCATTGAGGATGTGCGGCGACTTGACCGCGACCGCGTGCACGGTGCCGCCGACCGTTTCCAGGGTGACCGTGCCGTTGACGCAGCGCTGGCTCGACGCGAGGAAGGCCTCGAGATCGGCCTTCAGCGGATCATGGTAGAAGCCCTCGTAGACGAGCTCGACCCAGCGCCGCGCGACCTCGGGCTTGAAGCGGTTCTGGTGGCGCGACAGCACGGCTTCCTCGAGCGCGCGGTGCGCACCGAGCAGCGCGACCAGCCCCGGCGCCTCGAAGATGATGCGGCCCTTGAGGCCGATGGTCGTGTCGCCGGTATAGATGCCGCGGCCGACGCCGTAAGGCGCCAGCGCGGCGTTGAGCCGGGCGAGGATGGCGTGTCCCGCCATGCGCTCACCGTCGAGCGCCACCGCCTCGCCCTGCTCGAAAGCAATCTGCAGACGCAATGCCTGCGCCGGCCATTCGGCGCGCGGCGCGCACCAGCCGCGCGCGCCCTCGCCGGGCGCTTCCCAGCGGTCGATCTCGCCGCCGGACATGGTCAGGCCGAGCAGGTTCTCGTTGATCGTGTAGCTCTTCTGCTTGGCGCGCACGGCGAAGCCGCGCTGCTCCAGGTACTGCTGCTCGTAGGCGCGCACTTCCTTGTGTTCGCGCTGGATCTCGCGGATCGGCGCGAGGATCTCGTAGTCGCCGAGCGCCTTGACCGCGAGGTCGAAGCGCACCTGGTCGTTGCCCATGCCGGTGCAGCCGTGGGCGATGCGCCGCGTGCCGAGCTCGGCGCATCGCTTCAGCGCCGCCTCGACGATCAGGTAACGGTCGGACACCAGCAGCGGATACTGGCCCTGATAGCCCTCGCCGGCCCAGACGAAGGGCTTGACGAAGCCCGACCAGATCGCCGGACCGCCGTCGACGGTCACGTGGCTCGCGGCGCCGAGCTCGGCCGCGCGCGCTTCGATGTAGGCGCGCTCCTCGGCGTCGACGCCGCCGGTGTCGGCGAACACCGTGTGCACTGCGTAGCCGCGTTCCCGCAGGTAGGGAATGCAGAAGCTCGTGTCGAGGCCGCCGGAAAACGCGAGGACGACGTCCTTGGCGGCGGCGCTGTTCGTATCGGACATGGGAAATATTCCAGAAAGTGGCGGAAACGGCGGCGGGAAATCAGTGCGGCTGGGCCAGCAGCGCGGCCATGACGGCCTTCTGCACGTGCAGGCGGTTCTCGGCTTCGTCGACGGCGATGCAGGCCGGCGAGTCCATGACCGCATCGGTGGCCTTGACGTTGCGGCGCAGCGGCAGGCAGTGGCTGAACACGCCGTTGTTGGTCATCGCCATCTTGGCCTCGTCGACGATGAAGTGGCGGTGCGCTTCGCGGATCGGCTTTTCCTGCTCCCAGTTGCCGAAGAACGGCAGCGCGCCCCAGCTCTTGGCGTAGACCACATCGGCGCCGCGGTAGCTCGCCTCGATGTCGTGGCTCACGGCGAGCGAACCGCCGCTCTCGGCGGCGTTGCGCCGCGCGAGCTCCATGTAGCGCGCATCGAGCACGTAATCCGGCGTCGGGCACAGCAGAGTCACGTCCATGCCGAAGCGCGTCGCGATCAGCAGCGCCGAATTCGCGACCGCGGTGTTCAGCGGCTTGGGGTGATAGGTCCAGGTCAGCACGTATTTCTTGCGCTGCAGAGAACCGAAGTGCTCCTGCAGCGCGAGGATGTGGGCCAGCTCCTGGCAGGGATGGGTGATCGTCTCGAGGTTGATGACCGGCACGGTCGCGTAGCGAGCGAACGCCTTGAGCACGCGGTCCTCGCGGTCGACTTCCCACTGCTGGAACTTCGGGAACGCGCGCACGCCGATCAGGTCGACGTAGCGCGACAGCACGCGCGCGACTTCGGCGATGTGCTCTTCGGTGTCGCCTTCCATGATCGCGCCGGGCTCGAATTCGATCGGCCAGGCGGCCTTGCCCGGTTCGAGCACGACCGCATGGCCGCCGAGTTGGAACGCGCCGAGCTCGAAGCTCGTGCGCGTGCGCATCGACGGATTGAAGAACAGCAGCGCGATGGACTTGCCGGCCATCTGCTGGCCGAGCTTGCTCTGCTTGTAGCGCGCGGCCTGCTCCAGCAGCGCGTCGAGTTCGGCGCGGGACCAGTCGTTCGTGTTAAGGAAATGGCGCAGGGTCATCGAAATCCTCGGAGTGGGCGGTGGGCCTGGTGTCCGGGAGTTCGTTGCGAACAAGAAAAAACCCGGCTCTGGGGCCGGGTTTTTCGTCGATACAGATGAAAGCTGTGCGACAACCTACCCGGCAGTGATGGTCGGGAACGGTCGACGCGCGCGCGAAGTCATGCCGGCGGCCATGCGGGCGCTGGTCAGGATGTCGGCGTCGGAGTAGTTCGCGGTCATCGGGGAAGGGTCGAAAAGGCCCGGCGATCATGCACGGAAGTGTTGCGCGGCGCAACAATACTTAGGCATATACGGCCAGCGGACAGGCGGCGGCCGCAGACAGCGCAAGCCCCGGTCTGGCCGGGGCTGTCGGTCAAGGAACTGCCCGTATTCAGTCCGCCGGCGTCACCGAGACGCGGACGCGAATGCGCTCGCCCGGATCGTAGTTCAGCCGCGACATGTAGGTTTCGCCGCGGTAGCGGTATTCGACGTCGTAGCCGTTGATGCGGCGCTCTTCGTAGCCGCCGTCGACTTCGCGGCAGCGGCGTTCGCTGCTGACATAGGTGTCGTCGTCGCGGCGCCCGACGCTGTTGCCGATCGCGCCGCCGGCCACGGCGCCGGCGATCGTCGCGGCCTTGCGGCCGTCGCCCTTGCCGACCTGGTTGCCGAGTGCGCCGCCGATGATGGCGCCGAGCACGGTGGCACCGGCGTTGTTGCCGCGACGGTCGTCGCGGCGCGTCACTTCGGCGTCGTAGCACTCCCGCTCGGGGCGGCTGACGCGTTCGTAGGTATAGATCGGATCGACGCGGACCACGTCGGCCCAGGCGAAGTGCACGCCTTCATCGGCGAGGTCGCGGCGTTCGCCCTGGGCCTGGGCGACGGAAAGAAACGACGACAAGACAACGGCACACCACGGAAGAACCCGACCTGACATTACGCATCTCCGGAAACCTGGCGAAACGCGGACTGGTAACCCGCCGGTAACCCAGGGCGGGCGCGTTCCTCCATAGACTTGATGAGAATTTAACCGGAACAGGCTGAATCGGCGATAAGGCAATCGGCCGAGCCGCCGGGTTCGTGGCGGATCTGAACGGCCGGGCGGCGCGACGGACGTAAATGCCACCTGTCCGCCGCGCGACGGCGGCCGATGCCGCGCGAAATTCCCGGCCGCCGGCTCTGCGTCGTCGCCGGCCGGCCGCCTGCTACACTTTGCCGTTCATCGAGGCGCCAATGCATGAATCTCCGTCTTCATAACAGCCTGACCCGCCGCATCGAGGACTTCGTCCCGCAGGACCCGAACCGCGTCACCCTGTATGCCTGCGGTCCGACCGTCTACAACTACGTCCACATCGGCAATGCGCGGCCGGCCGTCGTCTTCGCCCTGCTCGCGCGCCTGCTGCGCCGGCATTACCCGGGTGTGGTCTACGCGCGCAACATCACCGACGTCGACGACAAGATCAACGACGCGGCGCGCCAGAACGGCCTGCCGATCCAGGCCATCACCGAACGCTATGCGGCGGCCTATCGCGAGGACATGGCCCGCCTCGGCGTCGATCCGCCCGATGTCGAGCCGCACGTGACGACGCACATTCCGCAGATCATCGCGATGTGCGAACGGCTGATCGCGAGCGGCCATGCCTATGCGGCGGAGAACCACGTGCTGTTCGACGTCGCGAGCTACCCCGACTACGGCCATCTGTCGGGCCGCTCGGTCGAGGACATGATCGCCGGCGCCCGCGTCGAGGTCGCGCCGTACAAGAAGAACCCGGCCGACTTCGTGCTCTGGAAGCCGTCCGGCGACGACCTGCCCGGCTGGGAGAGTCCCTGGGGCCGCGGCCGTCCGGGCTGGCACATCGAATGCTCGGCCATGAGCGAAGCGCATCTGGGCGACACGATCGACATCCACGCCGGCGGCGTCGACCTGCAGTTTCCGCATCACGAGAACGAGATCGCGCAGAGCACCTGCGCGCACGGCGGCAGGATCTTCGCGCGCTACTGGCTGCACAACGGCATGCTGACGCTCGAAGGGCGCAAGATGTCGAAGTCGGTCGGCAACACACTCGTGCTGCACGAGCTGCTCGACCTCTACCCGCCCGAGGTGCTGCGCTTCGTGCTGCTGAAGGCGCATTACCGCCAGCCGCTGGACTGGTCGGAGTCGGCTCTGCAGCAGGCGCGCGCGACCCTGGACGGCTGGTATGGCGTACTGCGCGATCTGGCTGCGGTGCCGGCCGCCGAGGCAGCGGTGCCGACGGAGTTCGAAGCCGCGCTGCTCGACGACCTCAACACGCCGGACGCATTCGCGACGCTGGCCGGACTCGCCGACGCGGCGCGGCGCAGCCTCGGCGGCGCCGATGCGGCAGCGGCGAAGGGGCGCTTCGTCGCCGCGGCCGGACTGATCGGCCTGCTGCAGCAGGATCCGGAAGCCTGGTTCAAGCAGACCGCGGCCGGCATCGAGGTCGACGCCGCGCGGATCGACGCGCTGATCGCCGAACGCAATGCGGCGCGTGCGGCGCGCGACTTCGCCCGCGCCGACGCGATACGCAGCGAGCTCGCAGCGATGAACGTCACGATCGAGGACGGCGCGCAGGGCACGCGCTGGCGCGTAGGCGCATGAGCGACACCTCGGCCGCCGCGGCCGAAGCGGCACAGGACGCGATCATCGACGAATTCTCGTTCTTCGGCGACTGGACCGAGCGCTATCAGTACCTGATCGATCTCGGCCGCAAGCTCGCGCCGTTCCCCGAGGAATGGAAGACCGAGGTGCACAAGGTGCACGGCTGCCAGTCGCAAGTCTGGCTGGTCGCTTCCGGCGATGCGAGCCGGCTGGAATTCGCCGCGACCAGCGACTCGTCCATCGTGACCGGCCTGATCGCCCTGCTGCTGCGCGTGTATTCCGGCCGCTCGGCCGAGGCCATCGTCGCGACCGAGCCGCGCTTCATCGATTCGATAGGCTTGGCCAAACACCTGTCGCCGACCCGCTCCAACGGCCTGGTCGCGATGCTGCAAACGATCAAGCAGCACGCGCGCAGCGCGTTGGAAGACTGAGCTCACCGAGGCTGCCGAAGCGCAACGCCGTGCGACGGATGCTGCGGGAGCGCGCCACGTCGGCGCAGCCGTCGCCCGAGGATCGGCCGCATCTGCGACGGACGCAGAAAACCGAAGCCCCGCTGACGCGGGGCTTCGGCGTGAAGTTCAGTCGCCCATCTGGCGCTGGCGGTGTTCCCAGCGCTCCTGGGCATCCAGGCACAAGGTCGCGATCGGGCGCGCTTCGAGGCGTTCGAGGCCGATGTCCTCGTCGGTTTCCTCGCAGTAGCCGTAGCGGCCTTCCTCGATGCGCTTGAGCGCCTTGTCGATCTTCGCGATGAGCTTGCGGTAGCGATCGCGCGTGCGCAGCTCCAGCGAATTCTCGGTCTCGCGCGTCGCGCGTTCGGCTTCGTCGCCGATGTCGCGGACTTCCTCGCGCAGGTTGTCGATGGTCTGCTTCGATTCCTCGACGAGCTGGTCGCGCCATTCGCGCAGCTTGTTGCGGAAGAACGCCAGATGCATCGGGTTCATGTATTCCTCGTCCGCGGACGGACGGTAACCCGGCGGCAGATCGATGTTGGTCGTCGCGGCAAGCGCGTAGCGGCCGCCTTCCATCGTGATGCCGGCTTCGGAAGCCGTCGGTGCGATGACGCCTTTGCGCGAATTCTTCTTGCTTTCTTCAGTTATCACTTGCTTCGTCGATTTGCTTGAGGGGGCTGGTGTCGCGGTCTGTACCGGTGCGGCGACGCTGATCGCCGGCGCGGCCGCCTTCGGAGCCGGCGGCGCCTTCGGCGCAGCCGCCGGTTTCGCGGCGGACGCCGGCATCGTAGGCGCTGCTTGTTTCACCTTCGCGGAAGTCGCCGCCGCCGGAGCGGGCTTGGGCTTGCTCGTCGCGACGGGCGGCTTGCTCGCCTTGCCCGGCTTCGCCACGACCCTCGCAGCAGGCTTGGGCGCCGGCGTGGACTTGGGTTTGGCGGCGGCTTTCGCCGCGGGCTTGACGGCCTTGGCGACCGGCTTTGCGGTTTTCACCGGCTTGGCTGTCGGCTTGCTCGCTTTCTTCGCTGGTGCTGCAGCCTTCGCAGGCGTCTTCTTGACCGTACTCGACGTTTTCTTCACCGCCTTGGCGCTCGCGGTGGCCTTGCCTTTGGCAACGACTTTCTTTGCCGTACTACGCGTGCTTTTCGCCATTTCCGTTCACCGTTGTGGCTAGGCGGCGGCGTGTTATAGCCTAAGTCCCCAGCACCGGCAACCGCCGGAAATCTGCGCCCCCGCGCAACGCCAAGTACTGCATCCTCCGCCTTCGTGTCACGGCTAATACTCTATTTGCTTGGCCTGTACAAGCGTTTGCTGAGCCCGTTGCTCGGCGAGCGCTGTCGCTATCATCCGAGCTGTTCGCAGTACGCGCGCATCGCCGTCACGCGTCACGGCGCCTTGCGCGGCAGCCTGCTCGCGGGCTGGCGGCTGCTGCGCTGCAATCCCTGGAGCGCGGGCGGCTTCGACTACGTGCCGCTGCACTTCACCTTCCGGCCGCAACGCGCGGATCCCTCCGACGAGAAACCCCGATGAAGAACTGGCTGATCCGCAATGCCGAGCTGGTCAATGAAGGAAGCCGGCGCGTCGCCGACGTGCGCCTGCGCGGCGGCCGCATCGAGGCGATAGCGTCCGACCTCGCCGCGCGCAGCGACGAGACCGTCGTCGACGCGGCCGGCCGGTGGCTGCTGCCGGGCATGATCGACGACCAGGTGCATTTCCGCGAGCCGGGTCTCGAACACAAGGCCGACTTCGCGACCGAGTCGCGCGCAGCCGTCGCCGGCGGCATCACGAGCTTCATGGAAATGCCGAACTCCAAGCCGACCACGACGACCCTGGAGGCGCTCGAAGACAAGTACGCGCGCGCCGCGGCGAAGTCGGTCGCCAATCACGCGTTCTACCTCGGCGCGACCAACGACAATCTCGAGGTGATCCGCGCGCTCGATCCGCGCGCGGCCTGCGGCATCAAGATCTTCATGGGCGCCTCGACCGGCAACATGCTCGTCGACAACCCCGCCACGCTCGATGCGATCTTCCGCGATGCGCCGACCATCGTCGTGACGCATTGCGAAGACACGCCGACGATAGAGGCCAACCTGGCCAAGGAGCGCGAACGCTACGGCGACGCGATTCCGGTCGAACGCCATCCGTACATCCGTTCGCGCGAGGCCTGCCTGAAGTCCTCGACCCTGGCCGTCGAGCTTGCGCGCCGCCACGGCACGCGCCTGCACATCCTGCACGTGACGACGGCCGACGAGCTCGCGCTGTTCGCGCCGGGCCCGCTGCGCGGCAAGCGCATCACGGCCGAGACCTGCGTGCATTTCCTGCAGTTCTCCGAGCGCGACTACCCGACCCTGGGCAACCAGATCAAATGCAACCCGGCGATCAAGAGCGAGAGCGACCGTGTCGCCATAGTCGCCGCGCTGCGCGAAGGCCGCATCGACGTGCTCGCGACCGATCATGCCCCGCACACGCTGGCGGAGAAGGCCCTGCCCTACGAGCAGGCGCCGTCGGGCCTGCCGCTCGTGCAGTTCGCGCTGCAGTGCGCGCTGGAACAGGCCTTCGAGGGCACGATTCCACTGGAGCGCGTCGTCGAGAGCCTAACCCATGCGCCGGCCGAATTGTTCCAGGTCAAGGAGCGCGGCTACCTGCGCGAAGGCTATTTCGCGGACCTCGTGCTCGTCGACCCGCACAGGCCGCACACCGTCGCGCGCGAAGAAGTGCTGTCGCGCTGCGGTTGGTCGCCGTTCGAAGGCCGCACGTTCCGCTCGAGCATCGCCGCGACCTGGGTCAACGGCCAGCGCGTCTGGGACGGCCGGCACATCGACGACACGGTGCGCGGCCTGCGCCTGGAATTCGACCGATGATGCGTCGCCCGGCGCCGCGCCCTACCTTGCCTGCCCTGTGCCTGCTGCTCCTGCCGACCCTCGGCGCTGCCTCGGCGCTGCCGCAGCGCGTGCAGCAGGGCCAGCTCGTCGTTGCCGGCACCGAACGCGGCAGTCGCGTACAGATCGGCGATCGCGAGGCCCGCGTCGACGCGGAAGGCCGCTACGTGTTCGGCATCGAACGCGACGCGCCGGCCACGGTGACCGTGACCATCCGCCACCGCGGCGGCAGGACCGAGCAGCACACCTTGCAGGTCGTCCAGCGCGACTACAGGATCGAGCGCGTCGACGGCCTGCCGCCGCACACGGTCACGCCCGATCCGGAGCTTGCCAGGCGCATCGCCGAGGAACAGGCCCGCGTGGCGAAGGCGCGCGAACGCGACGACGACCGCAGCGACTATCTCGCCGGCTTCCTGCGTCCGGCCGAAGGCCGCATCAGCGGCGTCTACGGCAGCCAGCGCATCGACAACGGCGTGCCGAAGGCGCCGCATTACGGCCTCGACATCGCCGTGCCGACGGGCACGCCGGTCAAGGCGCCGGCCGACGGCGTCGTCAGCTTTGCCGCACCGGACCTGATCCTGACCGGCGGCACCGTGCTGATCGATCACGGCCACGGCCTGACCAGCTCGTTCCTGCACCTGAGCCGCATCGACGTGAAGGTCGGCGACCGCGTGACGCAGGGCCAGGTCTTCGCCGCCGCCGGCGCGACCGGCCGCGCGAGCGGCCCGCACGTCCACTGGGGCTTCAACTGGTTCGACGTGCGGCTCGACCCGGCGCTGCTGCCGGCACGAACCGCCGCCGCGACCGCGCCCGCAGCGGCGAACTGAAGCTATCCACATCGCCCGCCAAGGGCGGCCGCGGCAACGCCGCCGCCGATCGAACCGGCAGCTCACGAAAAAAAGGCCCCGCATCCCGCGGGGCCTCGACTTGCAACACCAGCCCGTCCCGATCAGAAGGTCTGGTGGTACCGGACGTAGTAGAACCGGCCGATATCGAACGCGCCGTAGTAAGGCGTGCTCGACGACGCAGGGTTCGAATAGTTCGGAGCCGCCTGGTGGTCGAACACGTTGTTCGCACCGAGCGAGATCGTCCCCTTCCACGGCGTGTTCCAGCGGACCTGCAGGTCGTGGAACGTGTTTGCGCCGACGCGGTTGATCGGACGCGTGTCGGCCGGATTCGCCGCGATGTAGTTCGGATCGCTGCACTCGTCCGGGAACGTCGCCGCGCTCAGGCAGGTTTCCTTCGAGCTCGAGAAATAGCGCGCACCCCAGCTCGCACCGAAATCGCCGTAGTCCCAGCTCAACGTCGCGATCGAACGCAGGCGGAAGTTGATGCCCGCGCTGCCCGAGAACGAATTGGCTTCGCTGTGACGCACGGTCGGGTTGTCGGTCGACTTGAATTCGAGATCGCTGACGTACGTGTTCTGCCAGACCAGGCCGAAATTGCCCCAGTCGGTCGGCAGCTTGTACGACAGGTCGAAATCGAAGCCTTCGGTCTCGACATAGCCGGCGTTGCGATTGCCGAAGGTCATCGTGTTGACATAGCCGAGCTCCGCATCGCGCGTGAAGCCGCTGCAGCGCGACGCGATCATGTTGACATAGCAGTCGTTGAGCTTGGTCGTCGGATCATCCGAGACGACGGTCTTCTCGATGCGGATCTTCCACCAGTCCAGGCTCATGTTGAGGCCTTCGGAGAACTCCGGACTCCACACGACGCCCAGGGTCTTCGACAGCGACTCTTCCGGCACGAGCAGCGGATTGGAACCCGATACGAACGCGACCGGCGACTGCGCGTTGGCCACGGTCGTCGGCACGAAACCCTGCTGCAGCTGGCGGTAGGTGTCGGCGTTCTGGATGTCCTGAGCGCAGCGCGCACGGACGGCCGGATTGGTGCGCGAGGCGCCGTACACCGTGTCGCAGGGATCGGTATAGAACGGGAAGGTCTGCGAGCCGCCGCCGTACAGGTCGGCGATGGTCGGCGCGCGGAAGCCGTCGGCACGCGTGCCGCGGAACATCAGCTGGTCGATCGGCTTCCAGGTGAACCCGATCTTGTTGTTCGTCGTCTTGCCGAAGGTGTCGTAGTCGGAATGACGCGAAGCGAGGCTGAGGCTCAGGTCCTTGGCGAAAGCGACGTCGCGCAGGATCGGCACGAACAGTTCGGCGTAGAGTTCGTCGACTGCATAGCTTCCGTTGGTCGGACCGGCCGCGAGGTTGGTCGACGCGCCGGTCTGCGCCAGCGCATCGGGAATGAACTCGCCGTATTCCGAGCGGTGTTCGGCGCCGGCGGCGAACGACAGGTCGCCGGCCGGCAACGTCACGATGGGGCCGGTGACGTTGGCCGAATAGATCTTGGTCTCGGTCTTGCCGGTGCTGTGCTCTTCCTGGAACAGGAAGTTCTGCAGCTCCGGATTGTTGGTCAGGCCGCCGTCGCCCGTGCGGCCGTACGGCAGGAACGGATTCCACGGCACGCAGGCCGAGAACGCGATCGGGTTGGCAGCCGTGCCGCACTGCACGCGGCCGTTCGCGTTGAGAAAGGACGGACCGACGGACTGCGCGACGCGCAAGGTGTTGAGGTTGCCGTAGGCGGACTGGTTCAGCTTGTTCTGGGTGTACAGATAGCTCACGTCCCAGTCGAACGTGCGGTCCGCCAGTTCGAACGAACCTTCCAGGCCGAGCGTGGTACGGAACGTCTGCAGGCTGCTGCCCGAAACACGCGGGATTTCCCAGGTGCGGCGCTGGAAATTGACGGCGGTCGCATTGGCCGGCGTGGGGTTGTGGAAACTGCCCAGCGGGTTGTAGTAGCTGTCGCGCGACATCGTCGTGCCGGGGAACGCCGCGCTCTGGAACGGATAGCCGGCGACCGTGCGCGTGGCGTCGCGGTCGCTGTACATCACGTCGCCCTTGAAGCGGATCCAGTCGGCGATCTGGTAGTCGCCCGAGACGAACAGGTTCTTGGTCTCGATCGGCGTGCGCAGATCGGTCTGCATGTTGGTGTTGCTGACGTCGCCGTCCGGCGCCGTACCGTTGGTCGGATGGTAGTTCGTGATGTCGTACGGATTGCCGCCGCGGTTCAGCACGACGTTGCCGCCGTTGGCCGCCGTCCGCACCAGGACGCCCCACTGGCTGACCGTGGTCCAGCCGAGGAACGGGTGGTACTGTCCGCGCGGATAGCGCGAGAAATCGCGGTCGGAACCGTGCACGACCTTTTCATCGCTGTACTCGGCAACCGCGACGAGCGAACCCCGGTCGCCCTTGTAGCCGAGGGTGGCGTCCCAGCGCTGGATGTCGCCGTCGCCTTCGCTGTACTGGCCCCAATAGGCGTTGGCTTCCATGCCTTCGAAATTGGTGCGCGTGATGAAGTTGATCACGCCGCCGATCGCGTCGGAACCGTAGACCGACGAAGCGCCGTCTTTCAGGATCTCGACCGACTGGATGATCGCGGTCGGAATCGTGCTGACGTCCTGCAGGCCGTTGGTGTTGATGCCCAGGCGCTTGCCGTTGACGAGGACCAGGGTGCGCTGCGGGCCGAGGTTGCGCAGGTCGATGAAGGAACCGCCCGGCGATTCGCCGGCAGTCAGCGGCTCGGCGCGGCTGATCGCGGGCGAACCGGTCGACGACACGTTCTGCAGGATGTCGGCGACGGACTGGAAGCCCTGCCGCTGGATCTCGGCGCGGTCGATGACGAGCACCGGCTGTGCGGTTTCCAGGTCGACCTTGCGGATGCGCGAGCCGGTGACCTCGATGCGTTCGAGCTGGGCGGCATCCTCGCCGTCCTTCGGCGCGGGCGACTGGGCGAACGCAATGGCGGGCGCGATGGAGGCAGCACCGGCACCGCCGGCGAGCAGTGCGCAACGCACCGCCCAGGACAAAACATTGTGGCGACGTGACATTTATATACTCCTACTCGAAAGGTGTTCTGCGGCGGATCGACGATCCAGGACCGCTCCCCAATTCACCCAAAGACAGACGCATCCCCGCGCCGTGCCAGACGAGTGGTACGGATCGTGTTGCAGCTCTAAAACGAAGCCCCCCCCGTAACGCGAGTATCCGCAAAGCGAAATTGTACGAAGGCCTACGTAGTTTGCTCGGGATGCGCGTTGAGTGCAACGGCTGCGCGCACCGAGCATTACTGCAACGCAGCCGCGCACGGCGGATGCGGCAGCGTTTGGTCAACTACACCGGTTATTCCCCAATCTCGCCACGGCCCCCTATCGCGTTGCCCGCATGGCGTGGCAGCCACGGATGCGCAGGCCCTGATCTTGTACGCGACGCATCGCGAATTTGCATGCGGCTATGCAGCAGAGATTCCGGCAATACTCCTATTACCGGTAATCGGCCGTATTCGGAGCTGACCGCGTCCGGGCGTCAGGCCGCCGGAACGCCGTTTCGCGCAATTCATGCAACGCCAATGCGCAACGCCGGCAATGGCCGGCGTCGGGTAACCGGTTCGATGATCGACGGCGCGTCACGGCGCCGGCCGGAACGGCGCCTTTGCGGTCGCGCGATCGGCCGGCCGGCAGCGGGGTAGCTGCCGCTGCGTGCGGCGCGGCGGGACGGAGTCGGGCCTGGCCTTCCGGCGGCGCGGCGTCGGGAGAACGCAACGGCGCGGCAGCGCCGCGCCGCGGGCTTCAGCGCCGCAACGGCGCGAAGCTGTCCATGCCGCCGCCGTAGCCGCCGGCGACGCCCTTGGTCGCGATCGCGACGGCGTTGTGCGGATGCAGGCTTTCGTAGTGCGACGCGCGGACCCAGAAGTCGACCAGGCGTTCGTCGGCCGCCAGCGCCTGCTGCACGCGCCGCGCGGCGTCCTCGCAGAACATCAGGTTCTCGCCGTTGAGCCGGGCGAAGGCCTGCTCGTCGACGCGCTTCACCGCCGTCTGCACCGGCGTCTTCAGCGCATGCTCGACGCGGTCGATGAGCTCGACGACCGGCAGCTCGAAGCCCGGCGCGAGCTTGACGCGCACCTCGGCCGAGCTGCGCTGGCTGTGCGGCGTCGCGCAGATGCCCTGCTCGCTGCCGAGCCAGGACACGACCTGGTCGTAGTCGAGCGGCCGGCCGCGGGCGAAGTCCTCGCCGAAGCGCTCCTGGATCAGTTGCCGTGCGAGCGCCGCGGAACACGGACAGGTGCTCGAATAGACCACTTCGCAGGCGAGTTCGAGACTGAACTGGCCGCGCTCCAGGAGCCCGGTCAGTACGATCGGATAGGCCTTCCAGCCGCTGTTCTCGCTGACCAGCGCAGGCCGGCGCACGAGATGGTCGAACGCGACGCGGATCATCGCGCGGTCGGACAAGTCCGCGTGCGAATCGAGGAATTCCTTGAGCAGCCGGCGCAGCGAGCACGGCGTCAGCGGTTCGTTGGACAGCGACTTGTCCACGTGCAGATACAGTCGCGACATGTGAATGCCGCGGACGTCGGGCCGCGCGAGGTTCACGTAGGCCGTGACCCGCGCGCCCGACTGCACGGTGCGGCCGTCGGCCGTGCCGATGCTGACCGGCACTTCGATCTCGCCCATGCCGACCCATTCCAGCGCACCGGCGGCATGAGGTTTGGCCTCGTTGGCGATGTCCGGCAGGGAACGGACGGCGTTTTCGCTGGTGCGCATCGGAAATCCTCGGAAGACTCGGTACTCGCAAGCGTCTCGGCGCTTGCCGGACGCCGCCGCGGCGGCGCGACATCCGGTCGCAGATGGGGCCGGCCGGCGACGGCTCAATGGCCGGCCGCGCGGCGATGGACCGGCGGTGCGGTGCCGTCATCGGCACCGGCACCGGCACCACCGGATCCGTGTCGGGCCGGCCCGCAGCGCTCCGGCCGGGCGCCTAGCT
>NZ_JANFVR010000339.1 GCF_024609805.1 Tahibacter caeni | reverse complement strand
CGTTTTTTTTTGCGCCGCAGCCGGCAGGGCCGCGCGGCACCGCGGCCCGCCGCCCGGCCCTGCGCCGCGACGGCAGGCGTGCCGCTCCCGTTCAGAACATGTGCTTCTCGATGCCCAGGGCCGAGAGGATCTTGCTCGCGATCTCCTCGATCGAGGTATGCGTGGTGTTCTGCACCGGAATGTTCTCGCGCCGGAACAGCTTGTCGGCCTGGGCCAGTTCCCAGCGGCACTGCTCCAGAGTCGCGTAGCGGCTGTTCGGCCGCCGGTTCTCGCGTACCTGGGCCAGGCGCTGCGCATCGATGGTCAGGCCGTAGAGCCGGTTGCGGTAGGGCCGCAGCCGCGCCGGCAGCTCCATCTTCTCGAGGTCCTCGTCGGTCAGCGGATAGTTCGCCGCCCTCACCCCGTAATGCAGCGCCATGTACAGGCAGGTCGGCGTCTTGCCCGAGCGCGACACGCCGACCAGGATCATCTCGGCGTCGGCGTAGTTCGTCGACACGCCGTCGTCGTGCGACAGCGCGTAGTTGGTCGCGTTGATGCGCGCCTCGTACTCGGCGAAGTTGACCAGGCCGTGCGCCTTGTTCACGTGGCGCGAACGCGGCGTGCCGAGCTCCTGCTCGAGCGGGCCGATGAACGGCGCGAACACGTCGACCATCAACGCGCCGCAGCCGGCCAGCACTTCGGTCAGCGCCGGATCGACGACGGTGTTGATGACGATCGGCCGTGCGCCGGTCTGCGCATGGCAGGTCTTGATGCGGATCGCCGCCGCCTGGGCCTTGGCCTCGTCGTCGACGAACGGAATGCGGAAGGTGTCGAATTCGATGCCGTCGAACTGGGTCAGCACCGAATGGCCTATGGTCTCGGCCGTGATGCCGGTGCCGTCGGAAATGAAATAGATGGTTCTGCGCATGAGGAGCCGGGAATGGGGAATGGGAAATCGGAAAGAGCATGCGGGAATAAGGCCCGGCGTCAACCCGATTTTTACGATTCCCGATTCCCGATTCCCCATTCACGGCTTCCACCCATTCCCCATTCCCGGCCTTTCCGCACTGCACAACTTGTTTCGTCGGGCGCGAACCCGGAAAATTGCCCGTCTTTTCGACGCCGACGCCCGTCGGCGTACCTGCAGCACGCATGTCCGCGTCCCGCGCCGCCGCGCCGGACCGGTTCCTGCCGCCGCGGGTTGCGCAGGGCCCGGTGTCGCATTCCTTCTGCAATCCGGAGACTGACCTTGAGCGACCTGGTGCTTTGGCTGGACAACCTGCGACTTTCCGACCTCGGCAAGGTCGGCGGCAAGAACTCGTCGCTGGGCGAAATGATCGGCAACCTGGCCAAGCTCGGCGTCTCCGTACCGGGCGGTTTCGCGACGACCGCCCACGCGTTCCAGCAGTTCATCGCCCAGAGCGGCCTGGCCGACCGCATCCAGCAGCGTCTGGCCGGCCTCGACGTCGAGAACGTCGACGAGCTGACCCGCGCCGGCGCCGAGATCCGCAACTGGGTCGTCGAAACGCCGCTGATCCCGGCCTTCGACCGCGAAGTCCGCGATGCCTACGCCAAGCTCTGCCGCGACGCCGGCGGCGATGACGTCTCCGTCGCCGTGCGTTCCTCAGCGACGGCCGAGGATCTGCCCGACGCCTCGTTCGCTGGCCAGCAGGAAACCTTCCTGAACGTCACCGGCGCCGACGACGTCGTGCACAAGGTCAAGGAAGTGTTCGCCTCGCTCTACAACGACCGCGCGATCGCCTATCGCGTGCATCACGGCTTCAAGCATGAGGACGTGTTCCTGTCGGCCGGCGTGCAGCTCATGGTGCGCTCCGACGTCGGCGCCTCGGGCGTGCTGTTCACGCTCGACACCGAATCGGGCTTCCGCGACGCGGTGTTCGTGACCGGCAGCTACGGCCTCGGCGAAATGGTCGTGCAGGGCGCGGTCAATCCCGACGAGTTCTACGTCTACAAGCCCACCTTGCGCGAAGGCCGCCCGGCCATACTGCGCCGTCAGGTCGGCGCCAAGCAGCTGCGCATGGTCTATTCCGACAAGCCCGGCGAACGCGTGCGCACCGAGGAAACGCCGGCCGCCGACCGCGTGCGCTTCTGCATCAGCGACGCCGACGTGCACGAGCTGGCCAAGCAGGCGCTCGTGATCGAGCAGCACTACGGCCGCCCGATGGACGTGGAATGGGCCAAGGACGGCATCACCGGCAAGCTCTACATCGTGCAGGCGCGTCCGGAAACCGTGAAGTCGCGCGGCCGCGCGACGCAGATCGAACGCTTCCAGCTCAAGGGCCACGGCCCCGTGCTGACCGAAGGCCGCGCGATCGGCCAGAAGATCGGCGCCGGCACCGCGCGCGTGATCCGCTCGCTCGCCGACATGAACCGCGTGCAGAACGGCGACGTGCTCGTCGCCGACATGACCGACCCGGACTGGGAACCGGTCATGAAGCGCGCCGCCGCGATCGTGACCAACCGCGGCGGCCGCACCTGCCACGCGGCGATCATCGCGCGAGAGCTCGGCGTGCCGGCCGTGGTCGGCTGCGGCAACGCGCTCGACACGATTCCCGACGGCGCCGAAGTGACCGTGTCCTGCGCCGAAGGCGACACCGGCCGCATCTACGACGGCAAGCTGCCGTTCGAGCGGCTGACCGCCGACCTCGGCGCGATGCCGCCGGCGCCGCTGAAAATCATGATGAACGTGGCCAATCCCGAGCGTGCGTTCGACTTCGCGATGCTGCCCAACGCCGGTGTCGGCCTCGCGCGGCTGGAGATGATCATCGCCAGCCACATCGGCCTGCATCCCAAGGCGCTGCTCGAATACCGCCAGCAGGACGCCGAGACGCGGCGCAAGATCGACGAGCGCATCAACGGCGCCGATCCGGTCGAGTTCTACGTCGACCGCCTCGCCGAAGGCATCGCGACGATCACGGCCGCGTTCGCGCCGAATCCGGTCATCGTGCGCCTGTCGGACTTCAAGTCCAACGAGTACGCGAACCTGATCGGCGGCGCGCGCTACGAGCCGCACGAAGAGAACCCGATGATCGGCTTCCGCGGCGCCGCGCGCTACGTCGATCCCTCGTTCCGCGACTGCTTCGCGCTGGAATGCCGCGCGATGAAGCGCGTGCGCGAAGAGATGGGTCTGGCCAACGCCTGGGTCATGATCCCGTTCGTGCGCACGCTCGAGGAAGGACGCAAGGTCATCGAAGTGCTGGCCGAGAACGGCCTCAGGCGCGGCGAGAACGGCCTCAAGCTCATCATGATGTGCGAGCTGCCGTCCAACGCGCTGCTGGCCGACGAATTCCTTGAAATTTTCGACGGTTTTTCGATCGGCTCCAACGACCTGACCCAGCTGACCCTGGGCCTGGACCGCGACTCGGCCATCGTTTCGCACCTGTTCGACGAGCGCAACGCGGCGGTCAAGAGGCTGCTGTCGATGGCGATCCAGACCGCGCGCGCGAAGGGCAAGTACATCGGCATCTGCGGCCAGGGCCCGTCGGACCATCCGGATCTGGCCCAGTGGCTCATGGAACAGGGCATCGAATCGGTATCGCTGAACCCGGACACGGTCGTCGACACCTGGCTCAAGCTCGCCCGGTCCAAGGCCTGACCTTCCCGGCGCGAGCGCGGGCGCCCTGCCCGCCTCGCGCCGCAATGATTCGCGGCACCCGTTCACGGCGCCGCACAACGCACCGCAGGCCGCGCGCCGGGCATCGTCCTGTGGCGCGAATCCTCCGCCTCGCGCGCCGCTCGAACGACCGGCGCGCGATCGCTTCCGCCACGAGCTTCCTCGCGAGGAAACCGCCGCCATGCGCCTCTGGGTCGATGCCGACGCCTGCCCCAACGTGATCAAGGACATCGTGTTTCGCGCGGCCGACCGCGTCGGCATCGAAACCGTCCTCGTCGCCAATCAGCTCATCCGGACGCCGCCGTCGCCGCACATCCGTTCGATGCAAGTTCCCGGCGGCTTCGATGCGGCCGATGCGGCCATCGTCGAACGCGTCGAGGCCGGCGATCTCGTCGTCACGGCCGACATTCCGCTCGCGGCCAAGGTCATCGAGAAAGGCGCGCTCGCGCTGAATCCGCGCGGCGAGCTGTACACGGCCGACAGCATCGCCCAGCGCCTGAGCCTGCGCAATTTCATGGACGAACTGCGCGGGGCCGGCGTCGACACGGGCGGCCCCGCGGCGCTGCATCCGCGCGACCGCCAGGCGTTCGCGAACCAGCTGGACCGGCTATTGAGGCAGCGCTTCGCGCCGTCGCGGCCTGCGCGGGACTGAAACGGCGGCGGAGACTTCGAGAAGCCGGAATGTCGCAGAGCCGGAAGACCGGCCTGCGGTCGCCATGCCGCAGCGACGGCGATTCAACGCCGCTTGCGAAAGAACGCGCGCAGCAGCGCGCCGGATTCCTCGGCCGCGACGCCGCCGCGCACGGCGATGCGATGGTTGTGGCGTTCCGAGATCAGGGTGTCGAACACGCTGCCGGCCGCACCGGTCTTCGGATCGGCCGCACCGAAGACGACGCGCGCGACGCGCGCATGGATCATCGCCATCGCGCACATCGCGCAGGGCTCCAGGGTCACGTACAGGGTCGCTCCCGGAAAACGATAGTTGCCGATGCGGCGGCCGGCTTCGCGCAGCGCCTGGATTTCCGCATGCGCGCTCGGATCGTTGAGCCCTATGTTGTGGTTGTGGCCTTCGCCGATCACGCGGCCGTCGAGCACGAGCAGCGCGCCGACCGGCACCTCGCCGTGCAGCTCCTCGGCCTGCCGCGCGAGCGCCAGCGCCTGCCGCATCCAGTGCAGGTCGGTTTCGTCGTCGGTGTCGGTCACGCCGGAAAATCTCCGCAGCCGCAGCGGGCGCGCATCATAGCCGATCGCGCCGCGGCACTCAGTCGGGCGCCTCGCCGGCCAGCCAGCGATGCTGGGCGGCGCGCACGCGGCCGAAGCCGGCGACGAGCTGCGCCCAGGCGATGCGGTCCAGGCTCGCCGGCCGCGCGATCGTGCCGAGG